>JBBTDS010000101.1:0-27158 GCA_038060875.1 Acidobacteriota bacterium | reverse complement strand
CGCCTACTGCACCACGATCCCGCGGTCTTCGAGCAACTGGCCGGTGACGCGGGTGAGGTTCAATAGCGCGCGGCGGTAAGAGATCGACTGGGTGACCAGGGTGGCCTCGGCGTTGGTCAGCCGCGTCTGGGCTTCGAGCACGAAGTAGAGGATGGTGGTGCCCAGGTCGTACTTCTTCTGCTCGGCCTCGACTTCCTTCTGGGCGAAGTCGCGGGCCACGCGGGCCAGTTGCACGCCGGCCTTGGCCGACTCGACGCGGTTGATGGCGTTGAGCACGTCGAGGCGAACCGTCTGCTCGACGTTGCGGGCCCGCAGCGTGTTGAGCCGCTTCTGGACTATCGCGTCGGCCAGGTCGGCCTGGGCGCGGCGGTCGCGGATGGGCAGCCGCAAGGAGAGGCCGAACTGGTAGACGGGGAGGCCGAAACCGAACAACTGGTCCAGCGCGTCGCCGAAGCCGCCGGGGACGGTGCGAACAAGCTGCTGCTGGCCGAAGACGTTGGCGCGCTGGAAGAACCAGCCGCCGCGGCCCTGCGAGACGTAGCTGCCGGTCAGCGACAGGTCGGGCCGCAGGGCGTTGGTGGCCGACTTCAGGTTCAGCTCGTCGGTGTCCAGCGATTGCAGGGTGCTCTTGAGGTCGGGCCGGCTGGCCAGGGCCATCTCCACCGCCGATTCCTTATCGACCGGGGCCGGGTCGATGATGGGGGAAACGGTTTCGGTGAGCACGATCGGCAGCCTGCGGATCCGGGGATCGAGGTCGGCGCCGATCTGGCGGCGCAGAGCGTCCTCGCGCTCGGCAAGCTGGAACTGGAACTGGGAGACCTGGATTTCGGCCTGGGCGTACTGCTGCTGGGGCCGGTAAATATCCAGCGGCGAGATGGCGCCCAGCTCCAGCTCGCGCTGGGCGCGCTTGAGCGCCGCGTCGGTGAGTTTCAGATTCTCCTGCTGGACGCGCAGGCGCTCGCGGGACTCGATCACATCCCAGTAAGCGGTTTCGGCCGTCAGAATGAGCCGCATCAACTGGTCTTCGAGGTTGTACTCGCTCTGGCGGAGGCGGCTGCGGGCCAGCATGATCGGCAGGCGGGCGATGGCCGGGCCGCGGTTGCGCAGCAGCGGCTGGGTTAAGCCGAACGTAAGCTGGGCGTTCAGCGCCGGATTGAAGGTGGCGAACTGGTTGTTGGAGGCGTTCTTGGAGCCGGCGAAGGCGACGTTGTACTGGGTGCCGCTCTCCAGCGTCTGGGTGTAGCGGAAGTTGGCGTTCTGGGTCAACTGGCTGAGCAGCGTGGCGCCCTGGAGCGCGCTGGTGGTGGCGTCGCGGCTGCGCCGGTTGGTGAAGTCGGCCGTCAGCGCGGGATCGAAGGTGCCGTAAGCGCGCAGGATGGCGTTGCGAGGCGTCTCCAGCGACAGCCGCTGGATGGCGATGTCGGTGTTGTTGGCCATCACCAGCTCGAGGTACTGGCGCAGCGAGAGCTCCAGTGTGCCGTCGGTGAGGAAATCCTCCAGCCGCGCCGGCGGCTGCAACTCCACCCGCACCTTGGGGGTGGCGAAGTGGTCGCGGAAGTAGCTGGGAGTTGGAAACACCGGCCCGTTGAGGCCGTCGGCCATCAGGCCGGGGACCAGAACTATTGCGGTAAGTAAGAGCCTAAGTCGCATGACAGACCTACTAAGTCAGGAGTCGGGACGACACCTTACTCATAACGGATCGCCTCGATGGGATCCAGCTTGGCGGCCTGCACCGCCGGGTAGATGCCGAACAGCAGTCCGATGAACACCGACACGCCGAAAGCCACCGCGATGGAGATGAAAGTAACCACGGTGGACCAGCCGGCGGCGGCGGCGATGATGCGCGACAGGGTGAAGCCGAACGCGATGCCGATCAGGCCGCCGACAATCGAGATCAGCACCGCCTCGGTGAGGAACTGGCGCACGATGTCGCTCTGGCGGGCGCCGATGGCGCGCCGGATGCCGATCTCGCGGGTGCGCTCCAGCACGGTGGCCAGCATGATGTTCATGATGCCGATGCCGCCGACCAGCAGCGAAATGCCGGCGATGCAGATCATGACCACGTTGAAGATGAACTGAGTGCGGCGCCGCTGTTCCAGCAAGTGGGCGGGGACGACCACGCTGAAGTCACCGGCGTCCTTGTGGGTGGCGGTGAGGATGGCCCGCACGATGTTGGCGGTGTCAATGGAATCGGCGCCGGTGGCAACCTTGATGTAGATGCCGTCGATCTCGTCCTTGAGATAGGAGTTGCTGTCCTCGAAGCGCCGCATCACCGTATTGAGCGGGGCCACCACCAGGTTGTTGCGGTTGACCACCTCCAGCCCCTCGACCTCGGACTCGGCGGCCGCCTGCGGGGCCATCACGCCGATGACCTGCAACCAGACGTCGTTGACCTTGACGTACTTGCCGACGGCGTCATCGTAGCCGAGCAGGTTGACCTTGGCCAATTCGCCGAGCACGCAGACCGGGGACGAGCGCAGGTTCTCCTCGTCGTTGAAGAAGCGCCCGGCGACCATCTTCAGGCTGTTGATCGGGGCGTAGTTGGAGAGCACGCCGATCAGCACCGGCAGTTCCTGGTTGGTCTTGGGCAGCATGCGGATGGGCTTGAAGCGCTTGCGCGGCGTCAGCGCCTCCAGGCCCTGGATGTTCTCGGTGATCGCCCGGAAATCGCGGAAGCTGAGGCCGGGCGAAATGGCGCGCCGCGCCTGGAGCTCGTTGCGATCGACCGCCTCCTTGGCCTCGATGATGATGTTGTTGACGCCCAGCAGGTCGATGTAGCTCATCATCTCCTTCTGGGCGCCGGCGGTGATCGACAGCATGGCCACCACCGCGCCGACGCCGAAGATCATGCCTAGCATGGTGAGCAAGCTGCGCAGCTTGTGCACCAGGAGACTGGAGAGCCCCATGTAGAGCTCGGGCAGGTAGCCTGACAAGCGCGACATACGACTATCGGCCTCCCCCGCCGGGGCCGCCGCCCACCGGCATGGCGCCGCCCTTGGAAGCGCCCGCCCCTTTCTCGTCGCCCTTCTTCTGGCCGGGCCTGGCGGTGGGATCTGCCAGGGCCACCGTCTCACCGGGCTTCACCCCTTCGGCGATGACCATGATCGACTCGCTGCGCTTGAACGGCTTGATGAAGCGCGGCTCGAAGCTGCCGTCCGCGCGCCTGACGTAGACCACCGGCTTGCCGTCTCTCTCAAACACCGCCTGGACCGGGACATGGATGGCGTTGGGGATGTTCTCTACGATAATCTCAACGTCGGCCAGCAAGCCGGGACGCAGCAGGACCTCGAGCTGGCTCTCCTCCTCGGGAGGAGGCGGCAGCTTGGCGTTCTCCAGGTCCTTCTCGGTGAACTGCTGCGCGCCGCCCATGCCAAAGCCGAACGGCAGGCCCCCGCCGGGACCACCCGGCCCGCCGGCCTCGCCACGGCGTTCGCCGCGCTGGCGGCCTTCACCGGCCTGCGCGCCAGCCTGCGCGCCGGCCTCACCGCCGGGACGCTGTAAGCCGAGCTGGCCCGCGCCGCCGCGGCCTTCGCCGCGAGCACGAGCCTCGCCGCCAGCACCGGCCTGCTCGGGACCGGCGCCGGCCGCAGGTTCGCGGCCCGCGCGCGGAGCGCCGGCGCTGGCCGCACCCTCTCCGCCTTGGCGCCCCCCGCCGGACCGGCCCGGGGAGGCGCCACCCATGGCCTCGCGGATTTTCGCGAAGATCTTCTGCCGGTCCTCCTGGCTGAGATCCTGCATCTGGCGGCCGCCCAGCTCCTTCTCCATGAGGGCGCGGAGTTTCTTCTGGTCTTCTTCCGACATCTGGCCGCCGCCCATGCGCATGCCGCGGCGCTGGCCCTGCTCGCCGGCCCCGCCGCCGCCGCGGCCTTCGCCGGGCACTCCGCCCGACCCCTGGGCGGCCATCTGGTCCGGGCCGCCTGGTCCCGCCACCATCGTCATCTGCCCGCCGCCGGGCGCGCCCCCGCCCGTGCCGCCCATCATTCCCGCCATGCCGCCCGCGAACATCGACGACGACATGGCCGAGAGCGGCGCTTTGTTCCGATTGCGCTCGGCCGTCGCCAGGATCTCTTTGATCTGTCCCGGCTTGGCGCCCAGCCCCTCCAGCAGCTCCTTCATGTCCACCGCGAAGACCACGTCGAACTTCTTAGCGGGGTCCATGGACCAGACGTTGGCGCTGGCGGTGCCGCTCATGCTCTTGATCTTGCCGTGGAACACCTTCTCGGGCACCGCATCGAGCCGGAGGATCGCCTCCTGCTCCTCGCGCAGATTAGCGCGGTCGAGCTCGCCGACCTTGGCGGCCACTTCCAGCTCGGAGAGGTCCAGCACATCGGCGATCGGCGTGCCGGGATAGACCTGGTCGCCTTCGCGGTAATCGGGCAACTGCATGCCGGGGAAGAACCCCCCCATCGGCCGGCTCTGGCGGATGGCCACCAGCCCGCTCATCGGGGCCAGCAGCTTGATCTGCATCAGCCGCTGGCGCTCGCGCTGGAACTCCAGCAGGCTGCGGTTCTTCCGTTCCCGGAGCACAGCCAGTTCAGCCTGGGCCTGCTCGAGTCGCGACTTGATGTCGCTTTCCAGTTGCTGGAGCCGGCGCCGCGTCTCTTCCAGTGTCAACTGGTCCTTCTTCACGTCGATGGCCGACTTCAGCTCGGCGCGCTTGACCTCCAACTCGGCCCGCCGCACCGAGTACTTGGTGCGGAGCAGCTCGACCTGGTCCTGGTTGTTGCGGATCTGGAGGTCGGCCTGGGCCTTCTTGACCTGCTCGTCGATCTGGTCCAGCTCGAGCTGCTTCTCTTCCAGGCGCGAGCGCACCTCGGACTCGTCGAACTCGACGATCAGGTCCTTATCCTTGGCGAAGGCTCCCAGCGGCGCCAAGCTGGTGATCTGGACGGTGCCGAACAGGTTGGGAGCGATCAGCATGGCCGAGCGGACGGCCCGCAGCTCGCCGCGGGCGAAACTGCGGATGACCACGCCGCCCTGGCGCACGCGGGTGGTGGCCATTTGCTGCTGCCGCTGCGGAAGCTGCTGGAACAAGCGGTAGACGCCCCAGGCAGCGGCGGCGACCATCAGCACCAGCGAGAGACGAAAGACGATCTTCTTCATGGAATCTGCGGCTTATAACTTCTTGGCCTTCTTGGCGGCCTCGAAGGGATTCTCGAGGGTGACCACTTCTCCTTCCCGCAGGCCGCGGAGGACCACGATATCGGTCTCGTTACGCTTGCCGACCTCGATGGGGCGTATCTGGAACTGCTGGCCCCGCTGCACGTATACGGCCGGTTTGCCCTGGTGAGCAAAGCTGGCTCGGGCCGGAATCAGCAGCACACCGGGGTGACTCTCGATGATGGTCTCGGCGGTGGCGCTCATGCCGGGACGCAGGCGCGGATCCAGGTTCCGCAAGGTGGCGTGAGCCGGGAAGTTCTTCTCCGACATGCCCATGCCCCTGTACATCAGGGCGGCGATCGGGCTGATCCAATCCAGTTGAGCCTGGAACTCCTTGTCGGCCACCGCATCGACGCGCACTCGCACCTGCTGGCCGAGTTGGATCTTGCCGCGATCGACCTCCTCCAGTTTCAGCTCGACGCGCATGCTGGAGAGGTCGGGGATCTCGGCGATGGAGGCCCCGGTCCAGGCGCGGTCGCCCTCCTTGAAGGGCGGCGGCATGGAACCGAAGGAGCCGCCGGAGCGGAAGTTGGGCAGGATGTTGACGATGCCGTCGATGGGCGCGTAGATGACCATTTTGCCCAGGTACCCCTTGGCGCGGTCCATGTCGCGCACCGCCTTGTCCTTACGCTGCTGGAGGCGCGACATGTCGGCCTGCTGGGTGACATCGTGGGCCTTGATCTGGGTCTTGACCTGACCGACGCTGCCCTCGGAGATGCCGACGTCGATCCAGTTCTTGGCGCCTTCGATCTCGGAAAGGATCTCCGCCTTGCTGGCTTCCAGCTTCGCTCGCTCGAAGTCGTACTCGGCGGTCATCAGGTTCATGCCGTCCATCTCGTCGATGATGCGGTGGGAAGCCTGGGTCTGAACGATCTCGCTGTCGGCGGTGCGGACGCTGGTGTTGCGCTCCAGGAAGTACTGTTCCTGGGAGGCCGAATCGAACTCGACCACCACGTCGCCCTTCTTGATCGGCTTGCCGGTTTCCGCCAGCTTGACGATGCGCGGATCGGGGACCTGGGGCGCGATGAGAATTATCGAGCGGGTGCTGCGGACCTCGCCGCGGGTACGGACGCTGATGACGAAATCGCCGCGCCGGGCGCGGGCGGTGGCCACTTCCACCTCGGTCACCCCGGCGTAATAATAAGCGGCGTAGCCGCCGCCGACGCAAACGGCCACGGCGGCGGCCCAGCCGATCCACTTCTTGCGGCTAGTAGCGCCGCCCTGCCCCAACCTCTGTTTCGGTTTGACGTCCTTGGACATGGTGTTACTGCTACTCCTCAGGGATTGCCGGTCGCCGCCGGCTGCAGCGGGCGCTCGGCGGCCACCACTTCCCCGGCCTGCAAGCCGGAGCGAATCACCGCCGCCACCTGGTTCGACAGGCCGAGATCCACTTCCCGCCGCTCCCAACCCGAGGAGCGTCGCAGCAGCACGTACGGTTTGCCGCCGCCGGCGTCCTGGAAGATCGATGTCAGCGGCGCGATCACCGCCTGGTCCTCGCGGGCCACGATGACATCGGCGCTGACCGACAGGTCGGGGATCACCCGCGGGTCCATCTGGTCCAGCTTCAGCACCACCGGGATTTCCTTGATGAAGCTGCCACGGAAGCCGCCCGAACGCGGCATGGCGCCGATGGAATGCACGTGGGCGGGCAGCTCCAGCCCCGGGTAGGCGTCGAAGCGCACCCGCGTCCTGGCGCCGATACGCATCACTTCAACGTCCACCTGGTTGACGGCGGCGTTGATGATCATCGAGCTGGGATCGACTACCTGGGCGAAGAACATGCCGGGAAACAGCATGTCGCCCTGCTGAACCTGGCCCATCTCGCCGCCGCGCATGATGCTCTGCATCACGGTGACGCCGTCCATCGCGGCCCGCACCACCATGCGCTCGGCGTTGGCCTCGGCACGCTGCAACTCAATCTTGGCCTGGTGGCGCTCGATGTCGGCGATCTTCCGCTGGGCGTCGAAGGAGAGTTCCTTGAACTTGACCTCGCCGAGCAACTGCTGGTGCTTGGCCTCGGCCTCTTCGGCGTTGAGGCGGAGGTGCTCGGTCATGATGGCCGATTGCACCGGGAGGGTTTTCAGGTCGATCTGCGCCTTCTCCAGGTTGGCCTGGGCGACTTCGATTGTCTGGGCGTGGGCCTTTTTCTCGACGTCCAGGTCCGACTCGAGGATGCGCACGCCGGCCTCGACCTGCTCCATGCTGGCGCGGTAGTCATCGAGGCGGGTCAGCATGTACTGGCGGTCGAATTCAGCAATCAGGTCGCCCTTCTTGACGCGGGAGCCGGGCTTGACCAGTTCCTGGAGGACCAGCATGAATTCGCCGCCGCCGCCGGGGCCGCCCGAGCCGCGAGGGCCGCCGCCCCCACCGCCGCCACCGCCGGTGAAAGCGCCTCCGCCCGTTCCCCCGGATTCGCGTCCTCCGCTCGAACCGCCACTCGAGGAACTGCCTCCTCCCCTGCTGCCGCCGCTGCTGGTGCGGCTCATTGACATACCCCCGACCGAGCGCGAACTGGGCGTGCCCCCGGACCCGCGGCTCCCCCCGCCGCCGCCCCCCTCCACGTCGGCGCCGCCGCCGGAACCCGAGGAGGATGCGACCGATGAGGAAGACCGGCTGGAGCCGGAAGAGGTGCTGGAGCCGCCCGAGCTGGATGTGGACATGAATGTGCCGGAGATCGAGGAGGTCCGCGAGGTCCGGGACGCGATGCCGGTGCTCAGGCCCCCGCCGTGCCGGCTGCCGCGCAACTGGGGCGCCAGCAGCATGGCGTAGCGTTCGGCGGCGGTGGCCCCGGTCAGCCGGATGGTCCGCTCCAGGCTTCCGGTGTATGCTTTGGCGGTGCGAACCTGGACGGCCGGTGTCCGCTGAGGCTGTGCCGGGCGGGAGCCGCCGAACCGCCAGTAGAGGCCGGCGGCCACGAGCACGACCAACACCAGCAGCACATAGATCGTGCGTCCTCCCGAGTTGGAAGACGCAACCTTCACGCTGCCTGTTCGGGATTTCATCTCAAGTCTTCCGTGAGCCGGCCCAGGGAGCCGTCACTCCAATAGCTTCCGATACTTAAGACGATTTTACCAGGGAAAAGGTTATCGCCGCCGGCTGAAGCCGGCTCTACGGTCAGAAGAAATAGCGCAGCGACATCTGCATCCCGCGGGGGGAGTTGCGCTGGGCGGTGATTTCGGCGAAGCGGGGCTGGAGGCGCCAGCCGGCCACGCCGGTGTCCACCAGCGAGCGGTGGAGGCCGACGCCGGGGTGGTGGCAGGCGGACCGGGGCCGGCCGCCGGCCGGGTGAGAAATTGGGTTTGCTTCGTAATTTTTCTCTATTTTGCTGAGCACGTTCCACTTCGAGGCCGCCAGAGGGTTTCTTTCCGGCCGGCTGGGTGACATCACCGCTGGTATTGTAAGACCGGTCGGGGCTGGGGCAGACGCCAGGGCGGCGCTAAGGTGGTGAGCAGACAGGAGAAATTCGGTTGGGGGGCGTGGGATTGCACAAGGTTCCTTCGGCTGGCGGCGAAGAAGCGCCGGGGTCTGGGTTCCGCTCACGCGATGGTCGCCACAACTGAAAACGGCGTCCGGCTTGCCGGTCGGAATACCCCCGTAGAGGCTGAAGATCCAGTTGAAGTTCCAGCCGCCGGCCAGGGTGTCGGCCACACGGTTCGCCACCTTGAAATGCCGGCTCCTGCCGAACGGCAGGTCCTACACGCCGGAGATCGAATCGAACCAGGCTATCCAGACCAACAGCGCCCAACTCGCAACTGGCAACACCGCGACCGTCAGGACTGCTCGATCGCCGTCATTGGCTCGCTTCGGCGCCGCGCGCGGACTGCCGGGTCCAGGCTTTCAGGCGTTCGACCGAGCGCTTGACGTTCTCGGCGCCCGCCACCTCCAGCGTTGTGTCCCCGTCGAAGCCGGCGTCCTGAAGCGCGCCGATGATCTCCGGCAGGTTGATGACGCCGTCGCCAAGGGCATCGAGCAACTCCGACATTGTTTCCACGTTGTCCGTGACGATGCCGTGGGGCTCGATGAGCAGCTCGACCCCGAGTTCTTCGGCCCAGAGGATCGGGGTGTAAAGGCGCTCGCGGATGGCGAAGATCCGCTGCTCGGGGGTCAGGCCGTGGCCGAACTCGGTCTTGGGATCGCCTACGGCGGTGATGACATGTCTGATGCCGAGCAGGTGGGCCAGGCGGACAGCCTTGATGATCTCGTTTGTTGAGTAAGTGTCCGGCGCCGGCGGATCCAGCAGGTTGGCGTGGGCACAGAAGGCCGAAAGGCGCCGTCGTGATTATCCGTGAGGTCAGCGTTCTCGATGCCCATCTCACGGATGATCTTGAACTGTTGCGGCATCGCCGCGAACGGCTGGATGAGTGCGAAGCAGCCAATCTTCATGGAGTCTACTGGGAAGCGCTCAAAACAACAGTTTCAGCGCGAGCTGGAACGTCCGCGGGTCGGTGGCGTTGGTGACCTGGCCGAAGTTGGAGGCGCCGAGCTGTGTCGCCACGCTCCAGTAAGAGAAATGGTGCGGCGCGTTGAAGACCTCGGCGCGGAACTCCAGCTTGCGCTGCTCGTCGAAGGCGAAGTACTTCTGGGCCGATAGGTCCCAGTTGTGCCCCCCCGGGCCGATCACGACGTTCCGGCCGAGGTTGCCGAACGTGCCCACCGCCGGCAGGGCGAACGCTTCGGTATTGAACCACCGCGTGGGCGTCTTGCCGCCCCGGCGCCAGTCGCCGACCACGTCCGGCCGCTGCCCGCCCGAACCGGTGCCCGCGCGGTCGCCCGCGATACCGATGTTCATCGGCATCCCGCTCTCGATCATGGTGATGCCGGAGAGTTGCCAGCCGCCGAACGCCTTGCGGAACCAAGCCGTCTGTTGTTTCCAGAACGGCAGCGGGTAGACGTAGCTGAGCACGAAGATGTGGCGGCGGTCGTAGGCCGAGAGCCCGCGCTCGCCCTTGTAGTTGTAGCTGTCCATCGGGCCTTCGCTCCAGGAACTGGCATCGGTGATGGACTTCGACCAGGTGTAGGCTACGTTCACAAGGCCGTCGCCGGCGAACTGCTTCCGCACCTGCAACTGGAGTGAATTGTAGTTGTAATTCGATCCGGTCACGTACTGGGTGATGTCGGCGTAACCGTGGTAGGGACGAAGCGCGTTGGTATTGACGCCCGGGTTTGCCTGGAGCGTGCCCGCGCGCAATTGGTTCAAATTGCGGCCGCGGTAGAGACTCCAGCCGCCGCTGCCCACGTAAGCCACGTCTACCACCATGTCCGTGCCGAGCTTGTGCTGGATGCCGAGGCTGTAGTTGTTGACGGTCGGGATCTTCACGCCGAGGTCGAACGAGGTCAGCGAGGACGGGAAGGTGCGTTGGGCGCCGCCGGCCGGGTTCTCGATATTGGCGGCATAGAGCGTAGCGGCGCGCACGAACGGCGGGTTGTTGATCTGGGAGAAGATGAAGTTGCCCTGCACGCGCTCGAACACCATGCCGTAGCCGCCGCGCAGGACGGTTTTCTGCTTGCCGGTGAGGTCGTAGGCGAAGCCGACGCGAGGGCCGATGGGCCAGTAGGTGGGTGAGATCTCGAGCGGGACGCCCCGCAGGAGGCGCTGGAACAGCGGGGCGTCCAGGCCCGGGAAGCGCCGTTTCAGCGAGTCGGGATACTGCGTGCCGCCGACGACCAGGCCGTTGACCGGGTCGCCGGCGCCGGCGACGATCTGGCCGTCAGCGCGGTTCACTTGCGGCGCCTTGGCGGGATCGAAGAACCGCGGCGAGAAGAAGACCGTGTTCTGGAGCGGCGAATGCTGCTGCGGCATGTAGTTGAACCGCACTCCAAGATCGAGTGTCAGCCGCTTCGCGGCTTTCCAGTTGTCGGTGACGTACCACTCGATCTGGGTGAACCGGAACCAGCCCTCGCGCCCGCCGTCCGCCTCGGTGTAACTGGAGAAATTGCCGAGCAGCGCGTCGCCCAGCGCATTGCCCGAATGCAGCGCGTGGCCCGGGGCGAAGCTGAAGGTCCCGTTGACGGCCGGCTGGTTGTCCTGGTTCTTGCGATTGCGCTGAACGAAAACACCGGCCTTGATGGTGTGGCGGTCGAACACCTTGGAGAGATCGTCCTTGAAGTAGGGAATCCGGTTGGAGTTGTTCCAGGTGATGGGGGTAACGCTCAGCCCGGTGTAACCCGAAATACCGATTGTGGGGATGGCGCTGTTCTTGCCGAACAACATAGGATAAGCGATCCCCTGTCCCTGGCGGGTTGCGTCGGCGATAAACAGCGGGTTAGCCGCGAAATCCTTCTGGTAGATGTGATGGCCGGGCAGCGAGAACTGGAATGTGTTCACCGTGGTCGCATTGGCCACGTAGGTCCATCTCCAGCTCTGGTTGGCACCGGGGATGGTGCGGTTGTACGTCATGAGGTTGGTCAGATTCTCGAGCGACCAATAGTTGTCGTGCACCCGATTCCAGGAAAACTGGTGCTTCTCGCTGTAGTTGTAATCGATCTTAACGATGTACTCGTCGACGTCCATCGGGTAGGTGTACTCGAACGCGTAGTTGCCGCCGGGGCCCGGAAAATTCGGGGCCGGGTAATTCCCGATGAGCCGTCTGGAGTTGGGGCTGATGCGGGACGAGGGGATCGTACCGCCCGGGAACGGCGCGCCGGAAAGCGGGTCCCTGGGCTGCTGGGCGGCGGGCAGGGCGGAGAAATCACCCGAGCGCTGCGCCATCAACGGCACGTTCCAGACGCTCGGATTGCCGCGCCGGAGCCGTTTGAAATCGCCGCCGACGAAGAAAAACAGCTTGTCACGCGAGGTGTTGAACTTGCCGGGGAGAAAGATCGGTCCGCCCAGGTTGAAGCCGAAGTTGTTATAAGTCAGCTTCTGCTTGCGCAGCGTGTTGAAGGCGCGGGCATCGAAGGCGCTGTTGCGGACGAACTCGTAGGCCGAGCCGTGAAAGTCCCGCGTGCCGCTCTTCAGCGCCATGTTCATCACCGCGCCCGCGCTCTGGCCGTATTCGGCGCTGTAGTTCGAGGTCATCACCTTGATCTCGGCCAGCGCGTCCGGGTTGATATTGACGAAGCTGTGCCCGCCGCCGCCGGTGGCCAGGTTGTCGGAGCCGTCCAGGTACACCGAGAGCGTGCCCGTGCGCCCGCCATTCACCGATTGGTTGGTGACCGCGGCGCCGAACCCGGCGGCCAGGTCGAAGTTGCTGCGGTTGTTGGTGGAAACGCCGGGCAGCAGGC
Organism: Acidobacteriota bacterium; assembly: GCA_038060875.1. Classification (GTDB taxonomy): domain Bacteria; phylum Acidobacteriota; class Terriglobia; order Bryobacterales; family Bryobacteraceae; genus JBBTDS01. Next base: position 14,774 of record JBBTDS010000101.1, on the reverse strand, counting down.
TCAGGAGTTGAACGTAGTTACGCCCGTTGAGTTGCAGTTGCTGGGCCTGCCGGCCGCTGACCAGCCGCCCGACTTCGCCCGAGGCTGACTCCACCGACGCCACGTCGGCGGTCACCGTGACGGACTCGGAGACCGAGCCGACGGCCATGACGATATCGACGGTCAGCCTGTCGTTCACGCCGACGTTCACGTTCTTCTGGAGATACTTCTGGAAGCCGCTGGCCTCGGCTTCGATTTCGTACCCGCCGATGGGGATGTTGGGGATGACGAAGTAGCCCGATTCGCTCACCGGCGCCTGCCGGAGGAGCCCGGTGGCGGTGTGCCGCGCCAAGACGCGCACCTTGGGGATGACGGCGCCGGAGGAGTCGCGAACGGCGCCGGAAATCTGCTGCGAGGTGTACTGGCTCCAGCCGGATATCCCCGCAACGAAAACAGAAGCGATCAGTAATGCCGCCACTTTCATAGCTCAAAGCTCCACGCCCCAGAGACCGCTCCCTGCCGGTCGCGGCTCAACGAATCATCACAACGTCCACGGCGCCCGCAGCGGCCGCTCGAGCATCCTGGCGGCCTCCGCGTCGTCGAGAATGACCTCTCGGATCGGATCCCAGCGGATCCCCCGTCCCGTCCGGATGGCGATGTTGGAGAGATGGCTGATGGCGTCCGAGCGCACCGCCGATTCGATCGGGTTCACCGTCTCCTCGCGGCTGCGGACGCTGTTCAGAAAATCCTGGCCGTGGTTGCCGCTCTCATGCAGGTGAAGCTCGTTGGCCCCGATCTCCGACTTGAGCAGCGACTTCGGCTCCGCATCCAGCGCCGACCGCGAGATGGCGACCCAGCCCTCGGTGCCGATGAACTTTGTCAGGTTGGAGTGGTCATCCATGAAGTGCATGACGATTCCACCGGCGTAGCGGCAGCGCACCGTCCAGTTGGCGACGGCATCGTACAGCCCGGTCTTCGGGACGTAGCCGGCGCCCTCGTATTCCGTCGGGCTGGTGCCGTCGGTCCCGAGTCCCCACTGCGCCACGTCGAGCGGGTGCGCGCCCCAGCCCGCGATATACCCCAGGCAGTAATCGTAAATGTGATAGTGGCCCGGCCGCAGGCAGCGATCGTCGGTATACGGCCGCACGGGCGCGGGCCCGCTCCACATCTCATAGTCGAATCCTTCCGGCACCGGCATGGGCGTGGAGGAGCCGCCGCGAGCGCCGTTCGGCGCCAGCACGACCACGGTGTGGACTTTCCCGATGCGGCCGTTGCGGACCAGTTCGCAGCCGTAGCGGATGTGCCGACTCGAGCGCTGCTGGGTGCCGTACTGGAAGACGCGGCCGCTCTTGCGGATGGCCGCCCGCAACGCCTTGCCCTGGTTGATGCTCAACCCGAGCGGCTTCTCCAGGTAAAGGTCCTTCCCGGCCCGAATGGCGGCCATGGCCGCCGGCACGTGCCAGTGGTCGGGCGTGGCGATGGCGACGGCGTCGATCTCCTTGCGCTCAAGCAGCTCGCGAAAGTCGCTGAAGGGCGCACAGCCCCTGAAGCTCCCCTGGCCCGACCGCTCGGCGTAGGAATCCTCGATTCGCTTCGCCCACCGCTCGCGGCGGTCCTTGAAGCAATCGCAGGTCGCCACGCATTGAGCGTCCGGAAGCGGCAGGAACATTTTGATCAGCCCGTCGCCGCCGCGGGTGCCGTTGCCGATGAAGCCGATGTTGATACGGTCGCTGGCCGGCGGAATCGCGCCGTTGCCGAGCGCGTTCGAGGTAATGACGCTGGGCGCAACCGCCGCAGCCGTCTTGAGAAACGTTCGTCGGTTCATGAAACCTCGTTCAGGCCGCGGCCGCGGCGGCCGACCGCCACACGACAGTATTATAATCCCCGCGAACCACGCCGCGCACAGCCTCCTGCCGCCACCAGTGGCAGACCACCGTTGGCACGGCGGCTCCGAGAGTTCCGCCACGGCGTCCCAGGGCTGATCAGGGACCCAGCAATTCCGGACAGCCACTCCCGCGGTCCAGGCGGCCACACCGCTGTTCAGGCCCGTGACCGTCACGCCATTCGCGGAGAGGGCGAGGATGAACACATTCCGGCGATTCCCGCCGGAACCGCCTCGTCCCAGCGTCCCTTCCCAGTTCGACGTGAAGAGGAAAAACCGGCCGTCCTGGGAAACGTCGTCTCGAGGCGAGTCCCAGAAGCTGTAGTACGGGCTGCGGTGATGCGCGAACCGCCACACCCGGGATTCGGCGCCGTCGGTGCGGACGGCGACGATCTCGTCGTCCCAGGTCTTCGGAGCGCGGCCGTGCGCCCAGGTCTCAGCGAAGAAGGAGCCGACCATCGGCGGGTTGTGCGCCTATGCTTTCACATTGTTCCAGGACCAGTGACCGCCCTGTCCCCAGCGGTACGGGTAGTCGGGCGGAGGCGTGATAAGCTGCCTGAGATTGTCGTTCAGACTTCCCGCATCCAAAGGCCGCAGGGTGAAGCCCATGGAGTCGCTTTCGGTCCCGATCTGGTTGCCGGAGTGGTTGATCCGCGAGCCGTAACCCATGACTTCATGGCCGCTGTTCATGGCCGTCATCGGGGTGATTGGCGGTGACGAGCCGTAGGTGGTGCGGCGGCGCCAGCACCGGGCGACTTCCAGTCCGGCTGAATGAGCCGGCTGAAGCCGGCTCCTGGAGTTTGTACATTTTGCGGCAGGTCACTGCGGGGCAGACGATCGTTTCTTGTCGTCTGCCCTCGGCCGGGCGCTCGACCACGGCCACTGCTCCTCGGCTTCCACGAGCTTCGCTTTGACTGGGTTGCGCTCCACATAACCGATCAGCTCCTGAAGTTCTCCCTCCGAGCGAACCCAGTGATCGAACGATTCGTCTTGCCAGAAGGGCTTTCCAGTACGCCCGAGAATCCGGTTTGCCACGCGGCTGGTTCGCCCCTTCAACCACCGCATGATGTCGGGCAGCGCCATCCGGGGTTCCAGGATCAGATGCATGTGATTGGGCATGATGACCCAAGCATGAAGTGTACAAAACTGGCGGACCGTTTCCCCGTACCGGACGGCGTTGGCCACTACGCTGGCGATACGTGGATCTGCAGTCAAACCGGGCCGGAGTGAAAACGGTCGAGTGGCTCGTCTCGCTGAAGAAACCGAATGTAGTCTGCGTTCTCCGCGGTGCGAATGTCCGGACTGGGTGCAGGTATGGATCCAGCCAGGCGCCAGGTCACGAAGACGAAGGCCTGGTCCCGAATCCAGTGAGGCAGCCGTCTCCGGTAGAAGAGCATGAATGGGGGTGGCGAAGCAGGGCAGACCACAAAGAACGATGGTCTGCCCCACTCGTGCCCACCGAAATAGTGGCCTGCTGCGCGGGAACTTCTCTCAAAATGTACAAACTCCAGGAGCCGGCTGAAGCCGGCTCTACGGTCAGAAGAAATAGCGCAGCGACATCTGCATCCCGCGGGGGGAGTTGCGCTGGGCGGTGATTTCGGCGAAGCGGGGCTGGAGGCGCCAGCCGGCCACGCCGGTGTCCACCATGGAGACGAAAGCGGGCATGTCGAACTGCACCCGGTTCATCAGGTTGAACATCTCGGCGCGGAACTGGAGATGGTGCCGCTCGCCGTACAGGCGGACGTTCTTGATGAAGGCCACGTCGAAGTTGTTCTGGCCGTGGACGCGGAAGGTGTTGCGGCCCAGGCTGCCGACCATGCCCGAGCCGGGATACCAGGGCCACTGCCGGCCGGCGGCCAGGCCGGCGTCGGGCCAGAACGAGGTGATGGGCAACTGGCCCTGGCTGAACTTCAGCCCGGTAGCCGGGTTGACGCGGCCGTTATCGACCGAGCGGCCGAGGACCTTGGTGTCGAGCAGGAAGGGCCGGTCGCCGCCGATGCCGTCGCCGTTCAAATCGTAGCCCAGGAACACCGTGAAGGGGTTGCCGCAGCCGAAGGTGGTAACACCGGAAAGCTGCCAGCCGCCGAGCAAGCGTCCGACCAGCCCTTGCTGGTCCCGGAACAGCGGCACGTCGTAGACGTAGCTCAGGCTGAAGCGGTGCGGCTGGCTCAGGCGGCTGGGGCCGCGCAGGCTGCGGGAACCCTGCGTTTCGCTGACCACCGCGTTGATGTCGCCGGTGCCCACCGAAGTGGCCTCCGAGCCGGTGTCGATGTTCTGCGACCAGGTGTAGCCCGCCTGCATCGCCAGTCCCGCCTTCATTCGCTGCGTGTACTGCAACTGCAAGGCGTGGTAGTAGGACCAGGAGCCGTTGGAAACCTCCAGGATCAGCCCGTAGCGGCCGTCGCGGCGCCGGGCGTCGCCACGCGACTGCTGGAGCGAGATGTAGCCGGGCGCCGGGTTGGCGTTGAAGAGGTTGGAGTCGATCTTGTCGAAAGTGACGCCGGGGAAGATGGAGGCGCCACGATAGGTGCTGGGTTGGGTCGAGGTCCAGGGGAACTGAGCGCGGTTACGCCAGTTGTAGAAGATCAGCCCGATGCCGCGGTTGCCGATGTAAGAGGCCTGGAGGGCAGCGTTCCAGGGAAGCTGCCGCTCCAGGGTCAGGTTCCACTGCTCGGTGTACGGCATGCCCAGGCCGGGATCGACGTTGGCCAGGCTGACCTGGGCGGTGGGCGCGCCTGGTTGGAAAACAAAGCCGGCGGTGGGATCGACGGCCGACATCTCGGGGTTGCTCCAGCCGAGCGTGGCCGCCCGCGGCGGGTTGAAGCGGGTGCTGGCCCCGATCTGGCTGAAGATCGACTGGTAGATGCGGCCGTGGAACATGCCGAAGCCGCCGCGGATCGAGCTGCGGCCCGGCCCGCCGGTCAGCCTGGCCAGCCACCCGTCGCGCCACGGGGGCGACCAGGCGAACCCGAAGCGCGGTTCCAGGTAGGTATCGGCGCCGTAGCCGGGATCGTAAAGGCTGTTCACTTCGCCCGGCGCGCCCACCCGCTCGAAACGGAAGCCGAGGTTGAGAGTGAGGCTGGAGGTGAGCCGTAGGTCATCCTGGCCGTAGAAGTTCAGCTCGCTCATGCGCAGCCCGACGTAGGGCGGTCCGAAGCCCTTGGTGAAGCTGTTGACCACCCCGCGCAGGAAGTTCTGCATCGCGTCGTAGCCCGACTGCGAGCCGAACTGCCAGAAGCCGCGGCTGTAGTTCTCGGCGCGGTCGTTGAGCTGGATGCGGCGGATGTCGGCGCCGAACTTGAGCGTGTGCTTGGAACCCACTTGCGAGGCCACGTTGTAGACGTACTGAAAGTCGTTCTGGTAGCGCTTCTGGGGATAGGAACTGGCGTTGCCGATGATCGGGCTGAAGCCGGTGAAGGTCCAGCGGATGATGGGCGGGTAGTCGCCGGACTCGAGGAAATCCACCAGGATGCGGCGGCGGCCATAACCGAAGCGGAACTCGCCGGTGGTGGTGGGCGAGAAGACGTGGGTGTGGGTGAGGCCCATGCTCTGGAAGCGGTGGTCCTGCTTCATGTTCTCGCCCTTGACGATTTCCTTGGCCAGCGCGTTGAAGAAGTTGCTGAACTGGTAGCGGCCGTAAATCAGGTTGCGGTCGGAAGCGCGCCAGTCCAGCCGGCCGCTGTAATCGTGCGTGTGGTTGGAACGCGGCATGGGGGCGGTGTAAGCATAGGGGCTGACGGGGGCGTTGTTGGGCGTGAGGTCTTTCGGAAAGCGGTCGATGACGCTCTGGATCCAGGCGCGGCGGGCGGCGGCGTCGGGCGCCTGGGGATCGACGCGCGGCGCGAGCCACTCGGGCGGAAGCAGGTAGCTGGTGAGCGTGGTCGTCCCCGGCGCCCAGAACCGTTCCAGCGAGCCGAAGTAGAACAGCCGGTCCTTGAAGATGGCGCCGCCGGCGGTGCCGCCGGCGCGGTGGCTCTGGCTGACCGCCTTGCGGACGTTGGGCGTCATCTGGCCGGTGGCCGGGTCCAGCCGGTGGCCCGCGGCGTTGGCGAAGAAGCTGCGGGCGTTCAGGGCCGAGTTTTGCAGGTACCAGTAAGCTTCCCCGTGCCGTTCGTTGCCGCCGGACTTGGTCTGCACCAGTACGACCGCGCCGAAGCCGCGGCCGAACTCCGGGGCGAAGTTGTCGGTGAGGATCTGCATTTCCTTGATGGTGGAGATGTTGACCGGCTGGCGGTGCTGGTTCTCCGAGCCGTCGTCGTTGGAAACGCCGTCGGTGAGGAAGGTGGTGCCGCGCGTGCCGGTGCCGTTGAACGACACCGAGCTGCCGCTCGAAAGCGTGTAGTTGTTTTGGCCCGAGGTGGGGTTGGTCTGGAAGCCGGGGAAGAGGGACACGAAGGACAGGAAGCTGCGCCCGGCGGCCGGCAGCGAACCGGCCAGGGTCTCGTCGATCGAGCGGCGGATCTGCCCGCTGGCCACGTCGATCAGCGGTGCGACGTCGGTGACGGTGACCGATTCCTGGATGGTGGAGACCTTCAGCGTGAGGGTGACGGTAGTGGTCTTGTTCAGCGTGACGGCCACGTCCTTTGCGATCACCGTCGTGAAGCCCTTGAGCTGGGCGGTCACTTCATAGACGCCGAGCGGCAGGAAGGGCACCTGGAAGTAGCCGGCATCGTTGGAGCTGGTCGTACGCTCACCGCCGGTCTGGACGTTCTTGGCCGAGACGCTGACCTGAGGGACGACCGCTCCTCCTTGGTCGAGGATGCGGCCATCCAGTGTGCCGGTGACGGTCTGGGCGCCGGCCAGAACGCAGGCCAGCGAGAACACGACAAGCGCGCGTGTGATCGACTGCATGACTCACCTCTATGCGCCGGCCCACAGGCCGGCACCTCGTATTATACTGCGCTGCGGTCCGGTGTAAGATCGGGGGGATGAACCGGAGAGCGTTCCTTACAGCCCTGACGGCGGCGGCAGCGCCGGGCGCGCCCCGCAAGCGGCCCAACATCATCGTGATCATGGCCGACGACATGGGGTTCTCGGATCTCGGCTGCTACGGCGGAGAGATCGCCACCCCAAACCTGGACCGGCTGGCCGGGCGCGGCGTCCGCTTCACGCAGTTCTACAATACGGCGCGGTGCTGCCCGACGCGAGCGGCGCTGTTGACGGGCCTGTACAACCACCAGGCCGGCGTCGGGCACATGGTCAACAACCGCGGCTTCCCAAGCTACCAGGGGTATCTCAACGACCGGTGCGTGACCTTCGCCGAGGCGTTGCGGCCGGCCGGCTACAGCGCGCTGATGGTTGGCAAGTGGCACGTGGGCGAGAACCGGCCCCACTGGCCCACCGATCGCGGCTTCGAGCGCTACTTCGGGCTGATCAGCGGCGGCTCGAACTACTTCCGGCTCGACCCGGGCCGCAAGATGGCGCTCGATGATCGGCCGTTCACGCCGGCGCCCGGAAAGTTCTACATGACTGACGCCTTCAGCGACCACGCGGCGAAGCTGATCGACGAGTACGGACGCAAGGACCGGCCGTATTTCCTCTACCTGGCCTACACCGCGCCGCACTGGCCGCTGCACGCCTGGCCGGAGGACATCGCCCGGTACCGCGGCAAGTACAAGAAGGGTTGGGATGCGCTGCGCCGCGAGCGGCACGAGCGGCAGTTGGCCATGGGGCTGCTGGACCGCCGCTGGCCCATCACCCCGCGCGACCCGCTGGCGCCGGCGTGGGATTCCGTTGTGGACAAAGACGACTTCGATCTGCGCATGGCCGTCTACGCCGCGCAGGTCACCCGCCTGGACGAGGGCATCGGGCGGGTGATGGCCAAGGTGCGGGAACTGGGCCAGGAAGACGACACGCTGGTGCTGTTCCTGGCCGACAACGGCGGCTGCGCGGAAGAGAAGATCGCCGGCGAGCGGCCCGCGCCGGCCGGGCCGGCGGATTCCTTCACCAGCTACGGCCGGCCGTGGGCCAACGCGAGCAACACGCCGTTCCGCCTGTACAAGCACTGGGTGCACGAGGGCGGCATCGCCACGCCGCTGATCGCGCACTGGCCGGCGGTGATCAGGCAGCGCAACAGCATCACCCACCAGCCGGGCCACATCATCGATGTGATGGCCACCTGCCTGGAGGCGGCCGGCGGGGCGTATCCGAAGTCCTACCAAGGTCGCGACATCCTCCCGCTGGAGGGCAAGAGCCTGCTGCCCGTGCTCAAGGGTGGACGGCGCCGCGGACACGACACGCTGTTTTGGGAACACGAGGGCAACCGCGCGGTGAGGCAAGGCAAGTGGAAGCTGGTCTCGCGCCACCCGGAGCGCTGGGAGTTATTCGATCTGGAGGCGGACCGCACCGAGATGAACGACCTGGCGGCGCGGCAGCCCGCCCGCGTGAAGTCAATGACGGCGGCCTACGAGGCCTGGGCACGGCGCTGCGGGGTGGTGCCCTGGGCGGAACTGACGAAGGGACGGGCTGCCTCACGCGGGATGCCGAACCCGTCCGAAGAGGGCAGCCAGCCTTTGGCTCTCATTTGGCCTTCCAATTATAGCCACTAAATATCTCACTTTCCTATTGCTTGTTCATCATTGTCGCTTATACCTGGCTGTGCCATCCAGAACTGGACCAGTTCATGTGGCCACTACAACTCGCCACTACAGAAACAAAGTCTACCAGTCCCACTTCCCCGCCGACCTGATCGACATCATCCGTCGCTCCCTGGCGGGCGAGAAGTTCCTCCCCGCCACCGACGGTTTCCCGGTCCACAGCTTCGACACTCTCTTGCGGGAACTGGCCACCCGTTGCCGCAACACCTGCCGGATTCCGTCCGATTCCAGCGGCCCTACCTTCCGGCAACTGACCGCGGCCACCCCGCTGCAGGCACGCGCCTTCCAACTCCTCGGTTTGTAGCCAGAAAAGAAAACCCGCCCACAACCCCTTCCCTCATCCAATCAGCGAGATAGTCTTTACGGCAAAACGGAACTTCGGGCTAACCGCGCGGCTGGGCGCTGCGCGCACCGGCGGCGGGTCACTGGCCACAGCAAACGGTCATGGTGTTTACTGGAGAGATGGCGCGACCTCTCAAGCCCTGGCTTCTCTTACTGGCCGCCATCGCCGGCGCCGTGCAGGCGCCCGTCGCCGAATCGCCTGGCCGTCTCTGGGTGCGTATCCAGGATGAGCAGGGCAGGCCGGTGGCCGCCAGGATCTATCTGTCCCACTCCCAGGGTGCGCCCCTCATCCCATCAGGAAGCATCGCCCGCCAGAGCCGCACGGGCGAATACTATTTCCATGCCGGCGGCGCCTTTCAGTTGGAGGCGCCCCCGGGCCGGGTCACCGTCGAGGCGGTAAAGGGGTTCGAATACGTCCCGGCGAAAACGCAGACAGTGGTGGTATCGGACCGCACCACCGCCGCGGCACTGACGCTCCGCCGCCTGGCGAATATGCCCTCCTCGGGCTGGCACTCGGGCGATGTTCACATGCACGCCAACCATGTGCCGGGGGCGTTGTACATGACCATGGACGATTGCCTTGTGCTGGCCAAGGGCGAGGACATTCACGTCAGCAATCTGCTGGCGGGCAGCGTGGGTGTGCTGGCGCACGTGTTCGACACGGAGTTCTTCAACGACGGCAAGCCCGATCCTCTCTCCACGCCCGACCATCTGCTGGTGGTTCAGCAGGAGGTGCGAAACGTCTCGGCCATGTACGGACACATAGCGCTGCTCGGAATTTCGCGGTTCGTCGAACCCTTCTTCATCGGCCAGTCGCGGTCGGCCAACTGGGAGGACTACCCCGCCCTGTATGCGCCGGCCATGGCCGCCAAGGCCCAGGGCGCGGTGGTGACATATCTGCACCCGGCGAACAAGCCCGAGATCCCGGTCGGCGATCATCTGGCTCGCGAGTTCCCGGTCGATCTGGCTCTGGGCGCCGCCGATGCGCTCGACATCCTCAGCAACATGGATGAGGAAGCGGGCTGCTGGATGTACTACCGCGTGCTGAACTGCGGGCTGAAGTGCACCGCCTCGGCCGGCACCGACTCTCAGATGGACCAGAGGCGCAGCGCGCTGTCCGGCGCATCCAAGGTCTACGTGAAAACGTCCGCGCCCCTGAGCTACGCCGGCTGGCTCGCCGGCTACAAGGCCGGCCGCACGTTCGTCTCGAACGGCCCGCTGCTGTGGTTGGAGGTGGAGGGCAAAGAACCGGGCGCGGAGATCCAGCTTGCCGCGCCGCGCACACTGCGGGCCGTCGCCAAGGCCCGGTCCGTCGTGCCCATGAGCACGATCGAGCTGGTGGCGAATGGCGAGGTGGTCGCCAGCGCGGCGGCCACCGAGAACGGGACGGTCGCGGAGATCGCCCGCGAACTGCCCCTCAACAGGAGCAGTTGGGTCGCCGCTCGGGTGTGGGGCCCGGCCAACAGGCTCGTCATGAACGATGCCAGGGCGTTTGCCCACTCGAGCCCCGTCTACTGCTATATCGGCAAACAGAAGATCGCGTTTCCCGAAGACGCGAAGACGGTGATCGCGTGGATCGATCGCGTCGTTCAGGATCTCGAAACCTCGCCCCGCTTTGCGAGTGAAGCGCGCAGGAACGAGGTCATCGCGCTGTTCAAGAAGGGCAGGGCGTATTACGAGGGCATAGTCCGGCAATGAAGAAAAGCACGATGCTGTCGCGGAGAGAACTGGTCACCGGTTTCGGCCTGGCCGGCGCGCTGGCCCGTTACGGGCGGGCGCGCGCGGGCCTTTCGCGGCAGACCGGCAGGCCGGTCAACCTGGTGCTGATCCTCACCGACAATCACGGCGCCTGGACGCTGGGCTGCTACGGCAATTCCGACGTGCGCACGCCCAACATCGACCGGCTCGCGGGCGAAGGCACGCTGTTCACGCGCGCGTTCGCCGTGAACGCGGTCTGCTCGCCGACTCGCGCCAGCCTGCTGACCGGGCTGATGCCTTCCCAGCACGGCGTCCACCGCTACCTGAACGCGGGCGGCGCGCAGATCGGCCCCGGCGCTTACAACACCATCGGCGAGTTCGCGACCCTGCCGGGCATCCTGACGCAGGCCGGCTATGCGGCCGGGCTGACCGGCAAGTGGCATCTCGGCGGCAACCTCAAACCGCAGTCGGGCTTCAGCTACTGGGTGACAAAGCCGCACGGCGGCAGCGCCGGCTTCTACGATCAGGAGATCATCGAGAGCGGCAAGATCCGCGTCGAGCCCACCTACCTGACCCAGTTCTGGACCGACCACGCCATCCGGTTCATCGAGCAGAACAGCCGGCGGCCGTTTTTCCTGTTCCTGGCCTACAACGGCCCTTATGGTCTGGGCTCTTCGATGAAAGAGCCGATCCGCAACCGCCACGCCGCCCATTACGCCGACAAGGAGTTGCCGTCCTTCCCTCGCGGGCATCCGCACCCGTGGAACTTCAACTACCGGGACTGGATGAATGACCCTCAGGTCAGGCGCAAGTACGCCGCCGAGGTCAGCGGGATCGACGACGGCGTCGGCCGCATCCTGGAGACGCTGGCGCGGCTCGGGCTGGAGCGCGACACGCTGGTCGTCTTTACGGGCGACCAGGGTCTGGCCGGCGGCCAGAGCGGTTTCTGGGGCATGGGGGACCACACGCGGCCGCTGACGGCGTACGACTGGACCACGTGGGTGCCGCTGGTTTTCCGGCATCCCGGACGCATACCGCCCGGCCGGCGCAGCGAGCTGATGGTCGATACTTGTGACATCCTGCCGAGCGTGCTCGACCATCTCGGGCTGGGTTCGAAACTGCCGGAGAGCCCGCCGCTGCCCGGCCGGAGCTTCGCGCCGGTGATTCAGGGCCGGTCCCGCGAGTGGGAAAACGTGACCCATTTCGAGTTCGAGAACGTAAGGGCGATTCGCACCCCGGAGTGGAAGTACATCGAGCGGATCCATCAGCGCCCGAACGAGCTCTATGACCTGCGGAACGACCCCGGCGAGCGCCTGAACCTGTACGGCGAGGAGCGGCTCGCGGCGGTTCAAAGCGACCTGCGGCGGCGTCTCCACGCCTTTTTCGACCGTTATGCCGATCCCAAATGGGACCTCTGGAAGGGCGGCAAATCCAAGTCCGGCCTGCTCACTGCCGACCTGTTCGGGCTGGGGAAGCTCAGTGAGGGCGCCGAATCTCGGTGACTGGTGAAAGCGTAGACTGTCACCGAATTTGTGCTACAAAGGAAAGTCTCACGGAGGGAAGCCATCGTAAAGTTCTGCGTGCTCGCGAGCGGAAGCTCGGGGAACTGCGCCCTGGTGGCCACGGACCGGACGCGGCTGCTGGTGGACGCTGGCCTGAGCGCACGCGAGCTGTCGCGGCGGCTGGCGCTGGTCGGCGAACGGCTGGAACGGGTGGACGCCATCGTGATCACCCACGAGCACGGCGATCACGTGGGCGGGCTGCCGGTGGTGGCGCGCAAGGTGGCCGGGCCCGTTTACATCACGGAGTTGACCGCGCCGGCGATCTGCTGGAACCGGTACGAGCCGAAACTGGAGATCTTCCGGGCTGGCGCCAAGCTGCGGATCGGCGACATCGACGTGGAAAGCTTCACCATCCCCCACGACGCGATCGATCCGGTGGGCTATTGCTTCCGCGCGCAGGGTCTCAAGCTCGCGGTGGTCACCGATCTGGGCTACATCCCGGATTCGATCAGGTTCCACACGCGCGGGGCGGACCTGGTGCTGCTGGAATCGAATCACGACCTGGAAATGCTGAAGGTGGGACCCTACCCGTGGCCGGTCAAGCAGCGGGTGATGGGGCGCAAGGGGCACCTCTCCAATGAGACGGTGGCCGAGTTCATCCGGCACGACCTGGACCAGGGGACCGGAACCCTGGTGCTGGGGCACCTGAGCCTGCACAACAACCACCCGGAGCTGGTGCGGCTGGTGGCGCGGCAGGCGCTGGAGCGCCGCGGCCTGGCCACCAAGCTGGTGGTCGCCGAACATGGCGGGCAGACCGAGGTATTCACGTTATGATCCCCCGTTACACCCGGCCCGAAATGGGCCGCATCTGGAGCGACGAGAACAAGTACCAGACCTGGCTGGAGGTGGAGCTGGCCGCGGCCGAGGCGCTGGCGGAGTTGGGCGAAGTGCCGCCCGACGCCGCCCGGCTGCTGCGGCAGCACGCGCGGTTCGAGGTGGCCCGCATCCACGAGATCGAGCGGGAGGTGAAGCACGACGTGATCGCCTTCACCACCGCGGTGGCCGAAAGCCTGGCGGCCGCCGGCCACCCGGATGCCTCGCGCTGGCTGCACTACGGGCTGACTTCCAACGACGTGGTGGACACCGCCCAGGGGCTTCAGATACGGCAGGCCTCCGCGCTGCTGCGCCGGGGCCTGGAGCAGTTGCGGGACGCGCTCAAGCGGCGGGCGCTGGAGTTCCGGGACACTCCCCAGGTGGGCCGCACCCACGGGGTCCACGCCGAGCCGGTCACCTTCGGGCTGAAGTTCGCCCTGTGGTACGAGGAGGCCGAGCGCAACCTCCGGCGGCTGGACGCGGCCGCCGAGGAGCTGGCGGTCGGGAAGGTCTCCGGCGCCGTCGGCACTTTCGCCCACGTGGGACCGGAAGCCGAGGAGCGCATCTGCGCGCGGCTGGGGCTGAAGGCGGCCTGCATCTCATCCCAGGTGGTCTCGCGCGACCGCCACGCCTCCTACGTCTGCGCGCTGGCGCTGGTGACGGCGCTGGTGGAGAAGATCGCGCTGGAGGTCCGGCACCTGCAACGCACCGAAGTGCGCGAGGCCGAGGAACCCTTCGCCGCCGGGCAGAAGGGCAGCTCGGCCATGCCTCATAAGCGCAACCCGATCGTCTGCGAGCAGATCTGCGGCCTGGCGCGGGTGGTGCGGGCCAACGCCCAGGCGGCTTTCGAGGACATCGCCCTCTGGCACGAGCGGGACATCTCTCATTCCTCGGTGGAGCGGGTCATCCTGCCGGATTCGACCATCCTGACCGACTACCTGCTGGCCCGCACCCTCGGGCTGGTGGAGCATATGCGGGTCTATCCGGAGCGGATGCGCAAGAACCTCGAGATGACCGGGGGCCTGGTCTTTTCCGGCCAGTTGCTGCTGGACCTGGCGGCGGCCGGGATGCTGCGCGAGAAGGCCTACCGGATCGTCCAGGGTCATGCCATGCGCTGCTGGGAGGAAGGGGCCGACTTCCGGGCGGCCATCGAGGCCGACCCGGAGATCCGGGCGGTGCTGAGCCTGGAACAGATTGCCGGGAGCTTTTCGCTGGAACGCCAGCTTCGCAACACGGGCAAGATCTTCGAGCGGGTCTTTGGGAGGCAGTAGGGGTCGGGCATGCCCGACCCCTACCATCGGGGCCGGCGAGAGAATGGCCGCGAGAGATCGAACGCGATCCCCGCTCTGACGGTCGTCAGCTCATAGGGAACGCTGCGCGCCACAGTCAGGTTCAGTGTCACGCCGGGATGAACTGACCACGACACCCAGCCGCTGACGCCGCGGTCAGCGAGATCGTCGCCTGGCATGCTGGCCTGCGCGGCACGCCCGTAAAACGGAAGGCCGGCGACGAAAGCGAACCGCGGGGATATCCACGCCGGCTTCGGGAGAGAGTGCATTTTGATTCCTCTCACGGAAGTACAGAGCAGTCTTTGCGCCAAGTCCAAGGGCGCCATAGAATCAGCCGGGAGCCGGCATGGGCCGCCAAACGCCACACTTGAATCTTCAAGCTGCCGTTTCAGAACCTCTGGTGGTACTGCGCCCGGCGGCTCCAGGGCGACCAGACGGCGAATCACGTTCTGAAGCTGGCGGACGTTGCCTGGCCAGTCATGCTGCTCGAGCAACCGCGCCGCTTCGGGGTCAAACCAGAGCCTCTTCGAGGAGGACTCACAGTGCGGCATGGCCGCGCTGTGCTAACCTCATGGTCTTTGGAGTTTTCCACCCTTGGCTGAGGAACAGAAGC
>JBBTDS010000100.1:0-8524 GCA_038060875.1 Acidobacteriota bacterium | reverse complement strand
CTCTTCTGAATCGATGCCATTAGGCACCTCCTTTCTCCTCCTGCTCTTTTGCAACGGAGTGGCCAGCCATCCCGCCGCCCCAAGTGCTTGATTGCAGGAGAGCGGCCACGAGGCGCGCGCCGCCGCGACGGGAATCGCTTCCCATGACGGAAAACGATTCCCGAACGCGGGCCATCCTATCGTTCCTTCTCATGCTTCTCCTCGAGCGCCTCCCTCAGCCGCGAGCGCAGCGTCTTCGGGTCCACGCCCAGCAGCCTGGCCAGTTCCTGCCGGTTCAGGTTCGTCCGCCGTTGCATGGTGACGATCACCTCTCGTTCCGCCGCGCGGCCCGCCAGTTCCTTGATCCGCTTCAGATCGACCCCGCCGGTAAGATCAGGGTTAAGCTGAAGGGCCAGCTTCAAAAGTCCTTCGGTCGCCCCGTGAACGGGCGCGGCCACGCAGGAGGGCAGGTGTTCCGGCGAGATGATTCGGTCCGCCATCACCGCCGCGGCGGCCAGCACCCGCTGCAACTCGCGGACGTTGCCCGGCCATAGGTGCGAGCGCAAAAGGTCGAGGGCCTCGCACGAAATTTCCAGGTCGGGCCTGTGGAACTGCTGCCGGAATTGCTCCAGGAAGTGACCGATCAGCGGATCCAGGTCCCCCTCTCGTTCCCGTAGCGGCGGCAGCTCGATGGCGAAGCCGTTCACTCGATGGTACAGATCCTCGCGGAAGGCGCCCCTGGCGATGGCATCCCGGAGGGGAACATTGGTGGCGCTGATGAAGCGCACTTTCAGCGACTGGGGACGGCCCTCGCGCGCTCCCAGCGGGGTGAAGGTCTGCTGCTCGATGAGCCGCAGCAGCTTCGCCTGGCAGGACAGGGACAGCACCCCGATCTCGTCGATGAACAAGGTGCCCCCATCGGCCCAGGCCACCTTGCCCACTTTGCTCTTGGTCGCGCCGGTGAAGGCGCCGGCCTCATAGCCGAACAGCTCGCTCTCGGCCAGTTCCTCGGGGATGGTGCCGCAGTCGAGCGTGACCAGCGGCCCGTGTGCGCGCTTGGAAATCTGATGGATGGCCTGGGCAAACAGGTCCTTGCCGGTGCCGGACTCGCCTTCGAGCAGAATGGGAATCTCGGTCGGGCCAAACCGTTCGACTAGCCGCCAGGCCTTCCTCATGGCTCGGCTCTCGCCGATGATCCTCTCGCGGATGGGCGCCGGACGGGGCAGCCTGCTGGTCAGAATCTCGTTGAGCTGGTCCAGCAACCGGGCCGGATCGAGGGGCTTCTCGAGGAAGTCGGCGGCGCCGAGCTTGATCGCCTGAACCACGGTCGAGGCCCGGCCATAAGCCGACATGATGATCACCAGGCTCTCCGCGTTCTTCTTCTTCAGGGCTCGCAGGACAGCCACACCGCCCAGGCCCGGAAGCACCAGGTCCAACAGCACCAGGTCGGGCTTGAGCGTTTCCGCCTTCTGAATCCCTTCCTCGCCGCTGCAAGCCAGGTGTACCCCGTAGGCCGCGCTTAGGGCCGACGCCAGGCCCCGCCGGATCTCCGGGTCGTCGTCGATGATCAGAACCAGTGGTGGTTGCTTCATCGTTCGAAATGGGTGCTCTCAAACACCTCCGCTTCCTGCCGGAGGGGGAGCAGCAACGTCACCCTCGTCCCCTGGCCTTTCTGGCTGCCGAGGCGGATCTCGCCGCCGTGCTCCTCAACAGTTTGCCGGCAGAACGAAAGACCCAACCCGCTGCCGCCGGGCTTGGTGGTGAACAGCGGTCGAAACACTTTCCGCAGATCGGCCTCCTCGACGCCGATTCCGGTGTCTTCAACCTCGAGAACCACCGCCGCGGTCCCGTCCGCGGACAGGCTGCCCGGGCGGGCGGTGACGGTGAGCCGGCCGCCCTCCGGCATCGCCTCGATGGCGTTCTTGAGAAGGTTCAGCAGCACTTGGCTGATGGCCCTCGGGTCGAGCTGGCAAGGGGGCAGAGCCTCGGCGATCCGGGTGACCAGTTGGATGCCGCGCAGCTCCGCCTCCCTGGCGATCAGCACCAGGCTGCGGCGAACCAAACGGGCCAGGTCGGCGAGCTCGTAGTGGGGGTGCGGCTGGTGGGTGAAGGCCGACAGATCATAAAGCAGCCGATGCATCTGGTTCAAGCTGTCGAGGGTCGCGTCCAGCGATTCGATCACCGCCCCGTGTCCGTTGCCGAGCAATGTCTCCCGGACATACTGAAGGTTGGAGTTGATGCCGCTCATGGGATTCCGGAGCTCATGGGTGATGCCCGCCGCAAGCTGGCTCATGCCGGCCAGCTTCTCGGCCTCCACCAACTGGTTCTCCAGCATCACCCGTTCGCTGACGTCCTCCAGCACCAGCAGCAGGCACTCCTCGTCCGGGTCCACGGGAGGGCGCGAGATGGTGATCTTGAGGATTCGCGCCGCCTGGTTTTCCCGCCCCGGTTCCGGGTGAATCTCGATGACTCTGACCGACTCCTCCCCTGGCTCCAGGATCAGCCTCGGAAGGTCGTTGGAGGGCACCAGCGAGGTAATCGACGCCCCGATCAGTTCTTCGGGCTGGAGGCGGAACAGACGGGAAGCGGCTTTGTTCGCCAGCCGCACCTGAAGCTCCCGGTCCAGCAGGACGACCGCCTGCGGCAGAACGTCCAGCAGTTGCGCGTGAATCGCCAACCGGGCTTTCCCCTTTCGTTCAGCCGCGGGAGGAACCGCCTCCCGCAAACCTCGTCGAAGCCTCGTGGAAATGCGCGGCCTGGATCTGGAAGCCGGAGAGTGGCTGTTCGGTCCCCGCAGCCAGGAACTGCCGGATGGCCGACAGGCCCGCCTCGCGGCAGATCCCTTCCAGGTCCGCGCCCGTGAATCCCTCGGTCCCGCGCGCCAGTTCTTCCAGGTTCACCCCGGCTGCCAGCGGCTTACCGCGGGTATGTACCCGCAGAATCCGCAACCGGCTCTCTTCGTCCGGCATGGGCAGCTCGAGCAACAGATCGAAACGGCCGGCGCGCAGCAGAGCCGGATCAATGATATCGATGCGGTTAGTGGCTGCCAGCACCAGGATGCCTTTCAGGTCCTCGATGCCGTCCATCTCGGTCAGCAACTGGCTGACGACCCGCTCGGCCACGTGCGAGTCGCCGCCGCCGGCCCCGCGCCGCGGCGCCAGCGCGTCGATTTCATCGAAGAAGACGATGCAGGGGGACGCCTGCCTGGCCTTCTTGAAGACCTCGCGCACACCGCGCTCGCTCTCGCCCACGTACTTGGAGAGCAGCTCCGGTCCCTTGACCGAAATGAAGTTGAGCCCGGCCTCTTTGGCCACCGCTTTGGCCAGCAGCGTCTTGCCGGTGCCGGGCGCGCCGTGAAGCAGGATGCCCTTGGGCGGCTTCAACCGCGCCAGCTCGAACAGCGGGCCGTGCTGGACCGACCACTCCACGGTTTCCCTCAAGCGTTGCTTGATCTCATCCAGGCCGCCGACGTCATCCCAGGAGACCGCCGGCACCTCGACGAAGATCTCCCGGATGGCCGACGGCTCGACCTCTTTCAGCGCCGCCAGGAAGTCGTCCATGGTCACTTCCAACTCCTGAAGCAGCTCGTAGGGGATCGACGCCAGGTCATAATCCACCTTAGGAATAATCCGCCGCAGCGCCACCATGGCCGCCTCACGGCCCAGTGCCGCGATGTCGGCGCCGGTGAAGCCGTGGGTGATATTGGCCAGGTGAGGGAGGTTCACGTCCTTAGCGAGGGGCATCCCCCGCGTGTGAATCCCGATGATCTGGCCCCGCGCCACCACGTCGGGAATTCCGATCACGATTTCCCGGTCGAAGCGGCCCGGGCGCCGCAGAGCGGGGTCGAGCACGTTGGGCAGGTTGGTGGCGCCGATCACGATGATCTGGCCGCGCGATTCCAGGCCGTCCATCAGGGCCAGCAGTTGTGCCACCACGCGCTTCTCCACCTCGCCCACTACCTGCTCGCGCTTGGGCGCGATCGAGTCCAGCTCGTCCAGGAACACAATGCTGGGCGCCTGCTTCTTGGCCTGCTCGAACACCTGGCGCAGCTTTGCCTCGCTCTCCCCGTAAAACTTGTGTATGACTTCGGGGCCGCTGATCGAGATGAAGGTGGCGTCGGTTTCGTTGGCCACCGCCCGCGCCAGCAGCGTCTTGCCGCAGCCCGGCGGCCCGTGCAGCAGCACGCCCTTGGGGGGATCGATTCCCAGCCGCTCGAAGATCTCGGGATACCGCAGCGGCAACTCGATCATCTCCCGCACCCGCTGGATCGCCCGGCTCAATCCCCCGATGTCCTCGTAGGAAATGCGGGCCGGGCCGGTGGTCTCCGCGCCCGGAGTCTCGAGGCGCACAGTGGTTTCGGGCCGGATCAGGACGATGCCGCGGGGGGCGGTATCCACGACGCGGAACTCCTGGAAGCGCGAGCCGAACAGCGTGGCGCGCACGCGGTCGCCGGCGGTCACCGGCAGGTCGCTCAGCAGCTTGCCCACGTACTCGCGATCGCGCGTTTGGCGCAGCACCTGGGTCCCCTCGGGCGCCAGCGTGACCCGCTGCGCGGGCGGAGCCTCGACCGGCTCCAGCGTGACTTTCTCGCCGATTGCCGCGCCGGCGTTGCTTCGGGTCAGTCCGTCGATCTGAACAAGCTGCTGCCCGCGCGCCTCCTTGAACGCCGGCATGAGCTTGGCCCCGGTGGTCTTCTTGCCGGTGATGCGGACGATGCTGCCGACCGCCGCCCCCAGCCGGCTGATGTCAGCCGGGTCCAGCCGGGCCATTCCACGCCCGACGTCTTGCGCTTGAGCTTCGGTTACCTTCAGTTGCAGACTGTTGGCAGGTGCTGTCTCTTCCATGTATGAGGGTCTCGTCCGGCTCCTGTGCTCGCTCTCTCCTTAGAATTCGGCTCCGCGGCGCTACAAAGTAATCCTGCTAACACCCTACAGCGGGCCACCTCTTTTACCGATATAGTTCGAGGTGACGGGACGGTCTCAGTCCTCGACCCATCAGGAGAAGAAGATGGAGAAACCGAAGCGCAAGGATGAACGGGAAGGAAAGCCGAAGATCGACGTGAGCCTCGGCTTGGGCGGCATCTTCAAGGGGCTGGGCAATCTGTTGGAGACGGTAGCCGAGCTGGCCCAGAAGGCGGAAAAGCTCCAGGCCGAAGGCAAGGAAATGGGCCAAACCGGCACGTTCGGCACGCCCAGCGGCATGCAAGGCGTTTACGGCTTCTCGGTTCGCGTCGGGACCCATGGGCAACCCGTGATCGAGAAGTTCGGCAACATTCGGGAGAAGCCAGGCGAGGGCCCGGCCATCGATGAGGTCCGCGAGCCGATCGTGGATGTGCTGGATGAAGACGACCACCTGCTGGTGGTAGCCGAGTTGCCCGGCACCGAAGAGCAGGCGGTGCGGTGGGAACTCAAGGATGACATCCTGATCATCTCCGCCGAGTCGGCCAGCCGCAAGTACCACAAAGAGCTGGTCTTGCCTGCCCGCGTCGATGAGAAGAGGAGCACCGGCTCCTACAAGAACGGCATCCTGGAACTGAAGCTGTGGAAGCAGACCGCTCCGTAGGCGCTGATTCCTGCCTCTACCTGTACGGAGTCTTCCGTCCGCCGCCCGGCGTGGAGGCGGACCTGTTTTCGGAGCTGGCCGGCGTCGAGGGCGCCCCGGACATTTTCACCGTAGAGTGCGAAGACCTGGCGGCGGCGGTCAGCCCGGTGCCGCGCTCCGTATACAACCAGGAGAGCCTGGACCTCCACGCCCCCGAGATCGAATGGATCGCCGCTCGCGCCGCGCGCCACGAGCAGGTGGTGCGGCGGCTGATGCAGTTCCGCGACATCATCCCGTTGAAGTTCGCTACGCTGTACTCCAGCGTTGAGCGGGTGCGGGACATGCTCCGGCAGCAACACGAGGAACTCGCACGGGTGCTGGATCACGTGGCCGGGCGCGAGGAGTGGGGCGTCAAGGTCTACGCGGACGCGGTCCAGGTGGGCCAGGCGCTGGAACGGTCTGAGGCGGACGTCGAAGCCCTCGATCGGCAGATCGCCGCCGCCTCGGCCGGCCAGGCCTACTTTCTCGGGAAGAAGAAACAGAAGCTGGTCGCCGACGCCGCGCGGCAGTGGGCCGCCGAGGTAAGCGAAACCGTTTACGCGAGCCTGCTGCCTGCGGTGGTCGAGGCCAGGAGGACGCGCTTTCTCAATCCCGGTCCATCACCCGCGGACCTGCCGGTGCTCAGCGCGGCGGTTCTCGTCGAACGGCAAGAGGTGGCGGCGTTGAAAGCCGAAGCGGAGCGCCTGGAAGCGGGCTATCGTGAGTACGGGATGCGGGTCGAGCTAAGCGGGCCCTGGGCGCCGTACAATTTCTGTGGAGAGCGCTGACGCCGCGGCGGGCGCTTTCCCGGAGGATAGGTGCGCCGGCTCGTCCACATTCCCATCATCCACGCCGCCGAGGACCTCGGTTCGCAGATCGAAGCGGTCCGCAAGGCGTACATGGCCCGCTACGGCATCCGGGCCTGGCAGCAGCACCTGCGGGTCGTGGCCCAGTTCTGGAGCGAGATCCGTCGGCTGGTGCTGCGCTTCCAGCGGCCGGGGAGCCTGTTGCGAATCTACCAGGACGGCCTCCCGGTCTGCGAGCGCGAGCTGGAACTTGCGCGTGAGCTGGCAGGCAGCGGGAGCGAGAACTACCGCTTGCTCGCGGACCTGGCCGGGCAGGGCGCGGTGCTGATGGGAACAGAAGATCCCGACCTGCTGCGGCAGGAGCGCCGCCGCTGGCAGGAGCCGGCCAGCGCTTTCCAACCGGCCTCCTCCTCCTCTTATGACCCCCTGATGGAGCAGCGTGACCGCTACATCGCTGCCCGCATCGACGCCACGCTCGGACCGGAGCCGGAACTGGGCCTGCTTTTCATCGGCGCCCTCCACCGGGTGACCGAGAAACTGCCGCCCGGCATCGAGGTGGTCCGATTGACGGGCGCGTGACCCCGCCAGGGCGCTATCATGGGCAGGAAGCGATGCTCGGGGTGATCGAGAGACCGGCGCGCCGCCACCAGGGGCCGGCCGGCGAGCCGGAACGGCAATGAGTCTGATCAGCGTTACCGGGGCGCCCGGATCTCGCCACGAGGAGGTGGCGCGGCTGGCTGCCCAGCGGCTCTCCTTCGAGCTGGTCACGGCCACGCGCCTACAGTCGCTGATCGAGCAGGAGTTCGGCGCCGATGCCGCCATCCCCGACAAGGCGTTCCGCGACGTGGTGACCTCGATCATGGCCCACCTGGCCACCCAACATCATCTCCTGGTGGCGGCCGACGGCGCCGAGCTGCTCTTCAAGAATTTTCCCGGCTGCCTGCGCGTAGCGGTGGTCGCGCCCGAGTCCCGCAGAATCGGCACACTGATGCTGGAGCACCGGCTGGAGCGGCCAGCGGCGCGGGAACTGCTGCGCAAGCTGGAGGCCGAGCAGAAGGCCGGCCGCCGGCGCCGCTTCGGCCGGGCCACCACCCCGCCGCACCTCTTCGACCTGGTCTTCAATACCGAGTCCTTCGATCCCGAGCACATCGCCGAGGTGATCTCGGCCGCGGCCCATGCGCGCGGCCTCGTTGAGCAGGGCCTGCTCTCGGCGGCCGCCGAGGCCCACCTCCAGTTCCAGGTGCGGCTCAAGCTCTCCCGGCACGGCATCGCGCCGTCGCGCGACGTCAGCCTCAAGCCGCGCGCCTTCATGCATCCCAGCGAGGAGATCTTCGCCAACCTGTTGGACTTCTACCGCGTCGCCTGGGATTACGAGCCGCGCAGCTTCCCCATCCAGTGGGACAAGGAGGGCCACGTGCTGGAGTCCTTCACCCCGGACTTCCACCTGCCCCAGTTTGACCTCTACGTCGAGCTGACCACCATGAAACAATCGCTGGTGACCAGGAAGAACCGCAAGGTGAAGCTCCTGCGCGCCATTTATCCCCAGATCAACATCCAGGTCTTTTATCAGAAGGACGTTCAGAACCTGATCTTCAAGTACGGACTGACCGAGCGTCCGGCAATGGTATGAGCGCACCAGCCCTTCCCGAGATCGAGCGCATCCTGTTCACCGAGGAGGAGATCGACCGGCGCATCCGCGAGGTGGCCGCCGAGATCTCCGAAAAATACCGGGGACGCGACCTGAAGCTGATCGGCGTGTTGAAAGGCGCGGTGTTCTTCTTCACCGCCCTGGCCAGGGCGATCGAGATCCCGGTGAAGGTCGATTTCCTGTCGATCTCGAGTTTCTCCACCAAGACCACCGCCCCGGGCGTGGTGCGCATCGCCAAGGACCTGGACGAGAGCATCGAGGGCGAGGACGTGCTGCTGGTGGAGGACATCGTCGATACCGGCTTCACCGCCCGCTACCTGCTGCAAACCCTGGCCGCCCGCGCGCCCAACTCGCTGGCCGTCTGCACGCTGCTCGACCGCACTTCGCGCCGCATCGTGCAAGTGCCGGTCGAGTTCCGCTGCTTCGAGATACCCGACCGCTTCGTTATCGGCTTCGGCCTCGACTACAAGCAGCTCTACCGCAACCTGGGCTGCATCGCGGTGATGAAGCT
>JBBTDS010000099.1:0-9192 GCA_038060875.1 Acidobacteriota bacterium | reverse complement strand
CCCAGCTCGCGATGGTCGCCGGGGACCGAGAAGGTCCTATCGACGGTGATGGTGATGGCGGCGCTGGGGCCGGCGAGGGCGACAGGCGGGCAGATGAGCGTGTGGGCCCCGGCAGCAGCGAAGGTCCGGGTGACGGCAGGGGCGCCGTCGATGGAGACGGAGACGCGTCGGGCCGGCGCCTGCTCGGGGATGTAGAAGACGACGTGGAGCGGCGCGGGCTGCGTGGGCCGTTTCAAGAGCACGGTGGCGCGGGCGCCCATCCAGCGGAAGCGGTTCTCCTCAAGCTGGTGGAGGCCGCTCACGATCTGCTGTTCGGCCTCGGGCACGTTCATCGGCAGGTACTCCAGCGCCGGCGGGCGCTCGATGACCGCGTCGGCGCGCACGATGTCGATGGGGCCGCGGGCCAGATCGAACGGGCGCAAGCCGAACGAAGCGGTCGAGTAAGCCGATCGCGCGCCCAGCGCGATCAGGCGGAATGGCAGCGAGGCGCGGATCTCCTGTTCCCGCACGGGCGCCAGCGCGCCGCCGCCAGTGGTGAATGGGACCGGGTAGGCGAGCCGGCTCCAGACCACGATGTCGCCGGGCTGCACCGCCTGGCCGCGCAACAGCGCGAGGCCGCCTTCAGCTTCGAAGTAGTAGCGCAGGCCCCACTCGCCGTTGATCCAGACGCGCCGGGTGGCCGCTTCCCTGGCCAGCGAGCGGGCGAACTGCCGGTAGCCGTCCCAGTGCTGGTAGTTCACCAAGGCAAGCGAAAGCCCGACGAGCAATTGGACCCCGAACGCGGCGTAGAGCCACGCCGGCCGGTGCGCCAGCCGCACCGAAGCCAGCAGTGCCACCGGCGCGGCGATGGGCAGCAGGTAGCGGGCCGAGCCGGCGAAAAAGAGCACGAGCGAGGCGGCGAAGAAGAGCAGAATCCAGGCAGAGAGAAACTCCCCCCGGCCCGAGGAGCGGGCGCAGTGGAGCAGCAGCAGGAGGCTGGCGCCGAAGGAGAGCCAGAACAGCGGGTGCGGATCGATGAACACGGCGCCGGCTGCGGCCGCGGCCACCGCGAGCAGGCCGAGGCGGCCGGCGCGGAATGCCACCAGGGCCAGCAGCGGAAACACCAGCCAGCCGAGGTGGGCCGTCAGCGCGGCGGCGTTCGAGAGCTTACGCTCAAGTGACTGCAAGCCGTAGGTCTGGAAGAATCCGGCCAGCACGGCGGCGGGCAGCTCACCGGTCGAGGCGCGCTCGAATGCCTGCCAGGCGACGAGCGTTACGGCCGGCGTTAGCGATACGATCCAGCCGGCCCGCCACTTCCGGTCGTGCAGCCACAGGTAGACCCAGAGGATCGGGACCATGACGACGGCCTGATAGGCCGCCAGCGCCGCGAGCACCATCGCCGGGACCGCGAGGGCCAGGCGCCGGTGAACGAACAGGGCGATCGAGGCGAGCCAGAAAGCCAGAAACGGCACGTCGGCTTCGAGCGAGTTGCCGTTCACCACGAAGGAGGGCGTGGCGAGAAACAGCAGCGTCGCCGCCAGCGGGCGCGGCGAGAACCGCTGCGCCAGCGACCAGACGGCCATCGCGGCCACCACCGTGAACACCAGCCAGGCGGCGTGATACGGGACCTCGTAGATGTCGCCGAACAGCCACAGCAGCAGGGCCAGGAACCAGGCGTTCAGCGGCGGGTGCGGGTGGCCCTGCATCGGCACGATCTGGCCGAGGAAGGCGTAGCGGGCGTGGTTGGGATGCAGCGGATCGATCTGCGCATGCTGGGCGCCGGCCAGGTAATAGACATCGTCGCCCTGGATGGCCTGGTTGAGAAACGGCAGGCGGATGAGCAGGACGGCGGCCAGGACTATCAGTAGGGGTCGGGCATGCCCGACCGCAACGGGCCGGGCATGCCCGGCCCCTACACGCCAGGTCGAACCCATCGCAGAACCGGCTTGCGGGCGGCGGTCACTTCATCGACCCGGCTGGTGCGGGTGTTGTGCGGAGCCTTGAGGACCAGCTCCGGGTTATCTTCGACTTCCTTGGCGATGGAGACCAGGGCGTCGATGAACAGGTCCAGCTCGCGCTTGCTCTCGCTCTCGGTAGGCTCAATCATCAGCGCACCGTGCACGATCAGCGGGAAGCTCACCGTGTAAGGGTGGAAGCCGTAATCGATGAGCCGCTTGGCGATGTCGCCGGTGCGGACGCCGCGGCGGGCCTGGCGCTCGTCGCTGAAGACGCACTCGTGCATCGAGGGCTCCCGGAGCGGCATCTCGTAGTGGGCTTCGATCCCCTTGCGGACGTAGTTGGCGTTGAGCACGGCGTCCATGGCGGCGGCGCGAAGGCCCTCGGCGCCGTTGGCGAGGATATAGGCCAGCGCGCGCACCAGCACGCCGAAGTTGCCGTAGAAGGCGCGCACGCGGCCGATGGAGCGCGGGCGGTCGTAATCCAGGGTCCACTGCCCGCCCTCGCGCTTCAACCGCGGCACGGGCAGGAAGGGATCCAGGTGGCTCTTCACCGCCACCGGGCCGCTGCCTGGCCCGCCGCCGCCGTGCGGGGTGGAGAAGGTCTTGTGCAGGTTGAGGTGCATCACGTCCACGCCGCAGTCGCCGGGCCGGGTGATGCCCATCAGTGCGTTCATGTTGGCGCCGTCGAGGTACAGCAGCGCGCCGCGTGCGTGGAGGATTTCGGCGATCCGGCCGATGTTGGTCTCAAACACGCCGAGCGTGTTGGGGTTGGTGATCATCAGCCCGGCGACTTCGTCGTCGACCTGGCCGGGGAACGCCTCGATGTCGATCATGCCGCGGCCGTTGGACTTGATGTTCTCGACCGCATAGCCGGCGATGGCGGCGGTGGCCGGGTTGGTGCCGTGGGCCGAGTCGGGGATTAGGATCTTCTTGCGCGGGTTGCCGCGGCTCTCGAGCAGGGCGCGGATGAGCAGAAT
This sequence comes from Acidobacteriota bacterium, assembly GCA_038060875.1. Taxonomy (GTDB): domain Bacteria; phylum Acidobacteriota; class Terriglobia; order Bryobacterales; family Bryobacteraceae; genus JBBTDS01. Next base: position 6,278 of record JBBTDS010000099.1, on the reverse strand, counting down.
GCCGGTCAGCTCGCCGTGGGCGCCGGCCGCCGGCTGGAGCGTAACGGCGTCCATGCCGGTGATCTCGGCCAGCGCCGCTTCGAGCCGGGCCATGATCTCCAGGCACCCTTGCGCCAGCGTCTCCGGCTGATAGGGATGGGCCCAGGCCAGCCCCTCGGTGCGCGCCACCAGCTCGTTGAGGCGCGGGTTGTACTTCATGGTGCAGGAGCCGAGCGGGTACATGCCGAGATCGATGGCGTAGTTCCAGGTGGAGAGGCGGGTGAAGTGGCGGATGGCCTCGACCTCACTGACCTCGGGGAAATCTTCGATCTCGCGGCGGACGTTCTCCACACCCAGCGCGGAGGCCGGGTCCACCGGCGGCACATCGAGCGCGGGCAACTGGTAGCCCTTCTTGCCGGGCGAGCTGAGCTCGAACAGGAGCGGCTCGTCCTGGTTGACGTGGCTGCGGACCTTGCGGATCATCGTGGCCTCCGGAACTGGGCGGCCACCGCGTCCATGTGCTCGCGGCGGCTCATCTCGGTGGCGCACACGAGCATCGAATCGGCCAGCTCGGGGTAGAAGCGGCCGAGCGGCAGGCCGCCGATGATCTTGTCGTCGAGCAGCGCGGCGTTGATCTCCTCGGGCGACCGGCCGTCCGCGCTGGCGACGAACTCGTTGAAGAAGGGGCCGGAGAAGCGGAGCGGCAGCCGGGCCGCCAGGTAGTGCGCTTTGGCCAGGTTCTGTTCCGCCAGCTCGCGCAGGCCCTGCTTGCCGTAGACGGTCATAAAGACGGTGGCCATCAAGGCCACCAGCCCCTGGTTGGTGCAGATGTTCGAGGTGGCCTTCTCGCGGCGGATGTGCTGTTCACGGGTGGCCAGCGTGAGGCAGAAGGCGCGGTTGCCGCGGGTGTCCTTGGTCTGGCCCACCAGCCGGCCGGGCAACTGGCGCACGTGCTTCTCGCGGGTGGCGATGACGCCGGCGAACGGCCCGCCGTAACTTGGCGAGATGGCGAAGGACTGCAACTCGCCGGCGACGATGTCGGCCCCAGCGTGGGGGGCCAGCAGCCCCAGCGAGACTGCCTCAGTGAAGACGTGGATGAGAAGCGCGCCGGCGCGGTGGGCGATCTCGGCCGCGGCCGCGACTGGTTCGAGCACTCCGAAGAAGTTGGGAGATTGAACGATGACGGCGGCGGTGCGGTCATCGACGGCGCCGGCGAGCGCTTCGAGATCGGCGGCGCCGGAGGCGGCGTCGTAGCCGAACTCCTCGACGGTCATGCCCTGGTTGCGCGAGTAAGTGTGGAGCACTTCGCGGTACTCCGGATGCACGGTGCGGGCCACGACGATGCGCCGCCGGCCGGTGATGCGCTCGGCCATCATGGCCGCCTCGGGCACGGCGGTGGAGCCGTCGTACATCGAGGCGTTAGCCACCTCCATGCCGGTCAACTGGCAGATCATCGTCTGGAACTCGAAGATGGCCGTCAGGATGCCCTGGGAGATCTCGGCCTGGTAGGGCGTGTAAGAGGTGAGGAATTCGCTCCTCAAAACGACGGCATCGACGAGCACCGGGCGGTAGTGGTTGTAGACGCCGGCGCCGAGGAACGAGGGCCAGGCGGCGTTGGAGGCGCCGCGGGCACGGAAGTATTCGACGATGTCGTATTCGGACTGGCCGGGGCCGAGCGCCAGCGGCCCCGCGAGCCGCATCTCGGGCGGTACTTGGGAGAACAGATCCTCCAGCGAACTCACGCCGCAGGCGGCCAGCATTTCGCGGCGCTCGGATTCGGACTTGGGAAGATAGCGCAAGTTAGGATGCCGGTGCTATGTAAGCCTGATAGTCGGCGGCCGAGAGAAGCTGGCTCAGCTCCTCGGGCGCGCTCAGTTTAATTTTGATCAGCCAGGCGGCGCCGTGGGGATCCTGGTTGAGCGTTTCGGGCGCGGACGCCAGCGCCTCGTTGACCGCGATGACTTCCCCGGAGACCGGGGCGTAAATGTCGGAGACGGCCTTGACCGACTCGACCGATCCGAGCGCCTTGCCCTGGGTGACCTGGTCCCCGGTCCTGGGCAGCTCCACGTAGACGATGTCGCCCAACTGCTCCTGGGCATGGAAGGTGATGCCGACGGCGCCGACGGCGCCCTCGACCCGCACCCACTCGTGTTCCTTGGTGTACCTGAGATCTTCCGGATACATGCTATTTGGCTCGCTTGTAGAAAGGGGTGGCCACTGTCTCGGCCTCGACGAGCTGGCCGCGAACGGCGACGTGGATCTTGCGGCCGATCTCAGCCAGCTCGCGAGGCAGGTAGCACAGCCCGATGTTCTTGTTGAGGGTCGGCGACGGCCCGCCGCTGGTGACCCAGCCGGCGGGGCGGCCGTCCACAAAGACCTCGTAGCCGTCGCGGGCGATGCCGCGCCCGCGCATCTCAAAGCCGATGAGCTTGCGGCCGATGCCGGCCTCCCGCTGACGCGCCAGGGCCGCGCGGCCGAGGAACTCGCCTTTGTCCATCTTCACGATCCAGGCGAGATCGGCTTCCAGCGGAGTGATCGAGGCGTGGATCTCGTGGCCGTAGAGCGCCATCTTGGCTTCCAGCCGCAGCGTGTTCCGCGCGCCCAGCCCGCAGGGCTTGATGCCGAACTCCGCGCCGGCTCCCAGCACTTCGTCCCAGATCCGCGGCGCCTCGGGGGGCGGGACGTAGATTTCAAAGCCGTCTTCGCCGGTGTAGCCGGTGCGGGCGATGCGGGCCGGAACACCAGCGACCGCGCCGTCACGAAAGTGGTAGTAGGCGATTGCCGAGAGGTCGGAGGCGGTCAGCTTCTGGAGGGTGGTCAGCGCCCGCGGCCCCTGGATGGCAAGCTGGGCGTAGCGCGGGCTGGCGAATTCGACCTCGGCCGCCCAGTGGTTCACCCCGCGGATGTGCTCGTAGTCCTTCTCCTGGTTGGCGGCATTCACGCAGAGAAAGTAGTGGTCGCCGGCGACCTTGTGGACCAGGATGTCGTCCACGAAGCCGCCGTGTTCGTAGAGCAGGCCCGAGTACTGCGCCTGGCCGGTCTTCAGCCGTGCGACGGCGTTGGTGGTGACGAAATCGGCGAGCTGGAACGCCTCCGGGCCGCGGATCTCGATTTCGCCCATGTGGCTGACGTCGAACAGGCCGACGGCCTGGCGCACCGCGCGGTGTTCATCGAGGATGCCGGAGTACTGCACCGGCATCTCCCAGCCGCCAAACGACACCATCCTGGCCCCGTGCCGGCGGTGGGCTTCGAAGAGAGGAGTACGGTTCGCGGCAGCCTCGGCGTGCATCAAAACAGAAAGGCTAGCACAATTCCGGGGACGGGCTGTCGCTGGGATTCTGATATGCTGAAGTTATGAGAGGCAACGACAAGGTAATTGCTGTGTTGAATATGGGTTTGAAGGCGGAGCTCACCGCCATCAACCAGTACTTTCTGCACGCCGAGATGAACCACAACTGGGGCTATGACCGCCTGTACAAGGCGATCAAGAAGAACGCGATCGAGGAGATGAAGCACGCCGAGGATCTCATCGAGCGCATCCTCTACCTGGAAGGCCTGCCCAACATGACCGAGCTGAGTCCGCTCCGGATCGGGGAGAACGTGAAGGCGCAACTGGAGAACGACCTCGCGCTGGAGATCGAGGCGGTGGCCAAGTACAACGCGGCCATCAAGACCTGCGTGGAGGCCGGTGACAACGGCTCGCGGGAGATCTTCGAAGAGTTGCTGGAGGACGAAGAGGAGCACGTGGACTGGCTGGAGGCGCAGCTCCACCAGATCACCGAAGTCGGCTTCCCGATGTACCTGGCCGAGCAGATCCGCAAAGAAGAGTAGCCCGGACCGCTCGCTGCGCTCGCGGCTCAGCAGAGTGTCTTACCGAGCCGCGACCAAAGGGAGCGGTCTGGCGTGCCACTCACCCCGCCAGCGCGGGCGTCAGTATCCACTTCAGGGTGGCGTGGGGCGGGCCGTCGAAGCGGTCGCAGTCGAGGCGGACCAGCGCGCCCTTCTTGAAGTCCAGCACGAGCGACGGCGTGCCCAGCAGGTAGGCGACGGTCGCGCTCAGCATCGGCTCGTGGCCGGCCAGCATCAGCGCCGCCTCGTTCTTGCGGGCGCAGATTTCCCGCCAGACGTCCCGGGGCGACGCGCCGGGCAGCAGGGCGTCGGTGCGGACGATCTTGTTGGGGCACTCAAGGGCCTGGGCGGCGATCTCGGCCGTCTCCAGCGCGCGCACCAGGGGGCTGGTGAGGATGCGCGCGGGGGCGACCTTGGTGGCACGGGCACGGGCCAGCACATTGCCCAGCTTGGCCTTGCCGTCCGGGGTCAGCTTTCGCTCGGCGTCGGGACGGCCGGGACGGCGCGGCTCGGCGATGGCGTGGCGCAAAATGTAGATCTCCATCAGCGGCTACCCATCCCAAACCGTTTCGACCTGCGCGGCCGGGTGCGGCTGCGGACCATGGCGAGATCGAGACTGGCGATGCGCAGTTCGAGCTCGCGAAAGATGGCGTCGGCGGGCCGGCCGGCGTCGATCACGGTGAAGCCGTAAGGCTCGACCATCGAATCCAGCGCCTTGATCAGCCGCTTCTGGTAGCGGGTGAAGCTGTCGAACATGTCGCGTCCGAAGCGTAGGTCCATGCCGCTCTCCCAGAAATCGAAGGCGCCGCGGCCCATTACCACGCGCGAAACCAGGTCCTTGACCTCGGCTCGCAGATAGAAGACGGCGTGGGGGACCAGCGCGAAGCCGGCCACGCGCTCGATCCAGCGGCGGTCCTCGCCGCGGGCGATGGCGCGGGCCATGATCGAGAAGATGTAGCGGTCGGTGAGCACCACGAAGCCGGCGCGCAGGGCGGGGATGATCTCGTTCTCGATCCGGTCGGCGAAATCGGTGGTGTAGAACAGCGTCATGGTGACCGGCCCCAGCGTGTTGCCCTTCTTGGCCTCCTGGATGCCGCGGCCGGCCAGGGCCGAGCGCGCCATGCCGGTGTCGAGCACGGCGTGGCCCTCCTGCTCCAGCCATTGCCGGAGCCGGGTGACCTGGGTCGAGCGCCCCACCGCGTCCGGTCCCTCGATGACGATGAGCCGGCCGTGCAGCTCGGCGCAGTCCACGCCGGGCAGCGGCTCGCTATAGAATTGCAGCGGCTCTCGCGGCAACATCGGCAGGCTCCTGTACGAGTCGCAGCACGCTGGTTCGAAGGCTGTCGCCGAGGACCTCCAGGACGATCTGGCGCATGCGGCGCTGCTGCTCTTCGATCGGCAGCGTGGCGTCGATGACCTGGAAGCCGACCTCCTCGGCCATGGCCTCGTATTCGTCCAGGATGCGGCCCTGGAAGATGCGGAAGCTCTCCTCGACGTCGCGGCTGAGGCCGAGATCCATGCCCGCCTCGTAGTATTTCAGGGCGGTGCGGCCGCCGAGGATGCGGCTGAGGGCGACGTCGAGCGGCACCCGGAAGTAGAAGGCCAGGTTGGGCCGGATGGCGAACCGGTAGAGGTTGCGCACCCAGTTGCGGCTGACGCCGCGGGCCACGTCGCGGGCGAAGGCGGTGTAGGCGTACCGGTCGGCGCAGACGATGGCCCCGGCCTTGACCAGCGGCAGGATGTAGCTCTCCAGGCGGTCGGCGAAGTCGGTGGCGTGGATCAGGCTGAAGGAGGTGGGGGTAAACATCTCCTTCTTCTTGCCGCGGCGGGTGGTCTGCCGGACCAGCGGCGAGGAGTTCCACTCGCTGAAGGCGACCGCATAGCCCTGGGAGCGCAGCCAGTGGCTCAGCAGCAAGAGCTGGGTCGATTTGCCGGAACCGTCGATCCCCTCGACGATGATGAGCTTGCCCGGAAAGCGGTTCGGCAACAAGAGGGCCATACGGGATTAAGTACACTTTATTATAGCTGGTGTATGCCCCGCTACGCGGCCATTGACATCGGGACTAACTCGATCCGCATGGAGGCGGCCGAGGTGACCCGTGACGGGCCGCCGCGGATCCTGGCCGCCGCGCGCGAGGTGACGCGGCTGGGCGAGAGCGTCTATCTCAGCGAACGGCTCAGCGATGGGGTGATCGAGGCGACGGTGAAGGTTCTGAGCCGGATGGCCGAGCAGTACAAGAAGCTCGACGTGGTCGGGGTGCGGGCGGTGGCCACCAGCGCCATCCGCGACGCCAGCAACCAGGCGGAGTTCCTGGCGCGGGCCTCGGAGGCGGCCGGCGCCCCGGTTGAGGTGATCTCGGGGCGCGAGGAGGCGCGGCTGATCCACCTGGGGGTCGAGAGCCGCTGGCCCCACCCTGACGCCCGGCTGATGATCCTGGACATCGGCGGCG
>JBBTDS010000098.1:0-1154 GCA_038060875.1 Acidobacteriota bacterium | reverse complement strand
CGGTGGCATCGAAAAAGGGATTCGGCAGCGGCTCGAAGGACTGAGCTACACAATGGGTTCGCAAGGTCTGCTGCCGGATGAGCGGCTTGCCGATTGGGTGATAGTAGCCGCGCGAGGGACCCAGACTACGGCGCAAAGCCCCAGCGATGCATTGCTGGTTGTCGCCCATGGAGCCAGAAGAGCCGGCTGGAACGACCGAGTCGTCCGGATGATGGACCGGGTCGATTGGCCAAGCCCCAAGGGTGTTGCGTTCCTGACCACCAGCTCACCGGAACAGAGTCTGGCGAACGTCGCAGCCCGCCTCGATCAGCCAGGCGTCAACCGGATCATCGTTGTGCCGCTCTTCGTGTCCTCGTTCAGTGACCACTACGAAGAGATCCGCTATTACGCCGGCGAACGGACAGAGGCCCCGGCGCACGTCCACGGCGAGCCCTTGAAGACACGGGCCAAGCTGATTCTGACAGGCGGCATGGATGATGACGCGCTGCTGGCGCGAATCCTCGCTGATCAGGCTCGTTCGATCTCCACCGATCCGAACGGCGAATCCCTCGTTTTGGTTGCGCACGGGCCGAATGGCGACTCCGACAACGAGCGCTGGCTTGCTTGCCTGAAAGCTCACGCAACGTACCTCCAGCAATCGGTCGGCTTCCGTCGTGTCTGGTTCATCACCTTACGCGATGATTCGCCGAAAGCGGTTCGAGATGCCGCAACAGCGGCGCTTCGCGAGAAGGTGAGAGCAGACAGTATGGACACGAAGGTTCTGGTCGTCCCGGTACTGGTCTCGCTGGGCCGCGTTCAGTCCGAGATCAAGAAACGACTGGAAGGCTTGGCCTTCCGGATGAGCGCAAGCGGCATCGCGGATCATCCCTTGGCGGCAGAATGGATCAGGCAGCAGGGAGCGCGGGCCGGTCCGAGGGTCACCCAGCCGGCTACTAAGAGATGAACCACCGTGAGATGAACCACCGCGCGGTATTGCAGGTGTGGGGCTTTAGTCGCTGCTTGGCGGAAAGGCTGCGGACGGGACAGACGGAACCCCGCCGGTCACTCGAACAGCAGCCGGCTCAGGTTGGAGCCGTGGATGCGCGAGTGGCAGACGGTACAGTGCTGATAGCGCGGCTGGCTGAGGTCGTGGCGCGCGGTGGTGTTGGCGTGGC
>JBBTDS010000097.1:0-9849 GCA_038060875.1 Acidobacteriota bacterium | reverse complement strand
ACAGAGCTGCCCCTGCGTAATCTCAAGGTTGCAGCGGCAGCACCTGTTCATGGTCACAGACAGCTCATCTGCCTCGTCCACAACTGGGCATACAGGCCGTCGCGGCGCGAGAGGTGGTCGTGAGCGCCGGATTCCACGATCTCGCCGTCGGACATGACGTGAATCACATCGGCCCGCATGGCGGTGGTGAGGCGGTGGGTGATGAGGATGACGGTGCGCCCGGCCGCCAGCAGGCGAAGCCGGTCGAGCCACTCGGCCTCCGCCCACGGGTCCATGGCGCTGGTCGGCTCGTCCAGGATCAAAACCGGCCCCCGGCGCAGCAACGCCCTGGCCAGGGCCAAGCGTTGCCATTCTCCCACGCTCAATTCGGTGCCCGCCTGGAACCACCTGCCCAGCAACGTCTCCTGGCCTTGAGGCAGGCGCGCGATCACCTCCTCCGCGCCCGCGTCCCGCGCGGCCGCCGTCAGCTCGGCGGCGCCGGGCCCCGCCGCCAGATCGCCCAGCGCGATATTCTCGGCCGCCGTCGCCGAGTAATGCACCGGGACCTGAAACAGAACGCCCATCTTCCGCCGCAGCTCCTCCACCGGGATCTCCCTGAGATCCACGCCATCCAGCTCCACGCGGCCCGAGTCGGGGTCGTAGAACCGGCAGAGCAGCTTGACCAGCGTGCTCTTCCCGGCCCCGTTCGGCCCCACGATGGCCGCGATGCTCCCCGCCGGCACGGCCAGGTTGAAGTGGCTCAGGGCGACGCGGTCACTCGCCGGGTAGCGGAAGGTCACATCGACGAATCGGATGGCTTGCTCCGGGACGGCCGGCGCGGCGCCACGTCCGGCGGGCTCGGTGATGCGGTTCTGAAGCTCCAGAAACAGGAACAGGTTCCCGAGGAACAGACTGTTGGCGTAGAGCTCGGCCACGTTGTCCAGCAGGGAGCGCATCAGCCGCAAGCCTTGCTGGAAGGCCTGGTAGAACATGGCCAGCTCGCCCAGCGTGACCAGGCCCCGCGCGGCCTTCCATACCATCCACGCCAGCGCGCCGCCGGTGACGGCCAGGGCGCAGAGGCCGGCGGCAAGCTCGGCCAGGGTTTCCTCCTTTGCCAACTGGAGCCGTTCGCCGCGCAGCCGCTTCCGCAAATGCTGAAACGCGGAGCGGAAGTGCCCTCCCAGCCCGAACAGGCGCAACTCGGCCGCCGACTCGCCATCCGTAAGCAGCCAGTCGTAGTACCAGGTGCGGCGCTCGTCCTCGGTCGTGCGCAGACGCCAGAGGTGCTGCCGCACCGCGTATCGGATCACCACAAAGAAGGCCGGCAGCGTGCTCGCCACCAGCGCCAGAGGCAGCCACAAGCCGAACGGAACCAGCACGGCCAGCATCGCCGCCAGCGTGATGGTGTTCTGGAGCAGATTGCCGAGGCTCTCCAGAAGCGCCACCGGCCTGTGGCTCGCCTCGGCGCGGGCGCGGTGCAAATGGTCGTAGTAATCGGGCGAGTCGTAAAACGCCAGGTCCACCGAAGCCGACTTCGAGTGGATCAGACCGTTGATGTGGTCCTGGACCAGGTCCGCCTGCGCGGTGCGCACCAGGCCGGCCGCGCTGCGCAGGACCTCCGCAAGCAGCAGGATCGCGGCCATCGCCCCAACCAGCAACAACGCCGGCCGCACGCTCTCCCAAGCGCCCCCGCCGCGCACGGCCGCGGTGATGCTGTCCACCACTGCGCGAGTGAGATGGACGACGGCCGCCGGCAGCAGGCCCTGGACAAGCAGCAGGGCCGCCCAGGCGCTCGTCCAGCCGGGCGCCGCCTCCCAGGCCAGCTTCAGCGCGCGGGGGAAGTGCGGCAACTGGGCCAGCGCCGCGGCTAGTTTAGCTCTCAGGACCTGCACCATCGGCTTAGTTCGGGCGCCTCAGTGAGCCCAATCCGTACTTCACGAACATGCGGCCCGTGTGAAACGGGTAATACAGAGCGCTCAAGCCGGGCGGCAGCCGCAGCGCGTCCTCGTCGCTCGGCGTGGGCACAAACCATACCCTGAAGCAGTAGCGAATCCTGTCGCGCCACCGCTCCCTGGCCAGGAGGTGGAAGATGGAGTTCTTGACGAAGCTGTGGGGCTGCTCGACCACTGCGACGAGGTTCGAAGCCGCCCGCGCCGCCAGTCTCGCCGTCATCCTGTCCCCGGCGATCCGTTTCATGGCTTCGGCGGGAAGCTCGGTCCCCAGCAAACGGGCAGCCAGCGAGCATCCCAGGTTCAGCGCTCGCACCGTGCCGGTCTCCGCCCCGAGCCGGTAGAGGACATCCCAGTCCAGTTCGCGGCGCCCGATCAGCCAGGCGGTATCGGCGACATACTTCAGCTCGGCCCAGCCGTGCTTGAGGCTGTGTACGCAAAGGATAAACAGCAGATGTTCCGGACACGGCTCCAGTACTTCGCGCCCCTGAAGGACGGTCTTGCGGGCGCGTTGCCAAAGCTGCTCGACGTCGAACTCACACGCGAAGTACCCGGGCGTCACGTCCCAGTGAGGCTCCACCAGTAGCCCATCTTCGCGCTCGAAGCAGAATTCGCAACCGCTCCGGAGCGTGATCGCTTCCTGCGCGGCGCTGAACTGTCTCACGGGCTGAAAGCGCCGCGAACTCAGCACCTCGTTAACGGCGCGGATGTGTTCTTTGCGAACCAGGATGTCGAGGTCAACCGATTCCCTGAGGGCAATGTTGCCGTAAAGGGAGGCGGCCATCGCCGGTCCTTTGAGCGGGATGGCCTCGATGCCGCGCTCGGCCAGCAGGTCGAGGATCTTCAGCAGCTCGCCGATGAACGCGAGGTTGCGTTGCGCGTTCGCCCGGAAGTGGCTGCGCAGACGCTCGATGATCTCGGGCGGCAACTCGTCGGGGCAGAGGGCATTCAGCCGCCAGCAAAGCAGCGGCAGGACGCCGTTGCGGGAGGCTGTCCGGAGGAGGCAATCCCAGCCGGTGGCGGCCCGCGCCAGTTCCGGGATCCGGGCCAGCATCTGCGCGTCTGGCGCCGAGGCGCAGGCCAGCAGCAGTTCCATTCCTGGGGGCATGATCTCAGCCACGGAGATCGCTCAAGATGCGGTCGCGCACCGCCGGAAGAAGCGAGAGGTCCCTGGGGTAGGTAAGAAGCTTCACGGGGACTTCGGAAGCCAACTGGGTTGTGAACCCGAACTGGCGCTTCAGGCGCGGGCCGTCATCGACCGCCGTGTTGAACGTGTTCCTGGTGATCTCGACAAACGCCTCGCTCGCGCGCAGGCGCCTGAGGGCGACTGCGCCGTTCCTCGAGGACTCCTCGGGGGGCTGCAGCACGTAGAAAGCACGAAGGGGCGCCGGCTGGCCGTAATGCTGGCAGCCGTTCAGCGGGATGATGAGCTTGTCGGTGAGGTCGTTCATCGGGCTCCCGCTCGCCGCCGTCCCCAGCAGCTCGCGCGCGACCTCCGGCAGCAGCTTGATGCGCGGCGGCCCGGGGTAGGCGTCGTAGCGCCCGTCCTGCTTCCTCAGCACCAGCAGGTCATCGGTGAGCAGGGCGTATCCGGCTTGAAGGAAGGCGGCCGCGAGAGTCGATTTCCCATACCCGCAGTCCCCGACGAACGCAATAGCGCCCTGCTCCACCACCACGCTGGTCGAGTGCAGGGGCTCCATACCCAGCTTCAGGAGCGCGAAAGAAAGGACCTGGGAGAGAAGGTAGGTGTGGAAGGCCTCGGCCGAGCCCCGTTCGAGCGGACGCCCGACGATGCGGCGCCCGTCGGGAGAAACGGTGAATTCGAACAGCCGGGACCATCGCAGATAGTCGGTGTTAGAGGGGAGCGCCAGATGGGTGTACCATTGCTCGCCATCCGGGCTCCGGGCCAGTTCGTCGCTGGCTTCCGCAAAGCAGGCCCCATCGCCCTCGCAAAGCTCGATCTCCGGGGAAAGGTGCCCCGTAGCGCGGGGTAATGGCAGCGGCCACGCGCTCCGCAGCGAGATCCCGTAAAGGCTATACACCAGGGCTCCTTCAAGCCTGGTTCACCGCCGCCGGCACGCGCTATCTGCGTGGCGGGGCGCCCGTTGGCCGCCCGGGGGCCTTCCCGGCCGGGCCCACTTTGCTGAACCTGGCACTGCTGCCGTCCTGAGCCGTGCCGCCTTTAGTCATCGTGAGATCTTGAAAGCGGCCATAGACCACGACCCTGGGGGATTGATAAGGTCGCCTACCACCTCGGTGAGATTTCTCCATTGTTCATCTCCCTTCGAACACGAGTTCCCGTGCGGTACACGCGCGCACGCGTTCGCCAAAAAAGACCTGGAGCCACAACTCAAGCCCCAATAGTTCCAAGACACGCCAGCTTCGCACTGCCGAATTGCCTGACAACCGGCGCCGGCAGCCGCGCAGTTCCTCTTCGAGCGCGCCCCCGTCCACATAACCCATGCCGACGCAAAGTGGTTGCGAGGCAAGACAAGCTTCCAGTTCGGGGGAATCTCGCTCCAGCTTGCTGTTAAGGTCATTAGTGAAGTCCGCCTTCCAGCGTCGCTCGGCGATTGTGTCCGGCAGGATTCCCCGCAGCGCCTCCCTCAGAATGGCCTTGTAGACCCCGCTGGCCGTTACCACCTCGCCCGGCGCCGCCATCAGGAAACTGACAAGGTCACGGTCAAGAAAGGGGTACGCAGCTTCCACCCCGTGTGCGGCGGCCAGCTTGCCGTCCACCTCCATGCAATAACCTACGTCGTTGCCGCTGACGGTTTGCCAGAGCGAGCGGGCGTGCGCGGTCGATGCGAAGCCATTGCTGGATGGGCGCAAAGCCCGACCGTGAATCCGCCGGCGGAATTGCCCGCTGTACCACGCCGGTTCCTCTCGGGAAGGCCAAAACCTCTCCCGCACGCACCGCAAAGCCGGGACAGCCCATTCGGGAACGTGACGTCTCACCAGCGCACGGAAGAACTGGCGCCGAAAGTGCGCGGGATCCGCCTCAGTCATCCACCCAGGCAACTCCTTCAGATGCTGCCACACTTGGCGCCAAGCCAGCCGGTGCACCAAGTCGAGAAGGTAGCCAAGGTCGCCCAGCACCTGGTCCCCCCAAACGCCAGACAACCACACCCTCGCTCCGCCCTGGCGCGCCGTTTCGAGCACGCGCTGCATGGTGTCCCACTCAATAAGCAGGCCGCCCGGCGATTCGAGCCGCCAGACGGCATCCCGTGCACCCGCCAGCCGACTGGTCGAGGCCGCCTGTATCCGCTCGATGGCCACCCCGTACTGCCGCTCGATGTCCGCTACGTATTCCCTCTCGTCGGCCAGCGTGCCCTCGGTATACTCCAGGTGAATCCCGAGTGGAGCGGCGCCGGCGCCCCGGTTCGCAAGCGACTGAGCCGTACAGAAAATCGACGACGAGTCCAGCCCGCCGCTGACGCTAACGGCGACTGGATATATGCTCCGCACACGCCGGCGGACCGCCTGCTCGAACAGACCGCGGAAATGTTCGGCGTACTCCTGGAAGGAAGAGTACCGAATCCGCTTCGACGGGTCGAAGTCCCAGTACCGCCTCAATGCGACGCCGGCCTCGGTCACGACCGCGAAATGCCCCGGCGGCAGCGTGTGGATCCCCTCAAAGAAGGTCGAGGTGGGGCTGTGGATGGTCCAACTCCGAAGAAGATACCAGGCCAAGGCCTCGTCGTCCGGGCGCGCGGAAACATCCGGGTGCGCCAGCAGCGTCTTGATCTCGGACGCGAACAGGAACGTGTTTCCCCGCCGGCAGTAGTAAAGAGGCCGCACTCCGAAGACGTCCCGGGCCAGCAGAAGCCGCCGCCTGGCCGCGTCGTAGAGCGCCAGCGCGAAGTCGCCATTCAGTCGCTCGAAAACGCGTTCCCCCAGCCGCTCGTACGCGGCCAGGATCAGATCGAGATCCGGCGAACCGGCGCCCACGCCGGCGGAATCGCCGAGGAGTTCCAGAAGCTCCTCGCGATTGTCCAGCCGCCCGTCGTAGACCGCCACGGTTCCGGAAGCGGCCACCCGCGGCTGCGTCTCGCCAACCGACTCCGGCGTCACCACCGTCAACTGGCAAGCCAGCCCCACCGGGCCGTCGATCCACACGCCAGCCCCGTCCGGACCCCTATGCGCCAGCGTCTGGTTGAGCCGCACCAGTAGCCCCCGCTCCAGCGGTCTGCCGTCCAGGTTCCAGATCCCGGCAATGCCGCTCATGACGCCTTCGCAGCCACCTTCAACAGCGGCGTGAATTGCTCGCCTTCACACCAGCCGACAACCACGCCCTCCGATTCCACCCATGCGTGAGCCCGAAAGCCGACGCCCGTGCTGACCCCGACGCGCAGCTCGGCGGCATACCCCTCCTGCGCGAGCAGCCTCTGCGCCGCCAGCGCCTGCACCAGGCAGGTGGCCCGCGGCACGTAACGGCTGGCCACGCCAACGGCCCAGGCCACCCGCTCCCGCGAATGTCTGCCGCGCCCGCGCGCCATGGGGGCAGGTTCTAGCAACGCGCGAACCACGCGAAACGGCAGCAACCACAACACGAACCGGACGCCCGCCAGCAACAGCGCCGCGCGCGCCAGCAGACAGCGCTCAGCTCCCGGCAGGCGCCACAGCTTCCTCAGCCGCTCCATCGCGCACCTCAATCAGGCCGTGCTCCGCCAGTTCCGACAGGAGCTCCTCCAGATCGCGCTCGCAACGCTCGGGGGCGACCTCGTACTCCTCCAGCACGGCGCTTCTGATCTCATCCACCCTCGTCGGCTTGGCAATCAGATTCCAGATCCTCGCGCCCACCTGGTCCAGCCCGTAGTAAGTCCCGTTGGCCAGATTCAGGATGGCCGCCTCGCCCCCCAGGTCGCAGGAAACCTGTTCCCTCGCCTGCCGTACAATCGTATCTGGCTTTACCATACTCGGCGCACAGAGTATAATCTACTCTGTTTTGGTCGGCTCTGCAATGTTACCGGTGAGGCTCTTACTGATAGCCCTAAGTCTTGTCCTGGCTGCCGCCGCTTGTCTTCTTTTTGTCATACAGAGTGAAGACATCCGGAACGAGCCGGGGGCCGCGGCATCTCCGGCCGCCCTGCTGCGCCTTCACGAGGCGCTGGGCCGCGACCTGGGATCGCCGGACCGCTGGTGCGACCTGGCCGAGGCCTTGGCCCAGTCCCAACAGACCGCCAAAGCGCGCTACTGCTTCCGGCGGGCCGTTGAGCTTGGGCCCAACATCCCTCCCATCCTCATGCGGGCTGCCAATTCCCACTTCGCCGCGGGCGAGCCGCTCCTGGCTCTGCCTTACACCGCGCGCATCATGGAGCTGGTGTCCGAGTACGATGCCATCATCTTCAGCTACTACGACCGCTTGGTTCCCAACGTGAAGGATATCCTCCCGCACATCAAGGCCAACCGGCGGGCGCTGGCATCCTATTTCCGTCACCTTATCTCGGTTGGGCGGGGTGAGGCCGCTGATATCGCCTGGACCTGGCTGGCGGGCCAGAGCTTCGCGGATGATCGCCTGGCCGGGGAATACGTCGATTTCCTGGTGCGGCGCCGGCAGCACCAGCGGGCAGCCCAGGCCTGGGCGGGGCATCTGGGCGGCCGCGCTGGCGGCTACCCGAAATCGACGTTGTTGTTCAACGGGGGTTTTGAATCCGAGCCCACCGGAGCGGCCTTCGATTGGAGAGTTACGCCGCTCCAAGGGGTGGACGTCGAGCGGGTCGCCAGCGCCAGGGAGGGCAGGTCGGCCCTCCGCATCTCCTTCGCGGGAACCGCCAATGTCCCTTACAGCCACGTCTCCCAGAGCGCCTGGATCGGCCCCGGGCGGTATCGCTTGCGGGGCTTCGTCAGGACTGAAGACATCACCACCGACCAGGGGATTCTGTTGTGCCTGTTCGATGCGGAGTCCGCCGCCCGCCTGTCGGTTGAGACCGCCCAACTGAAGGGCGCCAACGCTTGGACGCCCTTGGAAACCGCGTTCACCGTGCCTGCTGACACCAGCCTCGTCATCGTCCAGGTTTGCAGAAGGCCCTCCCGGAAGTTTGACAACAAGATCCGCGGGACGGCCTGGATCGACTCGGTAAGCCTGGAGCCGCTTCAATAGACCTCCGCCCTGCTTTGGGCCAGACCCCCTATCCATGCCAGCGTCATGGCGTTGGCGGGGATGTACAGGTTGAAGTCCACGAAACTGTGAAGGCTGATCGCGGCCAATGCGCCGATGCAGGCCAGGGACCGGTACCGTTCGTCCGCCCCCGCGCTGCGATCCGCCGTGCGCCAGGCCGACGCTAACAGCCCCGCCCCCACCGCCAGCACCAGACACAACCCGGGTAGGCCAAGCTCGGCCGCCAGTTGCAGGTAATCGTTGTGCGCGAAATCGACGGTGTTGAGGAGAGCCGCGGTCTTGTACCGCTTCAGGCAGGATTCGTACGCTCCCAGGCCGCATCCCACCAGCGGGTACGCGCTGATCAGGCGAGTGGTGTCTCCCCACACCTTAAGGCGCGTATCGGCTGAGATCTCGTCGGTGGAGGCGATATCTCCGAAGCGGAGGATCAACTGGTCCGGAGGAAGGAAGATGAAGCCCAGCACCACCACCGCGCCCAGCACGGCAGCCGGCAGCCACGCTCTCCAGCGGCTCCTCTTGCCGGCCCTGAGCGCGGCCAGCCCCATGAGGAACGAGGAAGCCAGTGCGGCTATGAAGCCCATGCGGGAGAGCGAGTGAATGATGGCCAGCAGGATCACGGCCGCCAGCGCCCAGGCGGCACTGGCGCGGAGGGCCGGCCCGGCGGGCGTCCGGTGACGGGACCGGTTGCGGCGCAGAACCGCCGCGCCATACATCACGGCGAACGGCAGGCACATCTCGAGCAGGCCCGAGTAGTGGTTCCGGTTTACGTAGGTGCCGTGGGCGATTCCGCCCCCGCTGGCCGAGTAGGCCTGGACCAGGCCCAGGACCGCCTCGAACACCGCGATCGCGAGCAACGGCAGGACAGGCGCCCATGGGTAGTCCGCCAGCCGCGAGCTGATATCCAGAACCAGTAGAACCACCAGCACGTAGCCGGCCAGGCTCACCAGCTTCTCCAGGCTGGCTGCCGGCGCCGCACTCAGCGTGGCCAGCCTCCACCCTCCCATCACCGGTTCGGCCCCTGTGAGCAGCTCGCCGCGAGCCGGAGACACAATGCCCACCACCGCCGCCGGCAGCGGGATCACCTGAAGCGCGCCAACGCCCATCAGGATCGGTAGGAGAAGCCCGACGCGAGCGTGCGGGAGCGAAAGCGGGTTTCGCCGCCGCGCCGCCCACCACGCGGCGCTCAGCGCGCCCACGGCAATTAGACAGGCGCCCCAGTCCTTTGGTTCGACTCCGCCGTCCCGCAAGACCGCGTAAAAGAGCGTGAGCGCGAGTGCGCCCACGAAAGCTGGCGCCACGGTTGGGTGTGCCGCTGCGGCTCTCAGTGCGGCCTGGGCCCTCTCTGCCATTTGCTCAGCGGCGGCTGCGGCGGCGGGGGGACCCAAGGAGGAGGGCCTTTCCCCTGCCCTTCTAACGAGGCGGATGCGATACTGCCGCTGTCGAGCCGCACGCTGCTGGAGGAACTCAGCGTCGCCTGCGAGTTGCTGTTCAGCGTGATCCGGCCCCCATCCGGCGTCGTGATGATTGCCGTAGACGTGGCCGTGGAGATCGTGTCGCCCGGAAAGACGGGCCACGAGGGTACCCCGGCGGGGACCGTCACACCGCGCAACTGGAGCGATTCGCTGCCCGTCACCGTCGCCACCCGCGATTGCGCCGCGCAGGCGAAGACTATCGCCAGCACCAGAACGAACACCCAACACACTCGCACTAACAAGGCAAGCCTCCTTGTGCTTCTAATTCTAAGCCCAATCAACGCTCAAATCAATAGCAAACCCTTGTATGACAACGTAGGGCAGGCTT
>JBBTDS010000096.1:0-5038 GCA_038060875.1 Acidobacteriota bacterium | reverse complement strand
CCGGAGAATCTCAACTGGACAAGGATAACGCTTCATGCGGTGGCTGAGGGGGGGGCAACTCAGAGGATTGGCCGGTTAAGTGCGCCAGCCGTGGCGCGGGCTTCAAGCCGACAGCGCCATTTCACCCAGCGCGCCGGACAGCACTGGCTGCCAACCCCTTTGTCCCCAATGAATTGAGTTTGGCAAGCAGTGTGCTTCCTGGATGCTTAACACTCGGCGGAGCCCGGCGCTCACCAGCCCCAGGGAGGCGAAGAATGGAAACCAAGGAGTTGATCGAGCTTCTCCGCGAGCACGCGTTCCTGGAGCGGTTCAAGCCCGAGCACGTTCAGAAATTCGCGGAGTTGGCCCGCGAGGTCCGCTTCGTCCGGGACCAGATCATCTTCCGCGAGGGGGAGGAGTGCGGCCTGTTCTATCTGATCCTGTCGGGCCGGGTGGCGCTGGAGGTCTCGGCGCCGGGCTGCATCCTCCGCGTCCTGACTCTGGAGGGGGGCGAGCAACTGGGCTGGTCGTCGGTCCTGGAGGCCGGCGGCAAGCACTTCCAGGCGCGCTCGCTGGAGGCGGTGCGGGCGCTGGTCTTCGACGGCGCCCGCCTTCGGGAGGCTTGCGACCAGGACCCGGAATTCGGCTACGCCCTGATGACCCAGCTCCTTCAGGTTGTGGCCGAGCGGCTCCAGGCCACCCGGTTGCAATTGATGGACATTTACAGGCCGCGGGCGGTGAAACTCATATGAGCCAGGTTGCGACGGTTGCGATGACCTCGATCCGCGCCCATGTTCGCGCGATCGAGCGCGAAACCCGCGACACCTTCACCCTCACCGTGACCCCGGCCGCCGGCCAGGCGCTGCGCCCCTTTGCACCCGGCCAGTTCAACATGCTCTACGCCTTTGGCGTCGGCGAGCTTCCCATCTCGATCAGCGGCGACCCCGAGGATCCCGATGAATTGGTCTACACCGTCCGCTCCGTCGGCCAGGCCACTCACGCGCTGGTGAGCCGCAAGCCGGGCGACGCGATCGGCATCCGCGGCCCGTTCGGCACCCACTGGCCGCTGGAGGCGGCCCGCGGCAAGGACGTGCTGATCGTCGCCGGCGGCATCGGGCTGGCCCCGCTGCGGCCGGCCATCTATCACGTGCTGCGGCGTCGCGACGACTACGCGCGGCTGATGGTGCTTTACGGCGCCCGCAGCCCCCGCGACCTGCTCTATCGCAAGCAACTGGCCCAGTGGGCCCGCCAGCCCGACACCCAGGTGCTGACTACCGTCGATTACGGCGGGCTGAGCTGGCGCGGCCACGTTGGCGTGGTCACCACCTTGTTCCGCTGCCTTCGGCCACATCCGGCCCAGACGGTCGCTTACGTGTGCGGCCCCGAGCTGATGATGCGCTACGTCGTCCACCAGTTGGAGACCCGCGGGGTGCCCCCCGGCGACGTCTACGTCTCGCTGGAGCGCAACATGAAGTGCGCCACCGGCTGCTGCGGCCACTGCCAGATGGGCCCCTACTTTGTTTGCAGGGACGGGCCGATCTTCTCTTATCGGCAGGTGCGGCCCTGGTTGCACAAGCGCGAGCTGTGACCCCATGAAGAAACTCAAGCAACCTGGCGTCGATTCCGCCCAGGACATCCTGCGGCTTCGCGAACATCCGCTGGACGTCTTCTTTCAACCCGAGACGGTCGCCCTGATCGGGGCCACCGAGGCCGCCGGCAGCGTCGGCCGCACCGTGCTGTGGAACCTGATCTCGAGCCCGTTCGGCGGCACGGTCTTCCCGGTCAACCCCAAGCGCTCCGGCGTGCTCGGCATCAAAGCCTATCCGAACATCGGCGCCGTGCCCGAGGCGGTCGATCTGGCGGTCATCACCACGCCGGCGCCCACCGTCCCCGGCATCATCCGCGAGTGCGTCGAGGCCGGCGTGCCCGCGGCCATCGTCATCTCGGCCGGCTTCAAGGAAATCGGCCCCGAGGGGGCCGAGCTGGAGCGGCGGGTGGTTGAGGAGGCGCGCCGCGGCCGCATGCGCATCATCGGCCCCAACTGCCTTGGCCTGATGAGCCCGCTCAGCGGGCTGAACGCCACCTTCGCCCGCACCACGGCGCTGCCTGGCAATGTCGGCTTCATCAGCCAGAGCGGCGCGCTGTGCACGGCCATCCTCGACTGGAGCCACCGTGAGCACGTTGGGTTCAGTGCGTTCATTTCCATCGGCTCGATGGCTGACGTGAGCTGGGGCGACCTCATCGACTACCTGGGCAACGACCCGCACACGCGCAGCATCCTGATCTACATGGAGACCATCGGCGACGCGCGGGCGTTTCTGTCGGCCGCCCGCGAGGTGGCCCTCTCCAAGCCGATCATCGTCATCAAGCCCGGCCGCACCGAGGCGGCCGCCCGCGCCGCCGCTTCTCATACCGGCTCCCTCACCGGCAGCGACGAGGTGCTGGAGGCCGCCTTCCGCCGCAGCGGCGTGCTGCGAGTGGTCCACATCGCCGACCTGTTCTACATGGCCGAGGTGCTGGCCAAGCAGCCCCGGCCCGCCGGCCCCCGCCTCACCATCGTCGCCAACGCCGGCGGCCCGGCCGTGCTGGCCACCGACGCGCTGGAGACCCTCGGCGCCCAGGTCGCCGAGTTGTCGCCCGCCACCATGGAGGCGCTCGATAAGATCCTGCCCGCCGCCTGGAGCCACAACAACCCGGTGGACGTGCTCGGCGACGCCGGGCCAGACCGTTACGCCAAGGCGCTGGAGATAGCCGCCAAGGATCCCAACAGCGACGGCCTGCTCGTAATCCTCACGCCCCAGGCTATGACCGATCCCACCAAGACCGCCGAGCAACTGCGGCCCTACGCCAAGATCGACGGCAAGCCGGTGCTGGCAAGCTGGATGGGCGGCAGCGAGGTCGCCGCCGGCGAGGAAATCCTGAACCGCGCCGGCATTCCCACCTTCCCCTATCCCGACACCGCCGCCCGCGCCTTCGTCTACATGTGGCGTTACAGCTACAACCTCCGCGGCCTCTACGAGACGCCGGTCGCCCCCGCCGGCGAGCAGGCCGAGGCCGACCGCGCTCGCGCCGAAAGCATCATCCAGGGCGCCCGCCGCTCCGGCCGCACCATCCTCACCGAGCTGGAGTCCAAGCAACTGCTGGCCACCTATGGAATCCCCATTGTCGAGACGCGGGTGGCCGCTTCCGAGGAAGAGGCGCTGCGGCTGGCCGGCGAGATCGGTTACCCGGTGGTCCTCAAGCTGTATTCGAAGACCATCACCCACAAGACCGACGTCGGCGGCGTCAAGCTCAACCTCCGCACGCCCGAAGCCGCGCGCGCCGCCTACCGCGAGATCGAGGCGGCGGTCGCCGAGAAGGCGGGACGCGAGCACTTCCAGGGCGTCAGCGTGCAGCCGATGATCCGCCTGGATGGCTACGAGGTCATCCTTGGCTCCAGCGTGGACCCGCAGTTCGGCCCGGTGCTGCTGTTCGGCATGGGCGGCCAGCTCGTCGAGGTCTTCAAGGACCGTGCCCTGGCGCTGCCGCCGCTCAACACCACCCTGGCCCGGCGCATGATGGAGCAGACCAAGATCTACACCGCGCTGCAGGGCGTGCGCGGACGCAAGCCGGTGGATCTGGATGCTCTCGAGCAGCTTCTGGTCCGCTTCAGCCAGTTGGTGGTCGAGCAGCGCCGGATCAAGGAGATCGACATCAACCCGCTGCTGGCCTCGGCGGAGCGCCTCATCGCCCTGGACGCCCGCGTCGTGTTGCACGATCCCGAGCTCGGCGATGACAAGCTGCCGCGGCTGGCCATCCGGCCTTACCCCGCCCGCTACGTGGGCGAATGGACGATGACCGATGGACAGGTCGTCACCATCCGCCCCATCCGGCCCGAGGACGAGCCGCTGATTGTCGCCTTCCACGGCACCCTGTCGGACCGCACCGTTTACATGCGCTACCTGCACGCGCTCAAGCTCAGCCAGCGCGTCGCCCACGAGCGGCTCACCCGCATCTGCCACATCGATTACGACCGCGAGATGGCGCTGGTGGCCGAGCACAAGGACCCGGCCAGCGGGGCGCGGCGGATCGTCGCCGTCGCCCGGCTGAAGAAGGTCCACGGCGCCAATGAGGCCGAATTCGCCGCCCTGGTCGCCGACGAGCATCAACGCAAGGGCCTGGGCCGGGAGCTGACCCGCCGGCTGATCCAGGTCGCCCTCGACGGCAAGCTCGACCGCATCTTCGGCGACGTGCTGCCGGAGAACTTCGGCATGCTGCGCGTCTGCGAGAGCCTCGGCTTCAAGATCGCCCGCTCGATCGAGGACCCGGTGGCCAAGGTGGATCTGGAGCTCACCGCATGCACGAATCCGGCCTGATCGAGGATCTGCTCCAAAAGGTAGAATCGTTGGTGCGCGCCAACGGCGGCCGCCGCGCGGTCGTCATCGAAGTGTCGATCGGGCCGCTGGCGTTCATCGAGGCGGATCATCTGCGGGAGCATTTCAAGATCGCGGCCCCTGGGACCGTCGCGGAAGGGGCCGAGCTGCGGGTGACGGTTTCCGAGGATCCCTCCGCCGTGGTGCTCCAGTCGGTGGAAGTCGAGATCGAATGACGGCTGAAGTTGCACGCCTCCGCGTTTGTATGTTTTGGGCGGCTTTCCAGACAGCGTCGAAGACTTCGGCTCGCTGCTGGGGTTTGGCTTAAGCCGCCAGGGGCCAAACGACGAGACTTCACCACAAGGTCAGCCGCACCACTTGCATCCACCCTCCCGGAAGCCCGCGTAGCAAAGTGACCTGCCGGAGGAGTGTAAATTTGCGCAAGCCTGCGCAAAATTACCATTGCATGACGCTATAGCAAGAACCCACTGCGCTCGGCGACGAGCGAAATCAGCACCTTGGCGGCTGTAACGGAAGCTGGTTAGTACCATGCGCGGCGTTGGTCCTGCACCTGCTTACGGTCTGACGGCACCTCACCCGGTTGGCGGGGCTGAGGTAGAAGCGATTCCCTAGACCAGGAGGTTAATACCGGAATGTTGGTATCTCGTAGAGATTTCCTCAGAACCTGCCAGCGCTACGCTCCTGTG
>JBBTDS010000095.1:0-18060 GCA_038060875.1 Acidobacteriota bacterium | reverse complement strand
TGACGGTCACCTCCAGCACCACCCTGCCCTGGGCCAACTCAGGGACGGCTTTCTCGAGCGCGATCGCTTACTCCGGCAACGCGGGCGCGGTGACGTTCGCACTGGCGCTGGGCAGCTTCCTGCCCACTGGCCTCAGCCTCGACCCCAACACCGGTGTGATCAGCGGGACGCCGACGGTAACCGGCCGCTTCGACTTCAGCATCACTCTGACCGACGCCAGCGGCAACACGCGGACGGTGGGTTTCAACATTTCGATTTACGGGCCGGGCGCCACCCCGCCGCTGTTCCTCTCCCTGGGCCCCGCGCTCGGACCCAGCATCGCCGGAGTCATCACGCATGAGCTGACAGCCACCGGCGGCAAGCCGCCTTACACTTACTCGTATGCGCCGGGCGCAACGCCGGTTCCTGGCATGCGGGTACAGACCGGGCAGCCCTTGCCCAGTGGCCCGTCCACTAGTGCCACCGGCGGCTTCCTGGGGCTGGTCACCACGACCGGTGTCTACTCGACGACCATTCGCGTCACCGACAACAGCACTCCGACTCCACAGACCTTTGACCGCCCCATCACCCTGACCGTAACGCCGCTTTCGATGCCCGCCCAGACCAGCTTGCCGAGGGCGCTGGTCTCCACGCCTTACGCATTTACCTTCACGGCGGCGGGAGGCATCGGTATGTACATTTGGTCGACGCCCAACCCCGGGCAGGTTCCGCCAGGCCTCTCGCTGAGTTCCGCGGGCCTGCTTAGCGGCATTCCCACCCTGGCCGGCACTCGCAACTTTGACGTCACGGTCACCGACACCGGCGGCAACTCGCTCACCGTGAACTACAGATTGCAGGTGACGCCGTATAGCATCACCACTCCCGGTGTCCTGCCTCCGGGCACCGTGAACACTGCTTACAGCCAGCAGCTTACGGCGAGCGTGACCGTTGTTTCCTGGAGGCTCCAGAGCCGCAACCTGCCCGCCGGGCTGTCCCTCAATTCCACCACCGGCGTCATCTCGGGAACGCCGACTGGTACATACTACGACTACTTCACCGTCGAGGCCACCGACACCGGCTCTCAAACGGTGCGGAAAGTGTTCTCGCTGATGATCGCCGCCAGCTCGCCGCAGGCGCTGTCGATCTGGACGGGCAACGTCCTGGATGACACGCCGCTCGGAAGCACTTACGCGAAGCCTCTGACGGCCTTTGGCGGCACTCCCGGCTACACCTGGAGCCTGGAGCCCGGTCCCACGCCGCCGCCGGGTCTCTTCCTGGTTTCGCCCGGTGAGACCATCTGCGAGGGTTGCGCTCCCGGCTTCGCTTACCTCGCGGGCAGACCCACGGCGGTGGGTTCCTACAGTTTCACCCTGCGCGTCACCGACTCGACTTCGCCCACCCCCGCTTACGTCACTCGCGCCTTCACGCTGAATGTCACCCCGGTCTGGATACAGTATAGCGACCTCCCGCTCTCCGGGACCACGTTGGTCTACAGCACCGCTTACACGCAACCCATGCTGGGCCTGGGTGGTAGCGGCAGCTACACCTGGGTGGCTGAGCAAGCCATGCCGACAGGGCTGACGCTGAGTGCTGCCGGCACGGCGGGCGGCGCTCCCACCAGCACGGGCACCACCACCACACGGTTGCGCCTGACGGACGGTGGCGCTCTGACTGCCTCAC
Organism: Acidobacteriota bacterium; assembly: GCA_038060875.1. Taxonomy (GTDB): domain Bacteria; phylum Acidobacteriota; class Terriglobia; order Bryobacterales; family Bryobacteraceae; genus JBBTDS01. Next base: position 16,401 of record JBBTDS010000095.1, on the reverse strand, counting down.
GCTCAGTGAACTTCAACGTGGCCTCCGGCACGACCTACACGCTGACCCTGGGCGGAGGGCCGGACCTGGGCACAACCAGTCTGGGATCCACTTATGGGACAACGATAAGCGCGTCCGGTTCGCCGCTCACCACGCCCAACTACGTTTACTCTGTGGTAGGCTCACTGCCGGCCGGCTGCGTGCTCCAGAGCGGCGACGCACTGCCCAGCGGAGTATCACCCGGCAGCGTGCGCGTGGCCTGCACACCGGTAGCAGCGGGCACGCTCACCTTCGCGCTCCGGGTGCAAGACGCCAGCCTCAACCTCGGGTACAGAACTTACACCTTGCGTGTCTCTGCAAACACCATCTTCACCGGTGGCGGCAACCTGGCCAACGCTTCCGTAGCCGTGGCGTACTCGCAGCAACTCATCGCCTGGGGCGCCTGGCAGAACTGGACGCTCGCCGCCGGCAGCTCGCTGCCGCCCAATATGAACCTGTCGAGCAGCGGCTTGCTGAGCGGCTCCCCGACCACCCCGGGCGATTACAGCTTCACCGTCAACCTGACCGACGCCGCCGGTTTCACGGTTAGCCGCACGTTCTCGCTCCGCGTTTCCACCATCAACATCAGCAACCCAGGCGTGCTGCCTGTACACGCCCTCAGCAACACGCTGTTCAGCTACGCGTTTACCGCCACCGGCGGCGGTTCGCCCAAGACCTGGTCGATAACCTCCGGCTCGGTGCCAACCGGGATCACGCTCGATACCGTCACCGGGATCATCAGCGGAACGACGGCCAGCCCCGGCAACTATGGCTTTGTCCTCTCCGTCACCGACGGCAGCTCCACCTTCAGCAAGCGGTTCACCCTGGTGGCGCGCGATCCTTTTCCTTATGTGCTCAATTTCGGCTTAGGCGGGACCCAGTTGCCGGACGTTACGGTGGGGCAGAGCTACTCCAGCCAGCTTAACCCGAGCGGCGGCATTCCGACTCCCACCTACGCGTGGACCCTGGCGTCGGGCTCGCTGCCCCCAGGCCTCTCGCTGATCTCCGGCGCGGCGTTGCCCGCCAACTACAACCCCCACGTGACGCTGCTCGGCGGAGCACCGACCACCGTGGGTCTCTATAGCTTCACGCTGCAAGCTTCCGACTCGGCCGGCAACACCATCCAGCGAACGTTTACTTTGAACGTCACGCCGCTGAATCTTTGGACCGGCTTGCGGAACCCGACCTACGGTTCCGCTTACTCGCAGGCCCTCACAACCAGCGGCGGAACCGGCTCTTACACTTATACGGTTCTGAGCGGGCTGCTGCCGCCGGGCCTGACCCTCTCGTCTGCCGGGCTGATTTCCGGCACGCCCACCAACACGGGTAACTGGACCTTCACTGTTAAGGTGGCCGACAGCGGCGGCGCCAGCTTCTCGCGCGGTTTCACCCTCCTGGTCAACGCCACTACAGCGAAGACGCTGGACATCACCACCAGCGCCACGCCGGGAGACCTTCCCGTCGGGACCCGGCTGAACAGAGTGCTGAGCGCCTCGACCATCAACGTTCCCGAGGGCACGGGACCGTACACCTGGGCGTTGTTCTCGGGCATCCTGCCGCCCGGGCTGAGCCTGGTCAGCGGGCCCAGCGTTTCGCCGGATTACGCCGCAGGCACCACCCTGCTAGCCGGCTGGCCTACCACAGCGGGCTTGTACACTTACACGCTACAGGTGTCGGACAGCTCCAGCCCGCCGAATGTCGGCCTGAAGACCATCACCCAGCGCGTCTCGCCCATGCAGGCTTGGTACGCCCCCTGGCCCGCCGTCACCGCCGGCGCGGCGTTCAGCTTCAAGCTGTACCCCGCGGGCGGCACGCCGCCGCACACTTTCGCCCTGGCGCCCTTCAACTATCTGCCTGCCGGTGTGAGTCTTAGCTCGACCGGGATTCTATCCGGGGCTACCACGCTGACCGGATCGTTCAACTTCTCGACCACCATGGCGGATTCCGCCGGGGCCTCCTATACCTTCAGTCGCACGCTGACCGTTGTGCCCGTTGGGAAGAACCCGCCCCTGGGTATGTCCACCTCGGACGGTAAGACTTACGGCGGCGAGCTCCTGAATGCGTCGGTCGGGGCGAACTACCTGCAGAGGCTCGATAACTGGGTATGGTTCGAAGTGCCGCCAAACATCTGGAGCCTGGTTTCGGGCAGCCTGCCCGCCGGGATCGTCATGATACCGGGCAGCAGCACGGTGAGCGGCTACCTCACCGGCGCTCCGACGGCCGTCGAGGCGCCCACTCAGAGTCTAAAGGTTACCGACAACGCCGCCCGGACGCTGACCGGCTCCTTCAAGACCACCGTGACCAGCGTGGGTCTCTCGCCCGATCCGCTGCCGCCGGCCACCGTCGGCACGCCGTACCTGGTGGCCCTGACGCCTTCCGGCGGCACTCCGCCGTATAGCATCCAGTTAAGGTACACCTCGTCTCTGCCGCCCGGTGTCACTTTCAGTTCCGGCACGCTCTCTGGAACTCCGACGGCCCCCGGCCGCTTCTCCGGCACTTTCATCGTCACCGACAGCACCGGCGCCGTCTTGAACAGGAATTACGCGCTGTATGTGAATTCCGCCGCCACGCCGGTCCCCTTCTTTAACCTCAGCCCGGCGAACATCCAGATCGCCTACGCATATGGCGAGACCCGGCCGGTGACACCCGTGAACATCACCAGCGGCGGCGCGCCGGTCAGCTTCACCGCCGCGGTCGCCGGAATTTCCGGGGCAAGTCTAAGCGTAACCAGCGGCACTACGCCGCAGACCAGCAACCTGCAACTGCCGGTCCTTGCCCAAGGCACGCACTACGGTGTGGTGGAAGTCCGGGCCCCCGACGCGGTCAACACCCCGTGGTACGCGCGGGTGATGGTCACCGTCACTCCTCCCCCGCCGTGCAGCTTCACGGTGACTCCGGCCAGCGCCACCATCGCCAGCGGCGGCGGCACTGGGGCCGTCACGATCACCACCGGCCCGACCTGCGACTGGAACGCGTCGGCGGCTCAGGCATGGATCACCTTCACCTCTGCCACCACCGGCACCGGCAGCGGCACCGTCACTTACAACGTGTCCTCCAACCCGCTCACCGGGCAGCGCCTAGGGACCGTCACCTTCAGCGGCTTGGCGCCGAGCGCGACGCACACTGTCACCCAGTTCGGCTCCACCTGCTCGTACACCATCGATCCGACCAGCGTTTCACTTACCGCGTTGGGCGGCGCCGGCACAATTACCGTGAATGCTTCGCTGGCCGGGTGCGCCTGGACCGCGACCAGCAACGACCCGGGTTGGATTCAGGTCACTTCCGGCGCGAGCGGCACCGGCAGCGGCGCCGTGAACATCGCGGTGCTCGCCAATACCACCGCCATCAACCGTGTGGGCACAGTCACCGTCGCCGGCCTGCCCTTTACGGTGAACCAAGCTGGCACGGCGTGCATCGTCAGCCTCTCGAGTGGCGGAGCGGAGATGCCGGCCTCGGGCGGCTCCGGCTCGGTCAACGTCAGCCTGCCGGTCGGGTGCAACTACAGCACTGTGCCCGGCCCGAGCTGGCTCGCGGTGATCTCCGGCGGCTCAGGCAGCGGCCCGGGCGGCACGGTCGCCTACTCGGTGGCCGCCAACTCCAGTACGACGCCGCGCTCCGGCTCGTTGCTCATCGGCGGCCAGCCTTACCAGATCACCCAGGCCGGCGTAGCTTGCAGCTTCAGCATCACCAATGACAACCCGGTCTTCCCGTACACGGGAGGCGCCGGCAGCATCGGGGTGGCGGCAACCGCCCCGGCCTGTGCCTGGACCGCCTCGAGCGCCACAGGCTGGGTGACGATTTCCGCCGGCGCCAGCGGCACGGGGAACGGCACCGTCACGTTCGCGGTGGCGGCGAACGGTTCGACGGCGCCACGCCCGGGCACCCTGACCGTGGCCGGGCAGACCGCCGTCATCACCCAGGCCGGCGTCAACTGCACTTACAGCCTACGCTCTTCCACCGGCACCGTACCGGCCACCGGCGGCAGCGGCTCGGTGGGCGTTGTGACCGTGTCGGCCTGCTCCTGGACCGCCACCAGCAACAGCCCGTGGCTGGCTGTCACCTCCGGCGGCGTCAGCGGCAGCGGCGACGTGTTCTTCACGGCGCAGGGCAACACCAGCGCCAGCGAGCGGATCGGCACCCTGACCGTGGCCGGGCAGACCTACACTGTGACCCAGCCCGGTGCTCCCTGCGCCTATACGCTGGGTTCTACCTCCGCCACGGTGTCTTACACCGGCGGGACCGGCTTGTTCAACTTCTTCAGCACCACCGGCGGCTGCTCGCCCTCGGCGGTGAGCTTCGCCAGTTGGATCGCCGCCACTACCAGCTTCAGCGGCACTTCGGGAACCGTCAACTTTACCGTGGCCGAGCCCAACCCGGCCGGAATCGAACGCTCCGGCATCATCCAGCTCGGCGACCAGATCTTCACCGTCAAGCAGAGCGCGGCAAGCTGCGCCTTCAGCCTGAACTCTTACGGGGCGATCTTCAACAACGCCGGCGGTGGCGGCGAAGTGCTGGCTTCTGCCTCGGCGTGGGGCTGCACGCCGGCGGTCGGTAAGAGCCCCGAGATCACTCTGGGGTTGCTCACCGGCCCGGTGAACAGCATCTGGACCCAGCCCTACCTGGTGCCGCGCTACGACTCCTTCGTCACCTGGATCCGGACGCTTTACATCAGCATAAGCGGCCAGTTGTTTACCATCAAGCAAACCTCATGGCCATAAGAAGGAGGGTACGGTGGAAAGGACGATCGGGAGAGCCAACATGAGCGATCGCAATACAGTTCAGAGCGCGCGGCTCCGCGGCGTTGGCGTGCCGGTGTGGATCCTGCTGGCGGCCGCCACCGGGTGGGCCGCCAGCGTCGGCCCGGACGCCTTCGGTTACGTGGCCAACGACGCGACCGTCTACAGTTTCGTCGATATCGCCTCGACCGGCGTCGGGGTGCTGGCCGGCGCCGACGATGACAAGGCCATTGTCAACATCGGCTTCGCGTTTCAGTTCTACGGGCAGAGCTACACCAGCCTCTGTCTCAGTACCAACGGGCTGATCTCCTTTGGCGGCTGCAACATAGCCTTCGCCAATCAGGACCTGACCGCCTCCAGCCCGCCGGGCAACTTCCCCACCGTCGCCCCCCTCTGGAGCGATCTGAGCTTTGCCGCCCGGGGCTCCGGCGCGATCCATTATCAGACGCTGGGAGCCGCGCCCAACCGGCAATTCGTGGTCCAGTGGACCAACGCCTTCCCGATCAACGCGCCCGAGGGAGTCACCTTCCAGGCGATCTTCTTCGAGTCCAGCAGCCGGATCCTTTTCCAGTACAAGGACGTCAATGCCGGCGCCGGTTCTCCGGTGAGCCTGGGCGGCCGCGCCACGGTCGCAATCCGCGATGCCAGCGGGCAGGCGAACGGCCGCCGCATACAGTGGAGCTACAATGTGCCGGTGTTGAAGGACGGCATGGCGCTGGAGTTCCTGCCGCTGGGCATCGCGCCGGTGGAACTGGGCGCCGCGGGACCGCAGCACTGGGTTGTGTTGAGCCTCGGCCGCCCAACCACGATTGCGCTCAGCGGCTCGGCTGTCGTAACCGGAAGCGTGGCCCACGTCGGCATCGCTGCTAACAGCGACATGACCATCAGCGGCAAGGCGCGCATCGACGGCAAGGTCTGGCTAAGCTCGGCCGGGAGGCTCACGCAAACGGGGGGGCTGATCGCCGGAGGCGTTCTCAAAGGTGCGGCCGTTGATGGGAAGCTGAAACTAGCGGTCTCTGATGCGCTGAAGGCTTCGACCACTGCGGCCGGCCTGAGCTCCACCATCCCGGGAGTCAGGGCAATCAACATTGCCAGCTCGGCGGGCAACCTAACCATCACCGGCGGACCCGGCCGGAATGTCCTGAATCTCACGGAGTTGATCATTACCAAGGGCACCTTGACGCTCAGCGCGCCGCCCGAGGGCAGTTTCGTGATCAACATTTCCAGGAAATTCGAGGTCAGCGGCGAGAGCAGCATCCAGATCGCGGGCGGGCTGATGCCGCTGAGCGTTCTCTACAATGCCACTGGCACCGGAGACGTCTCCCTCAGCGGCGGAAGTGCGGGCGGCGTGCCGAAAACCCAGGTGAGCGGTATTGTCCTGGCGCCGAATCGGGCCGTCCTCCTCGCTCCGTCGCTGCTGATCGGCGAGGTCATCGCCGGCGGGTCAAAAGTCAATCTGGAAGGTAGCGGGAAAATAGTCAACCCATTCTGATGCGCCCCCGTGCACGGCCGCGGCGTAAGCGCGCGTCCATCTGTTCACCGCGCCAGCGGCAGCCACACGGTCATGTAAGAAACGCCGCGGTTGGCCCAGGTATAGTAGGGGATCAGCCGCAGGTCCACTTGCCTGGATGCCGGTTGCAGCGTGCGGTACAGCGCGCCGTCCGAGTAGCCGTAGGCGTATTCGCGCATGCCGGCCAGCATGCGCAGCACGTTCGGCGGGCAGCAGTAACTGCGCGAAGCGCCCTTGCGCGTCGTAACAGTTCAGGCCCCCCTGTCGAAAAAGCTGGACAAATCGGGAATAATCGGTTACCGTATGGTGGATGGGTGCAAGCAAGGCTCGCCGCTCGGCTCGGAAGCGACCGACATCGGCGAGCCGGCCTCGCTGCTCCAATCCGCCCCCACCCGGTGGTAGGGATCTGCGCCGAGAGAACGAAAGGCTGACCCGGGAGAACGAAAGCCTCCAGAAGAGAGTAGCTGAGCGCGAACAGCAGATCGCTGACGCGCAAAAGCAGATCGCCGATGCCGAGAGGCAGATCGCCGATCTGGAACGTCAGTTGGCGGGCTACCGGAAGAATTCCACCAACTCCTCCAAGCCTCCCTCCTCGGACCGGCTGGCCGGCGGCAGCCGTCCTTGCCAACGCCGGAAGAAGAGTGACCGCAAACCCGGCGGGCAGACGGGGCACGCCGGCGCCCATCGGCCTTTGGTTCCGCCGGAGCGGGTCAATCAAGTAGTGCCGGTGTTGCCGCCGGAGTGCAAGCATTGTGGCCAAGCGTTGCCGCAACAGATGGAAGGGGTGCAGACCGTGGGCGAGGTGCAGCGTCATCAAGTCACGGAACTGCCACCCATCCAAGCTCACATCACCGAATACCAATGTCCGAAGGTGGTCTGCCCCAACTGTGGGCAAGGCACGCGGGCGCCCCTGCCCGAAGAAGTTCGCGATCAGTCCGGACCGCAACTGACGGCCCTGATTGCCTACCTGACGGTGGTCTGCCGGCTGCCGCGGCGGGTGGTGGAGAGATTTCTGGAAGCCGCGCTCGGCATCTCGATCAGCCTGGGGAGCACGCAGAAGCGGTGGGAAGAGGCCAGCCAGGCGGTGGCCGAGCCCTGCCAGGAACTGGAGCAGCAACTCAAGAAGGAGCCGGTGCTGAACGCCGACGACACGTCCTGGAGCGGCAACGGGGAACGGCGCGCGATCTGGGCGTTGGTGGCGGCCTCGTTTGTCTACTACGTCGTGGCCCAAACCAAGAGTTGGGTGGTGCTGCTGCACCTGTTGGGAGCGCACTTTGCCGGCATCCTCTGCAGCGACCGCGGCGGGGCGTATCTGAAGTACCGGAAGTACGCCCAGGGGTTGGCGCAGTTCTGCTGGGCCCACCTGAAGCGGAATATCCTTGGCATCCAGGACTTTGCCAAAGCCACCGTGGCCGGGCGGTTCTGCCGCGACGCCCTGGCGCTGCACGCCCGCCTGTTCCGGTTATGGCCTCGCTTCCGCGGTGACGAGATCGATCGGAAGCAGTTGATCGAAAAATCGATCCCGATCCAGAAGCGGTTCTTTTCTCTCGCCGAGCGGTATCTGGACAGCAACGATAACGAGGTGCGGGCGCTGGCTACCGCGTTATACGAACACTGCGACCGGCTGTTCACCTTTATCGAGCATCCGGGCGTGGAGCCGACCAATAATGCGGCCGAGCGCGCTTTGCGCATCGCCGTCGAGTGGCGCAAGACGTCCTTTGGGAACCGCAGCCAGGCCGGCGAGTTGGCCACCGCCCGGCTGCTTACGGCAACCCAAACCTGCGCCATCGAGCAGCGCAACGCCCTCACCTATCTCACCGAAGCCATTCGCCGCCGCCGCTGCGGTCAGCCTGCCCCCTCCCTTCTACCCCAGCAAAGATAAGGGGGGGCCTGAACTGTTAGGTATAGCGGTATCAACCAGATACGTAAAGACGATGATGGGACGCCAATCACCGCCCCGCAGCCAGATGCTGTCCTCCGGCGCGAAGCTGTGTCGGTTGACGCGCGCCAGGCCCGCGAGGGCGACGTTTCCGGACTCCCGTCGTCACCTTCCGGGCTGAGGTAGTAGTCCGTCGCCCGCACCCGTGCGCCGGCGCAGCCGATCAACAAGACGGAAACAAGCGTGCGCACCGTCAACCCGCGGTGCCCGTGCGCCTTTGCGATCATGGTGCTGTGCTGCCTTCTCGTCGAGACCAGGGTACCAGTTCGCCACGATTCCCCCCGGAATCGGGGACCTGGGCACGCCTCGGAACGCGGATCGGCTTCATCTCGGAATCTTGATCGACCAGTTGCCGTAGCCGGCGACGGCCCGCCCGCTACATGGCCGCCTCGTCGGCGGAGGGGCCGTAGATCGCCGGGACGGCCACGTCGTTCAGCCGCAGATACACGCAGAGTTGCGCGCGGTGGTGAATGAGGTGGTTCATCACCATGGTCCGCAGGACGGCGATCCTGGGCAGGGTGAACACGGTGCGCCCGGCCATCAGCAATGACCAGGGCTGCAAGAGGCGCTCGTCGGTGGCGCCGGCGATGAGCGTCCGCGCGGCCGCCGCGTTGCGGTCGAACGCCTCCAGCAGTTCCTGGCGCGTACCCGGCTCGGGCGGACGGGGCATCGGCGCCGCCAGGTCAATGGAATCCTTCTCGATCGTGACCACGCCCCAAAGCGGCAGCGTGGCCAGGTGACCCGCCAGCCACAGCATGGTCGGCGACTTTTCGTGAGGTTTCCAGCCGAGCCGGTCTTCCGGCACGCGTTCGATCGTCCTACGCGTGTGGGCCATCTCCTGGTCGAACTCAGGCAGCAGCGCTTCGCTCAGTGGCATGCGGCCTCCTATGAGGGAGATTGTACCTGGGATGGCTGGGGACGAGGGGCCTCCTGGCGGACCGCCCGGGCGTGGCGGGTGAGAACCAACGGCTCCGGTCGGTCGCCGGAGGGCTTACAATATCTTCAGAGAGGAGGTCCAGATGTCCAAGAGTTGTGTCACCATCCTTCTTGTTCTCGTGGCGAGCGGTTTCGCGCTGGCTCAGTCCCCGCTCGGTACGATCACCGGAACCGTAACCGACGCTCAGGAAGCCCGCGTGCCCGGCGCGGAAGCCACCGCGCTGCACGTCGAAACGGGCATCCCTTTCAAGACCACGAGTTCCGCCGACGGCACCTACGTTCTTCCGAACCTGCCGGTAGGCAGATACGAAGTCTCCGTCTCGGCCAGCGGGTTCAAGACCTTCCGCCGCACCGGCGTGGTGCTCGAGGTGGCGCAGCGACTGCGGCTGGACGTCAAGCTCGAACTGGGCGCGGTGGCCGAAACAGTGACCGTATCCGGGGAAGTCTCCCGCGTGCAAACCGAACAGTCCACGCTCGGCACCGTCGTCGAAAGGCAGCGCGTTGAAGAGCTGCCGCTGAACGGGCGGCACGTGTTCAATCTCGTCAAGCTGGTGGCCGGCGTGCGGCCGATCAACCGCGGCGACGACGGCTTCGGCGAAATCACCAATCAGGGCTTCTCGCAGATCACCTTCAACGGCGGACCGATCTACGGCAACCAGTTCTTCATCGACGGCGGGATGAACACCGTGCCGGTCCACAACGAGATCTCGGTGGTGCCGATGACCGACGCGGTGGAGGAGTTCAAGGTCGAAACCAACGCCCTGAAAGCGGAATTCGGGCAGACCAGCGGCGGGGTGGTCAACCTGGTCACCAAGGCGGGCACGAACGCATTGCACGGCTCCCTTTACGAGTTCTTCCGAAATGACGTGCTCGACGCGCGCCATGCGTACGCCACGCAGCGGGACCCGCTCACCGGCCGCATCAAGCCGGTCCTGCGCTACCACCAGTACGGCGGGACGGCCGGCGGGCCGGTGTGGCTGCCCAAGATTTATAGCGGCAAGAACCGGACCTTCTTCTTTGCCGGTTACGAGCAATGGCGGCACCGGACCTCTTCGCTGCAAAAACGAACTGTGCCGACGCCAGCCCAGCGCGACGGCGATTTCTCGACGACCTTCGACGGCCGGGGCGCGCTGATCCCGCTGTTCGACCCGGCCACCACGCGGCCGAACCCCGCTGGCAGCGGCTTTGTCCGCGATCCGCTGCCGGGCAACCTTGTCCCCAAGAACCGGACGGATCCGCTCTCGCTGAAGATCCTGGAGTTCATGCCCAAACCGAACGTCGAACCCGAGGACCGGCTGACCAACGCGCTGAATTTCCTCTCGCTGGCCTCCACCCCGGTCAACCAGGGAGTCACCAACATACGTGTCGATCACCGCTTCTCCGATAAGGACAGCGTGTTCTTCCGTTACTCGGGGAACCGGAACACGCGCCAGGGCACCGGATTGGGCCTAGGGGTGGCCGATCCAGAGACGTTTGCGCGGCGCGACCAGCGGGACAATCACAACTGGATACTCACCGAGACCCACGTCGTCTCACCGTCCGTGATCAACGAGTTCAAGGGCAACGTGACCAGGCAGAATCTGCCGTTCCTGCACCCCAGCTTCGGCGGGAACTGGCCCGACAAGCTAGGGATGCCGAAGATCATTCCGCGCGGTCTGTTCCCCTGGGTGGACATCGGTAGCGTGCTCTCGCTGGGGGCCTCTTCGTTTGCCGCCGGCATTCGCGCCCAGCACACGCTGCAGCTTGCCGACAGCCTGACCATCGTCAAGGGCCGTCACCAGATCAAGCTGGGAATCGACCAGCGCTGGTTCCGGCTGAGCTGGCGCCGCTTCGGCTACATCTCGGGCGGCTTCTCGTTCGGCGGGGGCCTGACCGGCGACCCCCAGCGCCCGGCGGGCACCGGCATCGGCATGGCCACGTTTCTGCTCGGCGAGGTCTCGGGCGGCAACCAGGAATTCCTGCCCTCGTTCTCGTTCCACTCCTGGTCCAACGGCAGTTACTTCCAGGACGACTTCAAGCTTACCCCGCGGCTGACGCTGAATCTGGGCCTCCGCTACGACCTGGCCTCCGAACCGGTGGAGCGCCACAACCGGCACTCCAACTTCGATCCTTTCCTCACGAACCCGGAGACCAAGATGCACGGTTTGCTCACGTATTCGGGCGTCAGTGCGTCCCGGCATTTTGTGGACCGGGACTACAACAACTTCGGCCCGCGCATCGGGTTCGCCTACGATCTGACGGGTGACGGGAAGACGGCGATTCGCGTCGGCTACGGCCTGGTCTACCTGCTGGTGGAATCCGGCGACACCCAGGGGGACGATTCCAATTCCTTCGGTTTTTCCGCCTCCACCCCGTTCGTTGCGCCCGGCGCCGGGCCGTTCAAGGCGTTCCAGTTCAGCCAGGGGCCTGCATCGCTGGTCATTGCTCAGGGCCCGGCGGGCGGCCCCTCGGCCTTTCGCGGGCAGGGCGTCCGCTACCAGGACCGCAACGCCCCGGTCCCATACTTGCAGCAGTGGAACCTGACCCTCCAGCGGGAACTGCCCGGCCGGTGGGTGGCCTCGGCCAGTTACGCCGGCAACAAAGGCACCAAGCTGTTCGGCGGCAACTACAACCTGAACCAGCTCGACCCGGCTCACTTCGCGCTGGGCTTGCAGTTGCAGGACCGGGTGGCGAACCCGTTCTTCGGACAGATTCCCAGCGGCGCCTTGTCTGCCAGCACGGTGGCGCGCTCGCAGTTGTTGCTGCCCTACCCGGACTACACCACCGTCACCACTTATGCCACCCACGGCGCGTCCAGCATCTACCATTCCTTGCAGGTAACCGTGGAGCGGCGGTTCTCCAAGGGCATCAGCGCGCTCATCGCTTACACCAACAGCAAGCTGATCAATGATTCCTTCTCCACCGCCGGCAGCAGCGGCACGCCGGGGGAGTTCCGCGTCGGCCGGCTGAACCGCAGGATCGAGCGCGCCATCGACCAGAACGACGTGACGCACCGCCTGGTAGCCAGCGCCGTCTATGAATTGCCGTTCGGCCCGGGCAAGCCCTGGCTGGGCGCGACGCGCGGCGTTCTCGGGCACCTCGCCGGGGGCTGGCAGCTCAATACCATCACCACCATCGAGAGCGGCGTTCCGCTCCAGGTCCGCGGCTCGAACAACTTCACCGGCATTAACTTCCCCGATGTGATCCGCGATCCCAGCCTGCCGCGATCTGAACGGGGCGTGACCCGCTGGTTCGACACCGACGCGTTTCGCAACCCGGCCGACTGGGTGATCGGCAACGCGCCCCGCTCGCTGCCCAACACGCGCGGGCCGAGCATGGTCGATGTGGCCTTTTCGGCCTTCAAGAATTTCCGACTGGCCGAGCGGAAGCAGCTCGAATTCCGCGCCGAGGCGTTCAACGCGTTTAACCACGTGAACCACAACAACCCCAGCCAAAGCTTCTCGCCCAACCGCCAGGGTGTGAACACCAACGCGCTGTTCGGCCGGATCACCGGCGCGCTGTCGGCGCGGCGCATCCAGCTCGGTCTGCGGCTGGAGTTCTAACGATGAAGCGCCGCAGCCTTTTTTACTCCTGGGTGCCGCCGACCATCGGCGCGGAGGCCGCTGCGCCTGACGAGGGTCCCTCAACCGGCGACTTCAGGCAGGCGTTGGTTCGCGCCGATCCCCGGCTCAGCATGTTCAACCCGCTGCCGCGGATCCTCTTCCACGACGATTTTGACGAGGGCATCAACGGCTGGACCGAACTCCAGGCGAACCACGACGGCAACCTGGACAACCTCCGCCCGGTCCTGCGGGACATGCGCCCGCCCCAACTGAGCAGTTGCACCTTCTTCGACATCGGCACGCACGGCTCGATGAACGGCACCTACGCCCTCAAGCTGGCGACCCGGCCGCGGCCCTTCCACGCCTCGGCCGCAATCAAGCGGGTGACCTTCGCCAAACCCGGGCTGGTGCAGTTCGAGATGTACTTCACCTTCAAGGCCGAACAGACCTTCGATGCCGGCAACCGGCGCTGGGACGGCAACGTGTCCCCGTCCGAGCTGGATTTCGGAGACTTCACCATCAGCAACGACATCTGCGAGGGCGACCCCGGGCCGCGGTACATCTGCGCGCTTAAATACTGGAACACCGGCCTGGACGGCAAACCGGTTCGGAAGTGGACGTACAAGACCTCGCTGCACACCACCACCAAGATGGAACGCTCCGGGCTGCCCACCCAGACCCAGGACTTCCACGTGCGGAACGTGACCGATTGGGCTGACGTCCCCGGCGGCCATCAGCCGCTCTGCTTCAACGAGACCGCCACCAAGGTCAACTGGCATTACCTCCGCTGGCTTTTCGACACCCGCGAGCGGCGGAACACGGAACTGCAGGTCAACGAACTGCTGCTGGACCTGCGGAAAATCCCGGTGCCCATGTATGACCACGGGTACCGCGCCCTGAACCACCTGCTGAACTTCCTGGTGGACGTGCGGACTCACCGCGCCGTCCGCAACTTCTTGTTCATCGATTCGATTCTGGTGTCAGTAGACTGGTGAACCGTATGATCCGGCGGTCTTTCACGGCGGTCATCGAAAAGAACACCACGTTCACGTCCGACTTCGAGACCGAGCCCTACGAGGCGGGCTGGGCGACCGAAGCGCGATGGTTCGTTCGCATCCTGGAGCTGAAGGGCGACGGCGCTGCGCTGGCCCTCACGCCGCAGATCTCGCCGGACGGTCTTTTCTGGTGCGATGAAGGCAGGGAACCGATCCTCATGTCGGCCGAGGGTCTGTACTCGCTCGCGCTACGGGGGTTCGGCCAGTGGCTGCGTTTGAAGGCGCGGCTAACCGGCAACCAGCCCTCGGTTAAGGTGCTGATCTACCTGGCGCTGAAAGAGTAAGACCGCGGCGAAAGCGCGCCGAGCCGGCCGGCTTGAAAGCCGGCCAGAGTCTCTGACCCAATTGGGCCATTGTGCGATACCGCGGACTCGGTTAGAATGCTGCCTGGATGACTCATCGGGGCTTCGGACTGTGCCTCTGCCTCTCTATCCTCTGTCCCGGGGCTGAACGTCCAAAGCTGGCCATCCCAAAGACCTCGCGGGCACCCAGGCTCCAGGAGTACCTTCCGGGCGGGAATCCCAGCGTAGGAGCCCTAGTCAGTGGCTTCCGCCAGCGGAAGCCGGGCGACGGTGAGCCGGTCACCCAGGAAACCTCGGCCTGGCTCTCTTACGACGACAGGAACCTCTATGTCATCTTTGTATGCAAGGACGAACCGGGGCAGGTCCGCGCGCGCATGTCCAAACGCGAGGATATCGACAGCGACGATTCGGTCGCCCTGATTCTGGACACGTTTCACGACCGCCAGCGCGCGTATGCGTTCGCAAGCAACCCGCTCGGCATCCAGGGGGATGCTATCTTCACCGAAGGCCAGGGTGCCCCCGACCCAAGTTTCGATACCCTGTGGTACTCCGAGGGAAGATTGACCCCCGACGGCTACGTGGTCTGGATGGCCATCCCGTTCAAAAGCCTGCGCTTCCGCGATAGGCCGGGCCAAAGCTGGGGAATCGGGCTGGGCCGCGCCATCGTCCGCAGGAACGAATTTTCCACCTGGCCTTACATGACCCTGCGAATGGAAAGCTTTCTCCAGCAGTTGGCGGACCTCGAAGGGTTCGACGGAATCTCGTCCGGGCGCAATCTTCAGTTCATTCCTTACGCAGCTTTTGCCCACGCGCGCTTCCTCGACCCGCAGGCGCCCGCTATCCGCAAGGAAACCGACAGCCGCGCGGGCCTGGATGCGAAAGCTGTGCTCCGCGACGCGCTCACTTTTGACGTCACCTTGAATCCGGACTTCAGCCAGGTCGAGTCCGACGAACCGCAGGTGACTGTCAACCGCCGGTTCGAGGTATTCTTTCCGGAGAGACGCCCGTTTTTCATCGAGAACGCCGGGTTTTTCGAGACTCCGATCACCACCGGGGGGGCTTTCCGACCGTCCCCCAGGTTGTTCTTCAGCCGCCGCATCGTGAATCCCCGGTTCGGTGCTCGCATGACGGGCAAGGTCGGCGGCTGGGTGCTCGGCGCGCTGGTGACTGACGACCGGCCGCCTCCCGGCGCCCCCGCCCCCTCCGATCCGCCCCAGGCTAACCGGGCAGCCATAGGCGTGGCGCGCGCCCGTCGCGATTTCGCCGGACAGTCTAGCGTTGGCCTGCTGGTCACCAGCCGGGACTTCGCGTCCGGCTCGAACCGGGTCTTTTCGTTTGACACACGATTGCGTCTCAACCCCAACTGGATCTTGAGCGGCCAAGCGCTGCGAAGTTACACTACCGGGCAAGACGGAAAGCGGCTCTCCGGCCCGGCCTACTATGCGAGCCTGGAGCATACCGGCCGCCACTTTCAATACTTCAGCAGGTACCTTGATTTCAGCCCCGGCTTTCGTTCCGAGCTCGGCTTTATCCCCAGAGTGGACATCCGGACGGCTCAGCACTACGCCTCCTATAGTTGGCGACCCGAGGGGCGGCGGGTTCTGAGCTTCGGGGCGGGCGCAAAGGCTCTCCTGAACTGGGACCACACAGGCCGGCTCCAGGACTGGCTGTACGGTGCGGGTTTTGATCTCGAGCTCTCCGGGCAGACAAATATCTTTGCGGGACACGACGAGGCCTTTGAGGTTTTTCAGGGCCGCGGGTTTCGGCGAAACGTGGCCGCCGGCGGGTTCCGGACCGAATGGCTGAAGTGGCTGTCCATCGACGGGGGGGGGGAACGCGAGGTAACCGTCAACTATTTCCCTGCCGCCGGCCTTGCTCCGTTTTCGGCAAGTTCGATCGCGGCCGACGCCGGGGTCACGCTTCGTCCCGCTCCTCGCATCCGATTTGGCCAGAAATACGTCTACAGCCGCCTGGAAACACGCCAGGGGACCAGCATCTTCAACAATCACATCTTCCGGTCGAAACTGAACTACCAGTTCACCCGCCCGTTGTCGATCCGCGCGATCCTCGACTACAACGCAGTCGTCCGCAACGAACAACTCGTCGCCCTCGCGCACGCCAAGCGTCTCACGGCAGACATCCTCGTGACGTACCTCGTGAATCCGGGAACCGCGCTTTACGTGGGCTATACCGACTTGTACGAGAACCTCGATATCGATAGGACTATGGGACCCGTGTTGATCCGGACCGCAAGCCCAAGCAGGTCCACGGGACGCCAGTTCTTCCTCAAGCTCAGCTACCTGTTCCGGTTCTAAACACAGCGACTTAAGTAATTGCGCATAATCGCCGGAGAGTTTCGTTGC
>JBBTDS010000094.1:0-1666 GCA_038060875.1 Acidobacteriota bacterium | reverse complement strand
GAGATCCGCCCTCGTGTTTTCAATGGGTTGTGGCCGCGAGGCCTCAAAAATGCGCTACGGCGTCAAAAGTCGGTTGAGCGCGCCAACCCATTTAATCCATTAGAGTTGCAGCCACGTTCGGGTCCTTATTGTATCAGGCAGTCCGTTTGATCCTCTCAAAATCCTTGGTTTCTTGGAGATTCTCCTGGCGGAAGTAGAGGCCGTTGAGGTACAATGAGGATTCAGGAGGACGTTTCTTGTCCTAATTGTATCAGAGCCGCTCAGGAACCTCCCCTGCTCGCTCCAGAACCATCCCGCCAAGCTCTCACCCGCTTGTTCCAACGCCAATCCGTCGCCGACCTGGCTACCCTCTCGGCTGCGCTCAAAACCTCCTCGCGCATGAGCGTCTTCCGGCGTCTGTCCGCTCTGGGGTACCTCTCCAGCTACAGCCATGCCGGCCGCTACTACACGCTCCGCGACCTCCCCCAGTTCGACCGGGACGGCTGGTGGCAGCACCAAGGCGTCTGTTTCTCCCGCGATGGATCGCTCAAGGCCACCGTCGAGCGTCTGGTCGAGCAATCCGAGGCCGGCCGCACCCACCCCGAGTTGCACGCGCGCCTGCAAGTGCGGGTGCATAATACGCTCTTCGATCTGGTCGAGGGCGGGCGCATCGGGCGCGAAACCTGGAGGGGACATTACCTTTACGTCAGTGCGACTCCGGCCCGGGCCGCATCGCAGCTCAGCCTGCGGCAACAGCCGCCAGCGGGTCTTGGGCCGCCGCTGCCGGAACCCCCGGCGGCGGTGGTCATCGAAGTACTGCTCGATCTGGTTCACAGCGCCAGGGTGCGGCCAGACACCGACCGGGTGGCCGAACGGCTGGCCGCTCGCGGCCTGCCCGTCACCGTCGATCAGGTCGAGGCCATCTTCAGCCGCTACGAGCTAAAAAAAACGGCGCCTTCTCGCTCCCGACGCTGGCGCTCCTGAAGCGGCAGATCCGCTCCTTGCAGAACGGGTATCAAAGTCACCTCACGGTTCTGGCCGGAGTGCTGGTCACGGTCGAAGAAGGCCAAGAAGCTTGCCCGCTCTGCCAGGGTCCCATGCATGTGCAGAAGACGCTCCAACGCCAAGCGGTCACGCTGGCCCATGGGCGGTTCCGCCTGCGGGAGGTCGTCTATGTCTGTGACGAGCGTTGTGAACGAGAAGGCTTGCTGGTGACTCGGCGCGCTCCCGCCCTGAGGGAACTGGTTCCGCCCAAGAGCACCGTCGGCTACGACGTCCTGGTCTATGTTGGCATCGAACGTTTTGTCGGCCATCGCCCGCGCGAGGAGATCCGCGCGACTTTGGAAAAGGAACACGGAATCCATCTCTCCAGCGGCGAGATCAGCGAACTCGGCCAGCGCTTTCTCCTCTACCTGGAAGCCCTGCATCGGGATTCGGCCCCGGCCCTGCGGGCCGCGCTGGCGGCCGATGGAGGCTGGCCGCTCCACCTCGACGCGACCAAGACGGCCGCGGCACGCTGCTGGTCGCGTTGGCCGGCTGGCGCGGTTGGGTCCTGGGGGCCTGGAAGATCCCCACCGAACGGGCCGAAGCCATCCGGCCGAGGCTCGAAGAAATCGCGGCGCAGTTCGGTCCGCTCTGTACTACTAAATCCCCGCTTCTTTGCACGGCGCGAAGATTCTTGTCTCAT
>JBBTDS010000093.1:0-1335 GCA_038060875.1 Acidobacteriota bacterium | reverse complement strand
GCCGGCGGCATCCACACCCCCAACCACCGATGGGTGGTTTGCGCGGCGCTGGCTCAGGTCAACGAGTTGTTCCCCGATCCGGCCTGCGTCCGCCGCATCGACCAGTGGCTGGCCGAAGGCATCGACATCGACGCCGACGGCCAGTACACCGAGCGCAGCACGCTCGTCTATAACGTGGCGGTGGACCGGGCGCTGGTGGTGATGGCGGCCAAGCTGCGGCGTCCGGAACTGCTCGAGCCGGTGCGGCGGAACCTTGAGGCGATGCTCTACCTGCTGCATCCGGGCGACGAGGTGGTGACGGAGATCTCCCGCCGCCAGGACCAGTACCAGCGCGGGGACATCGGGCGCTACTGGTTCCCGCTGCGCTACCTGGCGGCGCACGACCGGGATGGCCGCTTCGCCGCTCTGGCTGACCGCGCCGCGCCGCGCTACGCCCGCCTGCCCGACCTGATGGAGTATCCCGAGCTGGCCGAACCGGGACCGGCGCACTCCCCCGTGCCGGAAGACTATGAGAGGGAGTTCCCGGCGGTGGGGATCGGACGAATCCGGCGGGGGCAGACCAGCGCCACCCTGATCCTGGGCGGCAGCAGCCGGTTCCTGACGCTGCGGCGCGGGGAAGCGGTCGTCAACGCGGTCCGCTTCGCCAGCGCGTTCTTCGGCAAAGGGCAGTTTATCCCCGACGAGGCCGGCAAGCGGAACGGCAGCTACGTGTTCACCCAGTCGCTCAGCGGGGACTACATGCAGCCGCTGGACCCTGCGCGCCGGATCGGGCCGCGGGACTGGGCGGCGGGCCGCGCCGAGCGGCGGCGGAGCGAGGTCTGCCGCCTGGAGCAGCGCGCCACGGTCACCGAGCTCGCCCACGGCTTCCGCGTGCGGCTCCAGGCACACGGCGCCGATGATGTGCCGGTGGCGGTGGAGATCAACCTCCGCGAGGGCGGCAAGCTGGAAGGGTGCGAGCCGGCGCCGCGGGTGGCCGACGGCTGGCTGCTGGCCGGACGGCAGGCGCGCTACCGGGTGGGCAACGACGAGATCCGGTTCGGTCCCGGCCTCTGTCTGCACCGCTACACCCAGGTGCGCATGGCCGAGCCGAAGCTCGCCGGCCCCAGCGTGTATCTGACCGGCTACACGCCGCTGGATCACACGCTGGTGTTCGAGTGGGACTAGTCACGGCGCCAGCACGGCCTTGTACTGCTCGAACTGCATCCGCATCTTCGCCAGGAAGGCAATGAAAGGAGGGTGCTTGCGAACCGGGTCCAGGTTGGGATCGTTCGCAAACAGCGGATAGCACGGGAAGCCGGACTCCGCCGTCTCTTCGAGCCACCGGACGGCCTGCTC
>JBBTDS010000092.1:0-1172 GCA_038060875.1 Acidobacteriota bacterium | reverse complement strand
TGTTCTGGACAGTGCGCGGGGCCAACGCGATCCTGGCACTGCGCTGCTGTCAGTTTAATGCGCGTTTCGAGGACTACTGGGAGGCCCGGCGCGCTTGATTAACCGTCCTTCATCACTCTTGCGTCGCGCACCCCGCCGCGTGCAGCCGTGTGGTAGAAAGAGCCTATGCGACTGGATTTCACCGGCAGGACCGTCGTAGTCACCGGCGGGGCCAATGGGATCGGGCTGGCCACCGCGCGGGCGTTTGTGTCGGCCGGCGCCCCCGTGTGGATCTTTGATCTGCCCGGCGAGCGCCCGCTGGAAGCGGCTGCTTCCATCGGGGCCAGGGGCGCCGCGGCGGATGTGACCGATCGGGCGTCGCTCGAAGCCGCCTTCAGTGAAACCGGCGCGCCGGACGTGCTGGTGGCCAACGCCGGCATCGGCGAACGCGCCGCCCTGGAGGAAACGTCCGAGAGCCTCTGGAACCGCACCATCGCCGTTAACCTGGGCGGCGTCTTTCACGCGGTCCAGATCGCCGCCGCGCTCATGAAACCGCGCCGCCGCGGCGCCATCGTCATCACCGCTTCGACCAACTCCTACGACGGCGAGGCGGAATTCCTCGCCTACAACGCCAGCAAGGCGGGCCTGCTCGGCATCCTCCATACCGCCGCCAACGAGCTGGGACCGTACCAGATCCGCGTCAACGCCGTCTGCCCTGGTTTCATCCGCACCCGCCTGAGCGAAGACGCCTTTGCGGACGCCGGTTTCATCAAGCCCTATTTCCAGCACACCCCCCTGGGGCGCGGCGGGACGCCCGAGGAGGTGGCCGCGACCATCCTGTTCCTGGCCTCCGATCTGGCTTCCTACGTCACCGGCGCTGAGTTGCTGGTGGACGGCGGCCAGATGGCCGCCAAGTTCGGCACCTGGAGCGAGCGGACGGCCGAGTTCACGGCGGACCGCTGGCGGCTGCGGTGAATCAGCCGGACTCGCCCACCACCGCCTCGATGGTCCGCGGGGCGTTGCCCTCGAAGCGGTTGTTGACGAAGATGAACGCGGCGCGGCGAGCGGCTCGCCTGACTTTCGCAGTTGAGAGCATCTGCCCCTTTGTTTTCGATGAGCAGACCCCCGAGGTCTACACTACAAGCGCAGCGCTACCGGCGGCGTAGACGCCGCTTGTTTGATGCGCGGCGGGG
>JBBTDS010000091.1:0-1837 GCA_038060875.1 Acidobacteriota bacterium | reverse complement strand
TGAGCGACGGCAAGTACCTCGGGCAGATCACCGAAGCAGTGGTGGAGATGCGGGCATAGCGGCTGCGCGGCAGGCGTTAATTCTGGACACCCGCGATCCATAACCACAGGATTTTTTCTGTCTCGGCGCGCACCGCCTGGAGGTTTGCGGGGAAATGCCCGGTTGGCCGCTGCCGGCCCGGACCGAAAACGTCGTAAGGAATCAGCACTGTCAGGGTACGGCCGAGACTCTGCTTCGCCCTGAGTCGCGCCGGTTAAGACAGACCCCCGGGAGTCCAGGCGCCCAGCAAGGGCGTGGCGGCAGCGGCTCAACGCTTTCCGATGCCAATAGGCGCCACAATGTCATGGGCTGCAAGTAAAAGAAAAATCGAGCAATTTAATCGTTGACTTTCAGACTTGGGGGGGGGGCAGAATAGGGGGGTTCGGATCTTAAGGACCGAAGGGTCCGGCGGTTTCCCCGCATAGCCGCCTGGATTAACGTACTCAGCCAGTACGCAGGTGACACATGCGCAGGCTGTTGTTCCTGAGCGTTACAGCGGGCCCGACCTACGCACAGCTTCCGGAGGACACGCTCCGCAACAAAAGCTACGCTCCCAAGGCCGTGACACGGAAGTTCCTCGAGGAGAACCCGGGCCTGGTGGAACAGAGCCGCAGCGAGGACTCGGTCCACCTCCAAAAGCCGGATGGAGCCGGGCGGTGCGGCTCCACGGTCGTGCCACGAGGCATCACGTACGACTGCGGCAGACATTTGCTGCGGATCAGCACTTCGAGCGGGAGGACCATCCCATGAAATCCATCTTCATCATATCGCTTGTGATCCCGGCTGCCATTGGCCAGACAGGAACGGCCAGTATCGCCGGCACGGTCCTGGATGCGAAAACGCAGAAACCCATTCCCGCCGCGCTGGTCATGGCAGTCCGGAGCGGGCTGCCGCCGCTCAGCAAGAACACCAGATCGGGCGGCGACGGCGCGTTCCAGATCCAGGACCTGGCGCCGGGTAAGTACGCTCTCTGCGTGCAGGCGCCCGGCCATGGATATCTCGACCCGTGCCAATGGAACGGCAGCCCCACCACCGTCACCCTCCTTTCGGGACAAGCGGCTCCCGGGGTCTTTTTGAGACTTACAGCCGCCTCGGTTCTGAATATCCAAGTGCAGGATGCGCAGAAGGTTCTGAGCCAAAAGACCAAGGATGGCCGCCGTCCGGATCTCACGCTGGGCGTCTGGGGACCAAACGGGTTGTACTACCCTGCCCACGCCTCGGGCAGCCCCAGCGCTGCCGGGGATCTCTACAGCGGGATCGCCTACCAGATGGCGGTCCCTCGCGATATTGCGCTGAAGTTTCGTATCGCCAGCCGCGATTTAAGGCTCGGCGACTCTGCCGGCGTGGCCCTTCCGGGGAATGCCTATGAGGAGACATTCCAGCACGCCACCGGCGATCCCAACCCGAAGAGCTTCGCATTCATCTTGCTTGGCCTTTTGCCATGAGGACGAAATGCGACAGAGGAACAACCTGCATTGCGGAAGCGAAGTCGAGAGAGGAAAGACAGAATGAAACGGGCACATTGCGTAATCGTCGGTGCATGCTCATGGCTCACCGTCCATACCGCGGCATTGTTGGTCGGCTTGGCCGTGGTCTGGATGGCGGCGCCAAGCCCTGGGTGGGGCCAGTCGAGTTGGCCCAGCTACCCGAACAACACCGTCATCTCGATTACCACGGGCGGCAGGGTCGGGATCGGGACGACGAGCCCGACCTCGGTATTGACGATCAAGTCCTCGGCATCCTCGACGTCCTCCGAACTAGTGATGGCCAACACGTATACCGGTAGTGGGCCCGTTGG
>JBBTDS010000090.1:0-3137 GCA_038060875.1 Acidobacteriota bacterium | reverse complement strand
CCTCATTCGGCAGTGGCGGCGATTTCTCGCCCGATTCGATTTACGGCCTGACCACCAGCGGCCCCAACCGGACGATCGGCGAAACCATCTCGCTCCGAAATGACTTCACCAAGATCCACGGGACCCACGCGTTCAAGGCCGGCTACGAGGTGCTGCGGCTCCGCTTGAACTCCTGGAGCATGAACTATCCGAGCGGCGCTTTCCGCTTTGACGGGATGACGGCCGGCTTGCAGCCGGACGGAAACACGCGCCCCCGCACAGGCAATACCTTTGCCGGCTTCCTGCTCGGCTGGGTGCGGCAGGCGCAGTTCGACCGCGAGCTGGCATCGTGGCTGCCGCGGTCCTTCATCCATAGTTTCTATTTTCAGGACGATTGGAAGCTGTCGGCCGCGCTGACGCTCAACCTGGGGGTGCGTTATACCAACGAGAGCCCGTTCCACACGAAATACAACCAGGTGAGCAACTTCGATCCGGCCTCGGCGGACGATGTGTCGCCTGGCAGCCGCGGGTCGGTCGCCCACCCCACAGGCGGCCTCAACCGGCGCGACAACAACAACTTTCAGCCCCGCATCGGACTGGCCTGGCATCCGCTGGCGAAGTGGGTGTTCCGCGGCGGGTTCGCCGTCAACACGGTTGACGTGAAGTTCCCGCAGTCCCGCGGACAGTTCGAGGAATATGCGGCAGTGAACAACCAGCAGCGCCCGCCCGGCGATCCGAGACCGCTTTACCCGATCAGCCGCGGACCCGATCCGGTGGTCTTCAACATCCGGCCGAACGGCACCTCCGGCTTCCTCGGCAGCAACTTCAGCGCGCGCGGATCGCAGTGGTGGGACCCGAACCTGCGAAACCCGTACGTCCTCAACTGGAATCTGAGCACGCAATACGAAATCAACCCCAACTACCTGGTTGAACTCATGTACCAAGGTTCGGCGGGCGTCGCCCTGGTGGAGCGCTGGGAAGTGAACACCTTTCCCATCGACTATGCGGCGAACAACCCTGTCTTGCGGGCGGCCGTCTACAGGACGCCCCAGGAGTACAGGCCGTTCCCGCACTTCGGCAGCATCGCCTTTCGATCCAACATGGGCCATTCCACCTATCATTCGGGCACCATCAAGCTGGAAAAACGGTATTCGCGAGGACTGACCCTGTTGACGTTTTACACCTTCTCGAAGACGATCGACAGTCAGGACACCGACAATTCCGGCAGCGGGCTGGCGCCCATCCAGAACCGCGGGCTGGAAAAGGGGCGGGCCGGCTACGACCGCAATCACCGCTCGGTGACCAGCCTCACCTACGAGCTGCCGGTCGGCAGGGGCAAGCGGTTCCTCAACCGGGGCGGCATCTGGCACCGCATCTTCGGGGGCTACGAGATCGCCTGGATTCAGACCTTGGAGAGCGGCAACCCGCTGACCTTCGGCTTCGCAAACAGTCCTTACAACTACTATCCGACCTGGGCCGGCAGCCGGCGCCCCAGCTTGACCAGTAAGCCGGGCCTGCGTGATAACTGGCGCGATTTCGGCGGCGATCGTTTCAACCAGAACAACATTAACCCGATCATTGACATCACGCACTTCGCTTATCCGGCGGAGTTCACCCCCGGCAGCTCTGGGCGCAACATCGTGACGGGCACGCCGCTGATCTGGTCGCAATGCTCGGCACAGAAGAACATCCCGATTTCCGAGCGCTTCAACTTCCAGGTTCGGTGGGATTACAACAACGTATTGAAGACCTGGAACTTCAACCCGCCCACCACGACGGTGGACTTTCTGAACCCGCGGACGTTCGGCAAGGTCTCCGGCAACCCCCTGACGGCGAGCTTCGGCGGCATCCCGATGATGCACCTTACGTTGCAACTGACCTGGTGACGGCTGTGGGCGACGGCCGCTCGCCAGTCTGACAGAATGAGGTGCATGAGGAGATGGAGCGTTGGCTGCGCGCTCGCGCTGGCAAGCCTGGCCGCGGCCGAGCGTCCGTTCGTCATCCGCGTGATAGACGACGAGACCGGGCGCGGCGTGCCGCTGGTGGAACTGCGTACCTTCAGTGAGTACCGTTATTACACCGACAGCGGCGGGGTGGCCGCGATCACCGAGCCGTGGCTCTCAGGCAAAGACGTCTACTTCGGCATCCGCAGCCACGGGTACGAGTTCCTCGATCATATCTGGGGTGATGATGAGGAACGCGGCAAGGTGCTGCGCGTAACCCCGGGAGGGCGGGCGGAGCTGAAGATCCGGAGACGCAACATCGCCGAGCGGCTATACCGAGTTACGGGCGCGGGGATTTATCGCGACAGTGTCATGGCCGGCCTGCCGGTTCCCATCAAGCAACCGTTATTGAACGGCGAAGTGGTCGGGCAGGACACGGTGGTGGCAATGCCTTATGCAGGAAGAGTGTTCTGGATCTGGGGAGATACGTTCGGGCTGGCCGACGCGCTGTTTTCGGTGTCGGGCGCAACGTCGGAGCTGCCGGGCCGCGGGGGCTTGGACCCGGATAGAGGTGTAGACTTGACGTACTTCGTGGGCAGCAACGGCTTCAGCCGCGCGATGTTGCCGCTGCCGCGGCCCGGACTGGTGTGGATCGAGGGTCTGATGACGGTGCGTGATCCAGGCGGGCGCGAACGGCTGGTGGCGACCTACACGCGGCAGCAAGGGCTGAAGCCGCCGGACGAGCGCGGCGTGGCGGTGTTCGATGACGCGAAACAGCGGTTCGAGGTACTGACCCACTGGGCCGGCGGGCGGTCCCACACGTCCTCCCACCCGTTTCGGGTGGTCGAAGGCGGCAAGGCGTATTGGTACCTGTATCCGCATCAGCGGGTCCCTGACGACTGGCAGGCAATCCAGAATCCGAGGACATACGAATCCTTCACTTGCCTGAAGCCGGGGGCGGTCTTCGACTCGAAAACGCCCGAGCTGGATCGTGCCCTGGACGGGACCGTGCGGTACGGCTGGAAGGCGGGCACGGATCGGATCAACGCAGGCGAGGAGCGCGCGTTGATTCGCCGCGGCCTTCTGCCCCCGGATCGCGCAATGTTCCGGCTGATCGACGTGGACACAAACAAGCCGGCCGATGCGAATCAGGGCTCGGCGGCGTGGAATGCCTGTCGCGGGAAGTGGATTATGATCGCCGGCGCGTCCGGATCG
>JBBTDS010000089.1:0-1834 GCA_038060875.1 Acidobacteriota bacterium | reverse complement strand
GCCGGTCCGCGCGCAGCGTGTCGATGGTCACGAGAACGAGGTTGAGGCGGCGCAGTTGGACCACGCCTTCGCTTGCGGGGACACTCTTCTGGTTGGACGAGCGGCAACCAGCAAGCGCCAGCAACACCGCCACACACAGCCAGCGGATCAGGGCGCCCACTCTGGCGCATCCGGATGTCATGACCTCACACCGCCCTGCTCATACTCCGACCCCTGATGGAACCAGTGGCCTGGCACACCTTTGGGTTCCGGGCTGCCATCCAGTATACAGCCAACCACCTTCGTTCGAGCCGTTTCTGGCTTAGTTCGGGTGCGCGACATGGAAGTGGTAAAGTGGTCGGAGTTTCGGTCAGATGTCAGAATCTGAGTGTAGAGATACGCCAGGCTGAGCCGGTAGAGTAGGAGAGGAGGCGACAGTTTAGAACTGCGGCCCCTCTCCCCTCGTCGAACCGGAGGTGCGGATTTCCCGCGTCCGGCTCTCCTGAAAACTCTCGCCTCAGGCATGCACATGATCCGAGAGAGGGATCAGCCCCAACCGCGCCAGGCGCCGCAACCAGGCTTCTCCTTGCGGAGGACGGTACGGCCGCTGGCTGCGGCGTTGCAAGTGCTGGATCAGACGGCCCCGAACATAGCGATCGATCTCACAGTAGACACTGGTGGGGTAGCCAAAGGAAAAGTAGTTGGCCCAGCCTCTCAGGTGCCGATTCAGCTCGCCCATCAGGACCGGTATCGGCTTGAAGCACTGATGACTGTTCGTCATTTCGTGCAGCTTCTCCCGCTCCCGTTGAACCGCCTTCTTCGACGGAAACACATTCAGATACTTCCGCTCGCGTCCTTTCAGATCACGATCGTACCGAAACGTGTACCCCAGAAAGTTCAGGCTCGCCCCTTCTTCCCGCAGGTCCACCACCCGCGTCTTTTCCCGATTGATCTCCAACTGGAATTTCCCTTCCAGCCGCGATTCGATGTACGCGACGACTTCCGACCCCAGCTGTTTCGCCAGCACCACAAAATCATCGGCGTAGCGCACCAGTTTGGCATCGGCCCATCGCGCCGGCCCTTGCGGGCCGTGGAACAGAGCGTCGAACCAGTGCAAATACAGGTTCGCCAGCAGCGGCGAGGCTACCCCGCCCTGTGGCGTCCCCTTCTTCGGCCGGCTCCAGGTACTGCTTCCGCCCCGCCCCTCACTCCGCTCCACTACCGGCGCTTCCAGCCACATCCGAATCAACTTCAGGACCGAGCGGTCCACGACTCGCATGCGGACGCACGCCAGCAGGCGGGAGTGGGGGATCGAATCGAAATAGCCCTTCAGGTCCGCGTCATACACGACTTGATACCCGGCTTGCAAATGGCCGCGTATCTCCTCCAGCGCTTGGTGTGCCGAGCGCCCCGGTCGGAACCCATAGGAACAATCCAGGAAGTCCGCTTCAAAGATCGGCTCCAGGATCAACAGGGTCGCCATTTGTACTACCCGGTCGCGTACCGTCGGTATCCCCAACGGCCTCAGCTTCCCATTCGCCTTCGGGATGTAGACGCGTTGCACCGCCTGCGGCTGGTAGGTCTTCCGGCGCAGCGACTCCTGAATCCCTTCCAGAAATCCGGCTGCGCCTTGGTCTGACCCCACAATCTGTTCGATGGTGACGCCATCTGCCCCGGGCGCGCCCTTGTTCCGGCGCACCCGCTCCCAGGCCGCTTCCAACACGTCCATCCGATAGATCCGGTCGTATAACGCATAAAACCGGAACCTCGGTTCCTGCTTGGCCTTTTGACCCAGCTTCTGTCTCAGTTGAGAAACCTTCTCTGGCAGTCTTGGCTCTTTCGCCGTTTCCGGCAT
>JBBTDS010000088.1:0-1404 GCA_038060875.1 Acidobacteriota bacterium | reverse complement strand
TGTCCTTAACCCCGGACCCCGCGGCCCCATCGCGCTCCAGCATCACGGCGCCGCCGTCTGGTTCAAGAACCTGAAGATCCGGCCGCTCTGAGTCGCTATCGGCGCGCGGCCAGGTGCTTCTTCATCGCCGGCCGCGCCGCCGGAAAGTACTTCAGCGAGTTCTGGTAGTAGATCTTGCGTATCGCGTCATCCGGCAGCGCCACCCCGTAAATTTTCCAGCGCCCGTGCAGCGGCGCTCCCTGCGGCGACAGCAACTGCGCCGGGTGATCGAAATACTCGTCGCCGGTCTCGAAAAACCGGAAGTGGGGCCGCCAGAAACCGTCGAGGTCGTTCATGCGTCCGGCGCCCCCGTCGGTGCCTAAGCACACCCGGTCCGCATACTTGAGCAGGAACCTGCGCGCGGCGATTGGTTGGCGGCCCACATCCTGGATCGCCGCCGACACATCCACGTTGGCGTTCGGGTATTTGTCCAGCAGGGCAGCAACCTTGGACAGGTCAAACCCCATCATCCCGATATGGGCCAGCACGAACACCGTCTTGGGGTGCTTGGCCAGCATCTTCTCGCGATGCTGGTGGAGTTCCTCGAACCCCGGCTGGCCGGTGCCGTAGTAGTTGCCTTCGGGTGTATCTCTCCATAGGCCCGCTTCATAACGTTCATTCTCGGGGCCGATCGGCAAGAATCGCCCCAGGGTGTCCCCGATGTGGTGCACCACGGGCTTGTTGTGCTTGGCGCACATGGCCCAGATCGGATCCAGCCGCGGGTCATCGCACTGGATAAAACTGCCGTCCTTGCTCTTGAGGTCCAGCCCGAGCTCCTTGCTGATCTTCAGCCCTTGCGCGCCCGCCTTAAAACAGCGCTCCAGCTCCGCCGCGGCCCTTTCCGACCAGCCCGGCTCGTTGACTCCTTCCCAGTTCACCCTGGCCAGAGGAATAAAGCGGTCCCGGTAGGGTTCCCCCACCTTCATGTTCTGGTCGAAGGTCTTTCCAAAACCGGCATCCAGGTTGACGATCATGGCGACTCCGACCTGGTCCATGATCGAGATCACCTTCTCGATACCCTCGCGGGTGCTGAGCATCCGCCCGTGAAAGTGGATGTCGATGGCCGGGAATTTGGCCTTCTCGATCTTGGTCTCCTTGACGACCAGCGTCGATTTGGGCATCGCCGCCTGGGGCGGGGACGGTTTGAAGCCGGGATGGGAATACTGTCCCTTGAATCTCCCGGTTTGTTGGGCGCTGCCACCGAGGCAGACCAGGAGCGTTACGAGCAGCCAACGAAAACACATGACTCTCTCTCCTTCCAGCCGCTGTCGGCCTGGATTTCCCTTTTCCTTCCAGCCAGACTGAGAGTATACATCAGGGCCATTTTCCGGACCTTACGAGGTCTGACTCCCCGGCATGGATTCG
>JBBTDS010000087.1:5626-13523 GCA_038060875.1 Acidobacteriota bacterium | reverse complement strand
TGAAGTCGTTCGTGGACCAGGGCACGATCGCCGGCGCCGTTACGCTGGCGGCGCGGCACGGCGTGGTGGCGAGCCTGGAGGCGGTCGGATACCAGGACCTCGAAAACAAGAGGCCGATGCGCACCGACTCGATCTTCGAGATCATGTCGATGACCAAGCCCGTCACCGCCGCCGGCACCATGCTGCTAATGGAGGAGGGACGCCTGGCGCTCAGCGATCCGGTGGAGAAGCACTTGCCGGAGTTCCGCGGCCTGTGGGTGATCGACAGCCCGGGCGAGAAGGAGCGCAGGCTCAAGCGCCCCTCGCGGGCGATCACGATTCGCGACCTGCCCACGCATACCTCGGGGATGCCGGAGCTGCCGCCGGAAGGCGGCATGTACTCGACCGCCTCTGATCTGTACGCGTTCTATCAGATGATGGCCAACGGCGGGACGTACAACAAGCGGCGGGTCTTCTCGCGCGGTTCGGTTGAGCTGATGACCGCTGTGCACACGGCCGAGCTGAAGCAGAGCTGGGGCCTGGGCTGGTCAGTGGTGAGGGACCCTGCCGGCACGCTCCAGCTCGAATCGGCGGGCACGTTTGGCCACGGCGGCGCCTTCGGCACCTACGGCTGGATCGACCCGCGAAAGGACCTGATCGGCGTCTTGCTGATCCAGCGCTGGGGCGGCGGCGATTGCCGAGTAGGTAAGAGTGACAGGCGGGGACGCCTATCCTACCTGCCCCGCACCATAGGCACGAACATCACCGGGATGACGCTGCGGCGGCGGATCCTGCCGTCGGCGGTCTTATCCACCACGATCAGATCCTGGCCTAAGATCGTGCCGCCCACCGGCGCCACGAGCTTGCCGCCGGGTTTGAGCTGATCGAGCAGCGTCTTGGGCAGCTCGGGCGGCGCGGCGGTGACGATGATGCGGTCGAAGGGCGCCTCCTCCGGCCAGCCCTTGTAGCCATCGCCCCAGCGCACGGTCACGTTCTTGTAGCCGAGCTTGAGCAGCAACTCCGAGGCCGACTTGGCAAGTTCCGGCACGATCTCGATGGTGTAGACGTGCTTGACCAGCGGCGCCAGCACGGCCGCCTGGTAGCCGGAGCCGGTGCCGATTTCGAGCACACGCAGCTCCGCCTTCGGCTCCAGCAGCTCCGTCATCAGCGCGACGATATAGGGCTGCGAGATCGTCTGGCCATGGCCGATAGGCACGGGGTGGTCTTCGTAGGCCGCCTCGCGCACGCGCTCCGGCATGAACAGGTGGCGCGGGGTGGCGCGCATCACCTTGAGCACCCCGGCGTGGCGGATGCCGCGCGCCTGGATCTGCTCGCGCACCATCGACTCGCGCCCGGCAGCGAAGGGGTCCTGCCAGGCCAGCAGCAGCGAGATCAGACAGAGCATAGGGTTGGGCATAGCCGGCAGGCAAGAATGTACAATATCCGAGGTGCCCGACACAAATCCCGCTATCCGAACCACCCCGCTCGAGAGACCGGCCGCGCTGCTGCGCCAGCTCGGCGTCATCAGCGCCACCGCCCTGGTCTTTTCCAACATGGTTGGCCAGGGCATATTCACCTCGACCGGCTACCTGGCGGGCGACCTGGGCAGCCCGAACCTGGTGCTCGGCATATGGCTGGTGGGCGCGGTGGTGGCGTTGTCCGGCGCCTTCTGCTACTCGGAGCTGGGGGTCAATTTTCCGAGTTCGGGCGGCGAGTACGTCTACCTGACTCGCGCCTACGGGCCGACCTGGGGCTTCATGACCGGCTGGATCTCGTTCTTCGCCGGCTTCTCGGCCCCGATCGCCGCGGCCGCGCTGGCCTTCGCCGGCTACCTGGGCCATTTCTACCCCGGGCTGAAGCAGGAGAACCCGGCCTTCACCATCGGCTCCGGCGCCCTGTCTTTGAAGCTCGGCGGCGCACAGGCGGCTGCCGGAGCGCTGATCGCGCTGTTCACGCTGCTGAATTTCTTAGGCGTGGGCCTGGTGGCCAAGATCCAAAACCTGCTGACGGCTACCAAGCTGCTTGTCATTCTGGCCTTCATGGTGCTGGCGTTCGTGGCCGGCACGGGAAGCTGGGAGCATTTCTCGCTGCCGGCCGCGCGCACGTCGCCCTATTCGGTGGCCGGCCAGTTCGCCATCAGCCTGTTCTGGATTTACGTGGCTTACAGCGGCTGGAACGCGGCCACCTATGTGGCCGAAGAGATCAAGCGTCCCGAACGGACGCTGCCGATTTCGCTGGCGCTCGGCACCGCGCTGGTAGCCGTCGTGTTCCTGGCGCTAAACGTAGTGTTCATCTTTGCCGTCCCGCTGGAGAACATGAAGGGTAAGATGGCGGTGGGCGCGCTGGCGGCCGAGTACCTGTTCGGGCCGGAGGTGGCCGGTGTTTTCAGCGCCCTGATGGCCGTCTCGCTGGTGGCCACCGTCAACGCGATGGTGACCATCGGCCCGCGGGTCTACTACGCCATGGCCAAGAACGCCGCCTTCTTCCGGGCGGCCGCCAAGGTGCATCCCCGCTGGCACACCCCGGTGGTCGCCATCCTGTGGCAGGGGATCTGCGCCATCCTGATGACGCTGACGCCGTTCCCCAGCCTGATCATTTACATCGGATTCAGCCTGACGTTCTTCACCATGCTCTCGGTGGCTTCCCTGTTTGTGTTTCGCCGCCAGCCGGGCTGGCAGAAGCTGCGCGTGGTCAGCTTCGCCTGGCCGCTGATCCCGGTGATCTTCATTGTGGTCGGGCTGATAACCATCGCCTATGGGGTGACGCTGGAGTGGAAGGTGTCGCTGGCGGCGATCGCCACCATTAGCACCGGCGCCCTCGTCTACCACTTCCGGTTTCGTCCGGGGCGGCAGTAGGCGCGTCTCCGCCCCACTACGCTAAAGTTGAATCGAATGGCCCAGATCCTGGACGGAATCCGCATCCGCGACGAGATTCAGCGCGAGTCGAAGCCCAGAGTCGAGCAGCTCATCCGCCAGGGCCGGGCGCCGGGACTGGCGGTCGTCCTGGCCGGCTACAACCCGGCCTCGGAGATCTACGTGCGCAACAAGGTGAAGTCCTGCCAGGCGCTGGGCATCTACAGCGAGAAGCTGACGCCGCCGGAGACGGTGACGACGGCGGAGCTGCTCGCGATGGTGGAATCGCTGAACGGACGATCCGACATCGACGGCATCCTGGTGCAGTTGCCGCTGCCGCCGCAGGTGGATTCGAAGCGCGTGCTGATGGCGGTGGATCCCGACAAGGACGTCGATGGCTTTCACCCGCTGAACATGGGCCGGCTGGTGACCGGGCGGCCGGGGCCGCGGCCCTGCACGCCGGCCGGCATCCTGGAGCTGCTGAAACGCTGCCAGATCCCGATCGCGGGCCGCAATGCGGTGGTAGTCGGGCGCAGCGACATCGTGGGCAAGCCGATGGCGCTGCTATTGATGCACGAACATGCCACCGTGACCATTTGCCACTCGCGCACGTCGAACCTGGCTGAGGTGTGCCGCCAGGGGGACATCCTGGTGGCCGCCATGGGCAAGCCGGCCTTCGTCACCGGGGATTTCATCAAGCCGGGCGCGATAGTGATCGACGTGGGCATGCACCGCATCACCGATCGCGAGGAGGCGGCGGCGATCTTCCGCGGCGCGCCGGAGAAGCTGGAAGAGTTCGACCGAAAGGGGAGCCTGCTGGTCGGCGATGTGCATCCCATTGACGTGGCCGGGCAGGCCGGGGCGTACACGCCGGTGCCGGGTGGAGTCGGCCCGCTGACGATCGCCATGCTGATGGTGAACACAATCGAGGCCGCCGAACGGAGACTTCGAGCGTGCTCCGCGTAGGTTTGACCGGGGGCTTGGCCTCGGGCAAGAGTTTTGTGGGGCAGGCGCTGGCGGAGTTGGGCTGCCATCTGATCCGGGCCGATGAACTGGGCCACCAGACGCTGGCGCCGGGTGGCGAGGCCCATGACGGGGCGGTGAAGGAGTTCGGTCCGGACATCGTGGACCCGGACGGCACGATCGACCGGCGCAAGCTGGCCGCCGCGGTGTTTGACGACCCCGAGCGGCTGGCGCGGTTGAACGCGCTGGTCCACCCGCCGGTGATCCGGCGCGAGGAGGAACTGATCGCGGAACTGAAAGCGCGCGACCCGGATGGGATCGCGGTGGTGGAGGCGGCCATCCTGATCGAAACTGGGCACTACAGGCGCTTTGACCGGCTGATCCTCGCGGTGTGCGAGGAGCGGCAACAGATTGAGCGCGCAGTGGAGCGCGGCGTCACGCGCGAGGAGGCAGAGGCCCGCCTGCGGCGCCAGATGCCGCTCGAAGAGAAACGCAAGTTCGCCGATTACAT
Organism: Acidobacteriota bacterium; assembly: GCA_038060875.1. Classification (GTDB taxonomy): domain Bacteria; phylum Acidobacteriota; class Terriglobia; order Bryobacterales; family Bryobacteraceae; genus JBBTDS01. The sequence continues at coordinate 9,218 of JBBTDS010000087.1, read as the reverse complement.
CATCGACACCTCGGGCGGCAAGGAAGACACCTTGCGGCAGGTTAGGGAAGTCTACAGTTCGCTTCGGAGTATCAAGCCATGAAGTTACGGATCGTTTTCCTGGCCGGCGTCCTGGCCGGGGCCTTCGTGTACCTGACGACGGCGAGGAACTGGAGGCCGCAGTGGTTCTCGGACAGCGGCGCCGGCGCGGCCGCCAGGCAGCGGTTGTGGTCGGGGCCGGCGGTAGTCCACTCGGCCGGCGTCGATTCGGACGAGAAGAACAACATCGACGTGTACAATGGCGCCGCGCCGGCCACGGTCAACATCAGCAGCGTGGTCTGGCAGGAAACCTGGTTCTTTCAGGTGGTGCCGCAGCGCGGCGTCGGCTCCGGCTTTCTGATCAACGACGACGGGCTGATCCTTACCAACAGCCACGTGATCGAGGGCGACCCGCGCTACCTTCAGGTGGCGCTGCTGGACCAGAGCCGGCACCGGGCCGAGATCCTGGCCAAGGACGAACCCGGCGACCTGGCGCTGATCAAGATCGCGCCGCGCAAGAAGCTGCCGTTCCTGAGGCTGGGGACCTCCGACAACCTCCAGGTCGGCCAGAAGGTGCTGGCCATCGGCAACCCGTTCGGGCTGTCGGGCACGCTGACCACCGGCATCGTCAGCGCCCTGCACCGCTCGATCAGCGACGAACAGGAAGACCAAACGCTGGAAGACATGATCCAGACCGACGCGGCCATCAACCCCGGCAACTCGGGCGGGCCGCTGCTCGACTCCCGCGGCAGCGTGATCGGGATCAATACCGCCATTCTGGGGCGGAGCGGCAACATCGGCATCGGCTTCGCGATCCCGGTGGACCGCGCCAAGCTCATGCTGGAGTGGTACAAGGTCAGGGGACGTGAGGCGCGGCCCGCCGTCGGCGTGCGGGTGCTGCCGGTGTTTGGCGACCTGGCCCAGGAGCTGGAACTGCCGCCCGACGGGGGGCTGCTGATCCTCCGGGTCGATCCGGGTTCGCCGGCCGAGCGAGCGGGTCTGCGCGGCGCGCAGCGGCGGAAGATCATCGCCCACTACGAGATCCCCGTCGGCGGCGACCTGATCATAGCCGTGGATGGCCGGCCGGTGGCGGGGCGGCGCGACGCGCTGTCCACCGCCCTCGGCCGCAAGCGGCCGGGCGACAGCGTCGAGCTGACCCTCTACCGCGGCGGCCGCACGATGAAAGTGCGCGTGCCGCTGGGCTGACGCCGAGCACGGCGCCACACCGCCGGGTGTAAGATGAGTACACGGGTGAGGAGGCGCCGATGCGGCTGCACCTCGCGGTTTCCGTCTGCATCCTTCGCGCAGGCCTGCTGGCAGCCCGACCGGGCGATTTGGCCGGCGCGCCGGCTGCTGACCTCCTGGCTGTCTACGAGCAGCTCCGTGGCCTCTCGTTGGATGCCAACCGGACAGCCGCCGTTGAGAACCTCGAGCTGAGGAAAGACGCCGCCGCTTTCTTGTTCAAGGACGGACGTCTTTATTTCTTCGAACCGGTCGGGGGGGAGACGGTCGGGGCTGTTTTCCTGGGCAGAGGTGTTTTCACCCTCAAGCCGCCGACCGAGATCGAGCGCCGGCAGATGGGCCGCTTCAACGACGGGAAGCTCGAGTTGGAGGAGCCGTTCCAGAAGGTGGCCCTGGTCTTTACGGATGACACTTTTCGAGTCCTGTCCGGCCAGCTCAAGTCCCGGCCGGGCACGGTTGCCCCGGAGGCCGCCGGCGTGCTCCGCGAGTTGCGCGACAGGTTTCGCGAAGATCTCCGGACCAATCTGGAGGCGCGCGTTCTGGCTGGCCAGTGTTCCTCGGAACACGGGCTGTTTCTGGCCGTGATCCACGGGGAAAAGCACGGGCAATTGCTGTTCGAAATCGATCCTCAAATGGACGAACCAGTGCAGTTGCTGCGTCACAAGCGCGACGTTTTCTCCGAGATCTGGAGTTCTTTCGCCCCCGGCGGCGGGCCGGCGGGTACGGCTCAGGAGCACGACCTTGCGGATGTCACCAACACAAAGCTCGACGTGACGATCGACAAAGGTGAAAAGCTCAAGGTGGAGGCTGAACTCGAGTTCACCGCACTGGTCGGCGGCCCGCGCCTTCTGAGGCTCAACCTCGCCCCGACCCTCCGCGTGAGCCGGATCACCGATGCCTCCGGAAACGAGTTGAAATTCATCCAGGAAGACAAGAAAAAGGACGCCGATTTGTGGGTGATCCTGCCGGAGCCGCTGGCCAAGGGCCGCCAGCACACTTGGAAGATGTCCTACGCCGGCGATGAAGTCATCGAAGATGCGGGCGCCGGCGTCTTCTTCGTCGGGGAACGGACGCGCTGGTACCCCAGCCTCGACAGCCCGGCGCGGTTCTTCGGCGACCGGTCGATGTTCGAGCTGAGGTTCCAGGCGCCCAAGGAATACACGCTTGTGGCCACCGGACGACTGCTAAAACGAGAACAGAGCGGAAGACATGAGGTCTCGGAGTGGCGTTCCGAAATTCCCTGGCACTTCGCCGGGTTCAACTACGGCAGTTATCGGACGCGCTCCTTCAAGGCGAACAGCCTGGAAGTCACGGTGTACGCCAACCCGGAGCTCCCAAATGAGTTGCGCCGGCTCCAGTTATTACTGGAAACGAATCGCGAGCTGGCGATGGCGGCGGGCATCACACCGGGCGGGTTCAACACCACCGGCATGATGGCGCAGACCGGCGCCGAAGCAGTGAACTCGGTGAACCTCTTCTCGCACTACTTCGGCGCCCTCCCGTTCCATGCCCTCTCCCTCACTCAGCAGCCGGCCGGCTTTTTCGGCCAGAGCTGGCCGACCTTGATCTTCATGCCCTACACCGCTTTTCTGGATGCGACCATTCGCAATCAGTTGCAGTTGTCGCGGGGGCGAATGCGTCAGTTCCTCGAGGAAGTCGGCTCGCACGAGGTGGCTCACCAGTGGTGGGGGCACATTGTCAGCCCGCGGACCTACCACGACGCCTGGCTGTCGGAGGGGTTCGCCCAGTTCTCAGCGGGACTGTACTTGCACCGTACCCAGCGGGACAGGACCCAGGGTGACAAGAAGCTCGAGAAGTTTCTCGAGGCCGAACGGGAACTCATACTGGACCGGCTGGAAAACGGGCAGCGTGCCAACGAGGTGGGTCCGATCTGGTTGGGCCCGCGGTTGGACTCGGAAAAGACCCCTGGGGCGTACCGGCTGGTCTATACCAAAGGCGGCTACGTGTTGCACATGCTCCGCATGATGCTGTATGACTTGTCGCGCGATAACGACACGAGGTTCATCAACATGATGCAGGACTTCGTGCGGACCTACCAGCAGCGGGATGTCTCCACCGCAGACTTCAAAGCGATTGTGGATAAGCACTTCGGCGCCGACATGGGCTGGTTCTTCCGGCAGTGGGTCTACGGGACCGAGATACCCAAAGTGAGCGTGCGGTACGCGCTCGCCGAGGCAGCCGCGGGAGTGGATCTGGCCGGTGTGATCAGCCTGAAAGGAGTGTCACCGGATTGCCGGCTGATGCTGCCGTTCGTGCTGAGAAGCAAGCAGGGGCGGCTGTCCGGGAAGATCAACGCCCGCGGTGAGAGCAC
>JBBTDS010000087.1:4448-5526 GCA_038060875.1 Acidobacteriota bacterium | reverse complement strand
GTGATCGATCATCTCTCTTCGCGGCCCGGCCTGACGATTGACCTCAACGCCATGAACATCGAGGTGACCTCGGTGTCCTTCCGGCAGAACGAAGCCGACGCGACCGTATCGTTTCGTCCCAAAGGCGGCAGCGCCGGCGCCGGCATGGAGATGCGCTACACGCTGGAGCGGAAGGGCGACCGCTGGGCGGTGAAGGGCAAGGCGGAGGCCGCTGGCGCCCCGCATGGCTCCGGCATGGGCGGTGGCATGCCCTCCGGCCATCCGCCGATGGGCGCGGCGCCGGGGCCGAAGCCCGGCGAGACCGGTACCAAAAAATGAAGCGCGTCGTCGTGCTGGGAGGAGGTCCGGCCGGCGCGTTTGCCGCCGAGCGGATCGCGCAGGCGGGTCTGGACACCGTCCTCCTCGACGAGAAGCTGGCCTGGGAGAAGCCCTGCGGCGGCGGCCTGACCTACAAGGCCTACAGCCGCTATCCCTTCCTGATCGAGAACGACCGGCCGAAGCGGCTGGTCAGCGAGACACGGCTGGCCGCCCCCGGGGTCGGCTGGGCGAGCTTGCGGCTGAGCCATCCGCTGGTCGTCTACTCGCGTCTCGATCTGAACCGCATGTTGCTGGAGCGGGCCGAGCGTGCCGGCGCCCGCATCGAGAAGGCGCGCGTCCTCGAGGCGGTCCCCCGGAACGACGGCTGGCTGCTGAAGACCAACGAGGGGTCCATCAAGGCTGACTTCTGCATCGTTGCCACTGGCGCGCGCAACCGGTTGCGCAACGTCGGCACCGAGTGGGGTCCGGGCGACACCATGTACGCGCTGGGCTACTACCTGCCTGAGCAGCAGGAGCACATCGACATTCAGTTCCTGCCGCAACTCGAAGGCTACCTCTGGGTGTTTCCGCGCTGCGGCCATCTGGCGGCCGGCATATGCGGCAAGGGCGTGCCGGCCCAAGCGCTGCGGGCACGCCTGGAAGCGTTCCTCGAAGAGCGCGGCATCGGCTGGAAGAACGGCCAGTTCTACGGCCACCTGCTCCCCTCGCTGGAGACTCTCTCCTGGATCAGGAATCGCGTGGCCGGGCCGGGCTGGATGGC
>JBBTDS010000087.1:0-4348 GCA_038060875.1 Acidobacteriota bacterium | reverse complement strand
CAATCCTACGCCGGGCTGAAGGCGCGCCTGCTGAAGAACCTGCATGGAACCCTGTTCGAGACGGTGATGAATTTCCTGTTCAGCCGCGTCGTGCCCGCCGATACCTCACATGAAGCTAGCCCGATCTGAAGCTCTCCTGTCCCGCGCGCAACGGGTCATTCCCGGTGGGGTGAACTCGCCGGTGCGCGCCTTCCGCGCCGTGGGCGGGACGCCGCCGTTCATCGTCCGCGGCGCCGGCTCGCGCCTCTGGGACGCCGACGGCAACGAGTACGTCGATTTTGTCTGCTCCTGGGGACCGCTGCTGCTGGGCCACTGCCATCCCGACATCGTGGCCGCGCTTGAAGACGTGGTTCGCGACGGAACCAGCTTCGGCGCGCCGACCGAGCGCGAGGTCGAGCTGGCCGAAGCCATACGCGAGGCGGCGCCCTCGATGGAGATGGTGCGGCTGGTGAACTCCGGCACCGAGGCGACGATGAGCGCGCTGCGCCTGGCGCGCGCCTTCACCGGCCGCGAGCTGGCCGTTAAGTTCGAGGGCTGCTACCACGGGCACGTCGATTCGCTGCTGGTCAAGGCGGGCTCGGGCATGGCCACGCTGGGCATTCCGGAAACGGCCGGCGTGCCGGAGAGCTTCGCCTCGACGACGCTCGCGCTGCCTTTCAACTCCGTCGCGGCGCTGGAGGAGGCGTTCGGGCGCCACGGCGAAAAGATCGCAGCGGTCATCGTCGAGCCGGTCGCGGGCAACATGGGCTGCGTGCCGCCCGCGCCCGGTTTTCTGGAGGCGCTGCGCGCGCTCACGGAGCAGCACGGCGCACTGCTCATCTTCGACGAGGTGATGACCGGCTTCAGGGTCGCCTTCGGCGGCGCCCAGCAGGTTTACGGTATACGGCCCGACCTGACGACGCTGGGCAAGGTGATCGGCGGCGGGCTGCCGATCGGCGCTTACGGCGGCAGGGCCGACATCATGTCGCGGGTGGCGCCGTCAGGCCCTGTGTATCAGGCCGGGACATTGAGCGGCAATCCGCTGGCGGTGGCGGCTGGCCTCGCGATGCTGCGGCATCTCAAGTCGCACCCGGGGATCTACGAACAACTCAACGCCCGTACCGCCGCGCTGGCGGCGGCCGCGCCCGCGGGCATCACCGTGAACCGCGTGGGCTCGATGATCACCTTCTTCTTCGCCGGCCAGCCGGTCACTGACTACGACTCGGCGAAGCGTTCCGACACCGGGCGTTTCGCGCAGTTCCACCGCTGTCTGCTGGAGCGCGGCGTCTACTGGCCGCCTTCGCAATTCGAGGCGGCCTTCGTCTCCGCGGCGCACACCGAGGACGACATCGCGCACACGGTCGAGGCGGCGCGGGGATTCTTCAAAAGCCTCGCGTCTTGAACACCGGCCCCAGGCGGCGCCGCGCATACCAGAGCACGGCGAGGAAGAACAGCAGGCTCAGGACAACCACCACGATCTTGCGCCCGGTCGGGACGAACTGCGGGCCGCCCGGCTCGGCGTCGAACAGCAGCGAAATCACGAGCCGCACCTCGGCGGGGCCGCTCGCATCCAGACGGTTGTCCACAATGACGGCGTAGTCGCCCGGACCGGGTTTGTGCCGGAAGGCGCCGGCTCTGTGGTAGCCGGTCACCAGCAGGGCCTCCAGGGGCCGCCCCGAATGAAAGCGCTCCAGATCCGGCCGGCGCACCAGCCACAGCATGACCGGTCCGCCGCGGCTGGCCGAGAACTGGCAGTCGATGACGGCGGGGCGCTGGTGGAGGGCGATCGGGATGGCGCGCGACCCGGCCGGGGGGATGAGCAGGTGGTCGTCAACCAGCACCAGGGGCTGGGTGGCTGCCAGGAGCAGAAGCGCGAGCGGCTCCCAGCCCATTGTAGGGGCGAGGCATGCCTCGCCCATCATCGCGCTTCCGAGTGGACGATCTCGCCTCCCAGCACGGTCATGGTGACGCTGGTCTTGGGGATCTCCGGCGGAGGAATCCGCATGATGTCGGCCGAGAGCATCACGAAGTCTGCGAGCTTCCCGGGCGCGAGGCTGCCCTTGCGGTCCTCTTCAAAGGCGGCGTGCGCGCCGCGGATGGTCCAGCTCTCCAGGGCCTCCTGGCGGGTCATGCGCTGGTCAGGGAACCAGCCGTCCTTGGGACTGCCCTGGTGGTCCTGGCGCGTGATGGCGGCGTAGAAGCCCCAGATCGGGTTGGGGTCTTCGACGGGGAAATCCGAGCCGTTGGCCACCGGGACGCCGATCGAGAGAAAGCGCCGCCAGGCGTAAGTTCCCTTGACGCGCTCGGGGCCGACGCGCACCTCGGCCCAGCGCATGTCGCTGGTGGCATGTGTGGCCTGCATCGAGGCGATGACCGAGTACTTCGCGAACAGCTCGAAGTCGCCCGGCGCCAGCGCCTGGGCGTGCTCGATGCGGAAGCGGCGGTCGTTCTTGCCGCCCAGCACGGCGCCGTAAGCCTCCAGCACGATGCGGTTGGCGCGGTCGCCGATGGCGTGAGTGTTCACCTGGAAGCCCTTGGCGGCGGCCTCGCGCGCCACGCGTTCCACCTCGTCCCGCTTGAGCATCAGCAGGCCGGTGTTGCCGGGATCGTCGGCGTAGGCCTGGAAGAAGGCGGCTCCGCGCGAGCCCATCGCGCCGTCGGCCATCAGCTTGATGCTGCGGACGGTGAGCCGGTCGCCCGTCTCGGGACCTTTCTCCAGGTACTCGCGCCAGAGCTTGCCCGAGCCGCCGATCATGGCGTAGACGCGGACCGGCAGCTCGTTGCGCGCGATGAGGGCGCGGTAGGCGGCCAGCCCCTCCGCTCCAACGCCGGCGTCGTGCACAGTGGTCAGCCCCAAACGGGCGCACTCGCGGGCCGCGCGGACCAGGCGCCGGCGCAGCACCCCGGGTGTCGCGGGCGGGATCTTGCGCTCCACCAGCCCCTGGGCGCGGTCAATGAGCACTCCGGTGGGCGCGCCCGAGGCATCGCGGATGATCTTGCCGCCGGGCGGGTCGGGTGTGGCGGCGGTGATGCCGGCGAGCTCCAGCGCCTTGCGGTTCACCCAGGAGGCGTGGCCGTCCACGCGGGTGAGGTTGACGGGGTGGTTGGGCACGGCGCGGCTCAGATCGTCGGCAGTGGGGAAGCTGCCGCCCCAGTTGGTCTGGTCCCAGTTGCGGCCTTCGATCCACTCGCCCGCGGGCCGCCGCGCCGCCTCCTTGCGCACCGTCTCGGCGATCTCGGCGATCGAGCGCACGTTGCGAAAGTCGAACGTGTCGAGCATCTCGCCCAGCCCTTGCATGTGGACGTGCGAGTCGATGAAGCCGGGGATGATGGCGGCCCCGCGGGCTTCGATGCGCCGCGTCTGGGGCCCGATGTAGGCCGAGACGTCGTCGCCAACCGCGAGAATGCGTCCGTCCTTGACGGCCAGGCAGGAGGCCAGGGGTCTGCCCGGGTCGACGGTATAGATGCGCGCTCCGGTGATGACCATATCCGCCGTCTGCCCCCAAAGCACAGCCGCAAACAAGGCTAGAATAAGGAGCATGGATGACAGTATCCCACATGCCAAGGGCGGCGCCGCCTTTTGGGATGTGGCCACGTGGAAGGCCGCGGTAAGCGGCATCGCCGCCATCCTGCTGGGGATCGTCTTCATGATGGCGGGAGTCTGGAAGATCACCGACCCGTTCAGCGCCGCGGTTCGGCTGGAGCAGGCGCAGGCGCCGCACAGCCTGAGTCTCATAGGCGCCGTTTTGCTGGGGATTGGCGAAACCTTCGCGGGCGTGCTGCTGGTGGTGCCGCGGTTTCGCCGCTGGGGCGCCTGGCTCACCGGGCTGATGCTGGTGTTTTTCCTCGTTTACATCGCGGCCTACTACAACGTGCTGCGGGGCGAGGAGTGCAACTGCTTCCCCTGGATCAAGCGCGCGGTGGGGCCGGCGTTCTTCATCGGCGACGGCGTCATGCTGGTGATGGCGTTCCTGGCCGGCCTGTGGGCGCGCCCGGCGGAGAGCCGGCGCAGCGCCGGCCTGGTGCTGGGCGCGATCGCCGTCTTCGCCATGGTCTCCTACGGCTTCGGCGCAGTGCGGCAGTCGTGGGTGAGGGCGCCGGCGTCGATCACCGTGGACGGCAAGCCCGTCTCGCTCCAGCAGGGCCGCGTCTTCCTCTACTTCTTCGACCCCGAGTGCGCGCACTGCGATCAGGCGGCGCGCTGGATGGGACAGTACCAGTGGAGCAACGTCACGCTGATCAGCGTGCCCACCGCGAATGCACAGTTCGCACGGCAGTTTGTCGAGTCCACCGGTTTTCGCAGCGCCATCTCCACCGAGGTCGAGAAGCTGCGGCAGGTGTTCTCCTTCGTCGATGCCCCTTACGCGGT
>JBBTDS010000086.1:0-8695 GCA_038060875.1 Acidobacteriota bacterium | reverse complement strand
CCCATGGATTCGCTGGCCGCCCACGAGTTTGTGCAGCGGGAGATCAGGCCCCGGCGGCGGACGGCCGGTGAGGCGCTCCGGCAACTGACGGAGGCCGGCCAGGAGGTGCTGGAGAACAGCGAGCTGGAGTTCGCCGCCAGCCGGCGCGCAGCCGCCCTCCGCGTGCTGCTGCTGCTCGGCCTGAGCGTGACAGTCGGCCTGCTGGTGGCGCGTTTCAGCCTCAAGCACGCCGACAACCTGGAGCGGGAAAGACGCCGCCAGTTCGAGGAGGTGGCACAGGCCAAACGGGAGTCGCAGCAGCTCTCGGCGCGCCTGCTCGAGATCCAGGAGGAGGAACGCAGGCACCTGTCGCAGGAGCTGCACGATGAGATCGGTCAGATCCTGACGGCGCTGCGGATCGAGATTTCCCGCTCGCAGGCGCCGGCGAGCGCGATCACGCCGGAAGTGCAGGAGCGGCTGGAACGGGCGCACAACCTGGCGGAGAAAGCGGTGGAAACGGTGCGGGACATTTCGCTGCTTTTGCGGCCCCCGGCCCTCGATGATCTTGGTCTGGTGCCGGCCCTCCAGTGGCAACTGGCCGATTTCTCGCGCCGCAGCGGGATCGCCTGCGAGTTTTCAGAGAACGAAGTCAAGGACGTGCTCCCCGATTCCGTCAAGACCTGTGTTTACCGGGTGGTCCAGGAGGCTCTCCACAACTGCGAGAAGCATGCCGCCGCCACCCGGATCAGCGTGCGCCTTCGCCAGGCGCCGGGTTCGCTTACCGTTGAGGTTGAAGACGACGGCCGGGGGGTCGATCTCGACGGGAAAGGGATGCCCCGCCGGACGGCTGGCTTCGGCGTGCTGGGTATGCTGGAACGCGCGGCCATGGTCGGAGGATCGCTGGTGTTCGATTCTTCTCCTGGTCGCGGAACGCGCGTGTCGCTCCGAATCCCGCTGGCGGAAGCGGAGGCCTGATGCCCACGCGGATCCTGCTGGCCGACGATCACGCCATCCTGCGCCAGGGATTGAGGCGCATCCTCGAGAGCTACCCGGATTTCGTGGTGGTGGCCGAAGCCGCCACCGGACTGGAGGCGGTCGATCTGGCTGAGAAGCACCAGCCCGACGTGGCGGTGGTGGACGTGGGAATGAAGGAGCTGGGCGGTATCGAAGCGACGGCGCAGATCCTGCGGCGCTCACCGCGGACGGCGGTACTTATCCTCAGCATGCACAAGGACGAGTGGTACGTGGTCCGGTCCGTGCGCGCCGGCGCGCTGGGCTACGTGTTAAAGGACGGGGTGGAGGCGGAACTGGTCCGGGCCATTCAGACGGTGCAAAGAGGCGGAAACTACTTCAGTCCGGCGGTCGCCAGGGCGGTTCAGGAGGGTTACACCCGGCTCAAGAAGTCCGACGCAGCCGCCGACCGCTATGAGCTGCTCACCGAGAGAGAGCGTGTCATCTACCAGTTGCTGGCCGAAGGAAACAGCAACAAAGAGATCGCCAACCGCCTCAACATCAGCGTGCACACGGTGGAGACGCATCGCCAGCGCCTCATGGAGAAGCTCCAGGTACACAGCGCCGCTGAGCTGGTGCTGAGCGCGGTTCGGCGCGGGCTGATTGTCTGATGCCTGCGCCGGATACTGAAACCGCAGTATGGCCAAACCGCAGCGGCGGATTCTAGGATAGAGCATGCCCACGGGCGTTCTTCTGGTTGACGATCACGCCATCCTACGCCAGGCGTTGAAGCGCCTCCTGGAGAGTTGCCCGGATTTCGTGGTGGTGGCCGAGGCCGGCTCCGGGCCCGAAGCGGTCGAGTTGGCGGAGAAGCACCGTCCCGACGTGGCCCTGATGGACATCGGGATGAAGGGGATGAACGGGATCGAAGCGACCGCACAGCTCCTGCGACGTTCGCCCCAGACCGCCGTCCTTATGCTGACCGTGCACAGCAGCGAGCACTATGTGCGGCACGCGGTGAAAGCGGGGGCGCGCGGGTACCTCCTGAAGGATGCGGTGGAGGAGGAACTCGTGCCGGCGATTCAACTGGCGCAGAAAGGCGGGCGGTACTTCAGTCCGGCGGTGGCGAAATACGTTGGAGAGGGCGATCCGCACCCCGCCGTGCCCACAAAGCGTGAGCGACCACAAGGCTGAGGTAGAGCCGGCTGAGCTGAGCAAGCGTGCTCAGCAGGGACCGCAGGCGGAAAAACTGCGAGCGTCCGTGCAGCCTTGGATAGTGGTGGACACCCACTTCCGCCACCCCGCATCCGCTCAGTTCCAGCTTCCTGACCAGTTCCACACAGATCGTCCCGCTGGTGGAGGTAAGATCGAGATTCTGAAGCAGATCGCGCCGGATCACCCGGTAGTCGCAATCGATGTCCCGGATACGGATCCGGAATAGGGCTCGGGCGAAGCGGTTGTAAGCATGGCCGATCCAGATGCGATGCCGCGGGTCCCGCCGTTCCAGCTTGAAACCGTTGACCAGCCCGATGCCGCGGCCCATTCTCGCCAGCAGCTTCGGCAGCTCCCCCGGATCGTACTGGCCGTCGCCGTCAGTGTAGAAGACGAACTCTTTCCGCGCCGCCCGGAAGCCGCTGCGCAGCGCCCCGCCGTAACCTCGATTCTGCTCGTGCGTGATCACCCTCATCCGAGGCCCATGCTTCTGCTGTAACTGGCGCAACACTTCGGCCGTGTTGTCCCGGCTGCCGTCGTTGATGACAATCACCTCATAATCCTCGACGTGGCCCTCCAGCACCGTGAACGCCTTTTCGATCAGAGCCGGCAGCGAAAGAGCGTCATTGTAAGCCGGAAAGAAAACGCTGAGCGAGGGGTGTTTTTGTCCGATCATCCGAGTCAACTTCTCCTCACAGCCCGACCTTGTACACGTAAATGGAATCGGCAATTCTGGCAATCGGCTCGCTCTCCCGGAAGCCGCCGGCATGGAAGTACCGGTAGATCTCCGGCAGGCCCAGGAGTCTCGGCACCCAGCCGCCCACTATCTTGACCAGCGGGGGCATGTCGCTCGGTTTCAGCGGTTCGGCCCCGCGCCGGTAGAGGTAGGAGGACAGCAGGTGGTTGGGTTCATCGACCGTGATTCCCACGCGGCGGGCCTGCACCACCAGGGCGATGAGCAGACCCGCCAGAATCAGCGCGATCAGACACCTTTCCCACTGGCCAGCCTTGCCCGGCGCGGGCGTCCCTTTGCGATCTCCATTCGGCACACTCACCCTACCTGCAATGCAGGCAAGATAGCAGAGCGCCGGGCAGTGCGCCATACGGCAATTGCAGTATTCCTGATCCGGTCCCGAAAACCGGGGACAGACGGATCTGTCCCCAGACTGCGGCACTCAACATCTCGTTGAACTGGTGGCGTTGTGGACAGATTCGTCTGTCCCCGGTTTTCGGGCTACCGTGCCGCCCTGCCCAGCCAGCGGATCCGGAAGTTGAAGGACCGGCTCTGCCCGCCATAGAAGCGAAGAAAGTTCGGCGAGTCGGCGTTGGCGTTCACCACGTTCGGGTTCCGATGACCGGTCAAGTTGTTGAAGCCCAGCCGGAACTCCCACCGGTGCCCGCGAAAGGAGAATCGGCGCTCCCCGTGGAGGTTCAAGGCAAAGAACTGCGGGAAGCGCCGGGAATTCAGCCCGCCGATCGCCTTGCCCTCGCCGCTGTAAACCGAGAAGGGGAAGCCCGTACGCCACTCCAGCAGATAGGCGGCCGCCCAGTTTTCCCAGGGCAACGGCAGGTATCCCCAGCTCAGGAAACGGTTCGGGCTGTCCCAGGGCATCGGCCCGACATTGTCGGACACGATGATGGGATCGTCGATGTTGATGTCCACCACTCCGTTGGAGAGAGCGCGCGAACGGGTGTAGCTGGCCAGCCATCCGTACTGCCGGCGAAAGGTCTGGCGCACCGTGACCTCAAAGGAATCGAACACGTCGCGCCGGTCATTCGCCAATCTGTAGACAGCGTCGAAGACGGAAGTGCGGGAGCGTTCGATCAACTGGGGAGGCGGGCCGTCGGGCAGCGGCACGTTGGCATAGGTAAAGCCGCGACGGCCGCGGCGGCGGAGGTAATTCAACCGGGCATAAATGCTTCCGGCCAATTCCCGTTCCAAACCTGCGCTCCAGTTCCCGGCGCGCGGGGCGGGCGGGCGCGGATGACCGAACACGAAGACCGAGACCGCCGGCCCGCGGACCACTTGGCCCTGGCGGTCGAAGTAGGTGGTTAAGGAATATTGATCGAGCGGCCGGGTGAACAGCCGCAGGCTGGTCGCTTCGTAAACGACCGAGTATCCGGCCGAGATCTTGGTGCGCGTAAGGCCGGGCGGGGCCCAGGCCAGGCCGGCCCGCGGCGAAACGTAGACGTGGCCAAGGATGCGGTCCCAATCCGCGCGCAGGCCCGCCTCCGCCAACAGGCCGGCCCTCACCCGCCAGGCGTCCTGGAAGTAGGACGAGAGTTCCAGGTTGGAGCGGCCCAACTGGCTGGGGCCCCCGAAAACCACCCGTGCCGCGGGGGAGCCGTCGGCGCGCCGGTGCTCGAAGCCTGTCCGGCGGACGTGCTGCCAGTAGGTCACCCGGTCCAGGCCAATGCCCGCCTTGAATTGGTGGACGCCTGCCCGGCTGACGGCAGGAAAGAAGATATTGGCCAGCACCTGGTCTCGTCCCGCTTTTCGCGCCGCATCCGCGAAGGCGTTGCCGGCGTTGCCTTCGGGCGTCAATCGCAGAAACGCGTGGCCCTGCGGGATCTCGCGGCCGAAAGTGCGGTTGGCGGCATAGCCAAACTCCACCAGCAGTCCGCGACGGAAGTAGACCTGGTCCTTGATGTTGAAAAACCACTGGCGCGAGCGCCGGTCCACGGTCGTCTCGGGCGGGTTCAGGATGCTCAGCCCGGTGCGGGGCGCATTCCACACATTGGTCAGGATCCCGGCGTAGAGGATGTGCGAGGGGGACAGGTTCACCTGGGTGTGGAGCAGGTTGCTGAACCGCCAGCTCGACATCTGGTCCGCCCCGCTCGGCAACTCTTCGATCACCTGCTTGTCATACTGGGTCACAAAACTGTTGGAGAACCATGCCCGCCCCCGCCGGATCGGCCCGGACAGGTTCAACCGCGGCGTCCAGTTACCGACCAGCAGGCCCTTGTGGCTCTCCACGCCTGGGAAGAAATTGGTGGCCGAATAGCGCAGCTTGTTGTCTCCCGGGCTGGTGGTGATCGCCAGCATTCCGGCGGATCCCTTCCCGAATTCGGCCGGCAGCCGCCCGCTGCCAACCTCGATCGACTGGACCGCTTCCACGCTGAGCCGGCTCTCGAAGCGACCCGTCAGGGGATCATTGAGGTTGAAGCCGTTCAGCGTATAGAGCACCTGTTCCTCGGCGCCTCCATTGAGGTGAACGCCGCCCTTGGAATCTTGCACGACGCCCGGCATAATCCGCAACGCGTTTTTCAGGTTGTTCGAGCTGGGGAACGGCACCGCGAGGATCTCCGCGCCACTCAGCGACCGTTGCACGGTGGTCCGATCGAAATCGACCCGCGACGGGGACGCCCTCACGTCCACCGATTCGAACACTTCGCGAAGCGGATTCAGGATGAGGTGGACTTCGTTAGCGCCTTCAACCAGATGGACCGGGCGCTCGGCCAGTCGAAAGTAACCCTCCCGCTCGGCGGCGAGCCAGGATTCGCGGGGACCCGGCAGCCGAAAGGTGAAAACGCCGGCGGGGTCCGTGACCGCCGTCAGGATGGCGCCATCCGGACTTCTGAGGGTCACTCGGGCGCTTGCGACCGGCGTGTTGTTGTCATTGGTGACCCGGCCGTTCAGCCGGACCTCCGCCGCCGCACAACTCGCCGTCATGGCCGCCACAACCAGAGCAGTCCGGCCCGCTTTCACAACGTGATTTGTAGCACGGTCCGGCGAGCCGAAGAATCCTGTAGTCCCAGTATTTCGAATGTGGGACAAGCTTCAGCTTGTCAGGCCCCTAACGCGGATTTCCGTTATGCTGGTCTGCGTGGATCGCCGACGAGGGCCGCCGCTTGTCACAGCGGTGGTCCTGCTGGTCGCCGGCGGGTGCGGTCGCCCGCAGCCCCGGAAAACGAGCCCGCCCAAACCACCCCAGACCATTGTGCTGTGGGCGTGGGACCGGGCCGAAGATCTCCGTTTTCTGAAACCGGGCGAGGCGGAAGTGGCCGCTCTGATGGAAACCCTCTACCTGCGCGATGGCCGGGCCGAGCCTTGGTTCCGCAGGCTGCCTCTAGTGTTACCCGAGGGCATGAAGCCAATCCCCGTAATCCGCCTTGAATCAGACGGCAGTGCCCTGCCGCCTGCCGACTCAATTGGGAGCTTCCTCTGGCGCTGGGTTGATCTTAAGCGCATTCAGATCGACTTCGACGCCCGCTCCTCGCAGCGGGAGTGGTACGTAGAGCTGATCCGGCTTACCCGCCGGTGGAAGCCGCACATCTCCATTACAGCTCTTGCGTCCTGGTGCCTGGACAAGCCCTGGTTCGCTGGTGTGCCTGACGAGGCAGTCCCGATGCTCTTTCGCATGGGCCCCCAGCGCAACGCGATTCTTGATAGGCTGCATAAGCAAGGTCAATTCGCCGAGGGCTGCCGCGATGCACTCGGCATCTCCACCGACGAGCGACTGCCGTGGCGGCCAGAAGCAAAGAAGATTTACGTTTTTCACCCCCATCCATGGACACGGGAAGCATTCGACGAAGCTCGCGCGCGGTTGCGCTGATCGCATTGGTCGCCCTCTCCGCGCAGGCCGGCATCGAGCACGATCTTGACCGTCCGGTATTTGTGTACGCGTTGCACCCGGACGTGCCTATGAGCCGGTTCGCCTCCGGGGCCATCGGCATCTCCGAGCCGGCGCACGCCCGCGTCTACCTGTTCGCGGCCTACCGCTACTTTGAAGGCAGGCCGCTGACCCGCGCGGAGCAGCAAATGTGGCTGCAAGTCTGGAATTCGAGGGCGCACTATTCGTGGCCGGAGGGAAAGATTGCGGAATCCTGGACTAAGGTGCGCAAACAGGTCCCCGTTCCCTACCAGGCGCCCGGCGCAGGCCGTATGGCAGTCATGTCCCCTCGCTTTGTCTTCACCGACATTTGCGCCCGCGATCCCTACGAGACCGCCGCCCGCACCTTGTCCGACCGCATCCGGCGCTTTGGAGCAGCCAGCGCTGAAGTGAAGTTCTGGACCGCGGGACAGGATGCCGTGTTCCGCGCCTGCGAAACGTCAGTTCCGCAGCAGCTCTCGCCGGCGCCGGTCGGCATGCACCCGCTCATTCGCGCCGACCGCGAATACCAGATGGCGGCCGCGCTCTTCTATGCGCAGCACTTCGATGAAGCGCTGGCGGCGTTTCGGCACATCGCACAGGACCCTGCGTCCCCCTGGCGCGTCTGGGCGCCGTACCTGGTGGGGAGAACACTGCTGTGGAAAGCGCGGCAGACGCAGTCCGAGCCATTGCACAAGCAAGCGCTTGCGGAGGCCGAAGCGCAGTTCCGGTCCGTGCTCGGCGATCCGAAGCTGCGGCCGACCCATGCCGCTGCCGAGTATCTGATGCTGCGCTGCATGATGATCACGAACCGCAAGGCAGCGTTGGAGCGGATCGGCCGGCGCCTTGTTCGCGGCAACTGGCGTGAAACCGACCTGACGCTGTACCTGAACGGGATGGACTGGCTCGAAGGCAATTCCTGGGACGGCGCGCGAGGCAGGCCGGTTCCTCGCACAGGTAGGCCAGCGGATGCACTCTCTCGTTGGATACTGGCGTTCCAGGGTGATTCCGGGTATAAAGCCGCTCTGGCCGAGTGGCGCCGGACGAAGTCCCGCGCGTGGCTGTACGCAGCGCTCTGGCGCGCGGACAGCAGCGCGCCCGATGAGCTGATTGACACAGCTCTGGCCGTCGGGCTGGATACGCCTGGAGGACCGGCGCTGCGCTACGCCGCCGCCCGGCTCCTGGCGAGCAAGGGGCGGTTCGATGAAGCGTGCGAACACACCGACCAGGTTCTGGCCGCGCTGGCGACCTTCCCGTCCGCACAGAACCGCGCTGCCCAGTTGCGCGTGCAACTGGCCAGGGATCGCGAGGAGTTCGTCCGGCTCGCGCCCCGCAAGGTGATCTATGCCGCAACCGAACTGGACACGGACGAGTGGCAATCGCAGGATCAACCGGATCTGCGCTGGATCGACCACCAACTGCCGCAATTCCGCGAGTGGATACGCCGAGAAACCATCGAAAGCGCCGCGAGAGCTGCCAAGCTCATGTCGCTGCCGCGGTTCGACGAGACGGCAGCCGATATCTTCAACGAGCGGCTCCCTCTTCGGTCCCTGAGAGCCGTGGCCGCAAGCGACGGGCTGCCTCCTCACCTGCGCGACGAGCTGAGAGTTGTCACATGGACGCGCGCCGTCCTTCTCAACCGCTTCGACATCGCAGGCCAGCTCGGTCCCGCGGTTGCGACGCTGCACCCGAAACTGGGGCCCGAGATGCGGCGTTTCCTCGATCAGCCTTCGGAAGAAACGGCCGCCTTCGTCCTCCTCAAGCTCCCCGGCGCCAGACCCTACGTCAGTCGTGGCTATGGGCGCAACGTGCCTCTCGATGAGCATGACGAGTGGGGGCGCAACTGGTGGTATCGGTTCACCGAGCCGGAAATGCACGCCATCGATCTGCCGTACATAGGCAACATCACTGCTGTCCGGCTATAAGTCGAACAGATTCAACTGGTTGCAGGAGTCGGATGA
>JBBTDS010000085.1:0-1448 GCA_038060875.1 Acidobacteriota bacterium | reverse complement strand
GCACTGCCGCCGCCATCGCGTCCACCTGGTCCAGGGTGTGGACGATGACCCGGACGCCGCAGAGGTCGGTGATCTCCGTGACCGGATCGACGGCGTAGACCTTGCCCGGGCGCTGGATCTTTTCCGCGAAGCTCTCCAGGGATTTGGCCCGTGCGGTGACGATGGGATAGATTCCCCGACAGTGGGCCATCGCCAGCAGGACCTTCTCGATATGGTCGGAAAGCAACTGGCAATCGGGCCGCAGGTCGCGGTACCGGCAAAGCGCCTCGTAATGGAGCGCCTCCTGAAGCAGCCGGTTCAACACGGAGAATGGGCCGGATCGCTGAGACAGTCCCGGCATCAGGTGAACCCGGGTCTCACGGCTCACTTGTTCCCGTTTCTCCAGGCTCGGGGAATCGGGCAGTGACCGCAAGTTGTCGAGGCGGTCGCATAGTTTTACCACGAGGCAGTCGTCATCCGCCCCCGCGATTCTCTGGAGGTACAGTCTCTTGCGTTCCGCCCTGGGCAGGCCACTGTGTTTGAACTCATCGGTGAGGCAGTGGACCATCGCGGCGACGCGCTCGCCGAAGGTCTCCCGGAGCTGCTCCAAAGCGATCCCGACGCCATCTTCCAGAACATCGTGGAGCAAGGCGGCGCACACGCGCTCAGTGTCGCTGATGTGGAGTTCCTCGGCCAGGATCAGGGCCGTCCGAAGGACGTGGCAGACATACGGCGTCCCCTCGTCCCGCAAGCGGCCGCGGTGCGCATCGCCGGCGATGGCGGTCGCCCGCTCTATGATCTGGTTGGGAGCCACACGCGCGAGCAGCCGCGCCCGCAGTGCCGATTCATCGAGCCTGGTGAGGCCGGTGTCCGTCATGTTGAAGTCCTCCGCGACCGGTTGACAAAACCATCGTAGCGGCTCAGCGGCACCTTGGCGAAGTGCAGCGGTTGAAGCTCCGGCGGGATGGGCGCCGGCTCGGGGCTCCAGTAGACCGGACGGACGAAATGAGGATCGGGCCGGGCCTCCCGCTCCCGCAGCGCGTGCCGCCACTCCTGCTCCACGTAGCGGGAGGTCGCCGCGTTCTGCGACCAGAAAAGCTGGAATACGTCGGCCCGGCCGATGAAGCCCTTGAGCTCGTCGTTCCACCGTTGGCCCGCACGCAGTTTGCTCACGTCGCGCAGGTACTCGTCGCCGAACGAGGCCGCGTAAGTCTCCATCCGCTCCACAATCTCGACGTCCTCATGGGAGTAAGAGGGGAACACCAGGCGGTACGGCCGGGCATTGGCCTCCTCGAGCGCCTCCCGGAATATCTCCGGCGCCTCCTCCCCAGCCACGAAGATCGTCACCGGCACGTCGGCCAGGATCACGCCATCCAGCCAGAAGTGCACCCAACCGCGGCAGGCCGTCCCGATTGCGCCGGCCCCGGCTTTGAAGCGAAACTCAACCGACTGCGCGTCCTGCCAGAGCA
>JBBTDS010000084.1:0-4170 GCA_038060875.1 Acidobacteriota bacterium | reverse complement strand
GGTCGATAGCGACCGGATCGTCGGATTGCCGCTGAACGGGCGCAATCCGCTGCAATTGCAGTACCTGGTGGCGGGTTCTGGCGGCCGCTCGGACCAGGGCCAGGCCCAGAACGAGTCGGTGTCGATCAACGGATCGCGCACCAACTCGAACAACTACATGCTGGACGGGGGCGACAACCACGACCCCTACTTCAACACGCCGGCCATTTTCCCTTCCCCGGACGCGCTCCAGGAATTCAGCATCCAGACAAACGCTTACAGCGCCGACCGCGGCCGCAACGCCGGGGCGTTCATGAACGCGGTCACCAAGTCCGGCGCCAATACGCTGCACGGCACGCTGTTTGAATTCGTGCGCAACGAGAAACTGAACGCCAGGAACTTCTTCGCCAACGCGGTGCCCCCGTTCAAACGGAACCAGTTCGGCGGGACCGTGGGCGGCCCGGTTAAGAAGGACATGACGTTCTTCTTCCTCTCCTACCAGCGGACCACGCAGCGTAGCGCGCCCGGCTCGGTGACCGCCACCGTGCTGACGGCGGACCAACGCAAGGGCAACTTTTCCGCGCCCGGCAAAACGCTGAGGGACCCCGCCGGCGGCCTGTTCCCCAACGCGGTGATCCCCGCCTCGCGGCTCCACCCGGCGCCGCAGAAATTCCTGGAGGCGTTTGTGCCCCTGCCCAACCGTCCTGGCGGCCTTCTCAGCCTGGCCAGCCAGGAGAAGATAGACGACGATCAGTTCCTGGTCAAGGGCGACCACCGCGTGAGCGAGGCCAACCAGCTCTCCGCACGGCTGCTCTACAACTTCAACAATCGGAACGAGGTGACGGGGAACCTGCCGGGCTTCTTTGCGGCGATCGAATACACCAACTGGAGCCTGGCGGTAACCGACACCCACGTTATCAGCCCGACGGTGCTGAACAGCTTCAACTTTTCCTACAGCGACATCGACCGGCAGCAACTGTCGATCGTGCCCGGCAACAAGACCTGGAACGATTTCGGCGCCAGGTTCACGCGGACCTTTAGCGCCGAAGCGCCGGCGGGCATGCATACCACCCTTGACGCCTACTTCAACGCGTTCTCGCGCTTCCCGCTCAACCACTTCCGCAAGAACTTCCAGTTCTCCGAAATGCTGAGCTTCACGCGCGGCGCGCATTTCCTGAAGGTGGGCGGCGACGCGCGGCGCTCCATCCTGGATTTGCAGGAGTACTTCCGCGGCGACCCGTACATGCGCTTCCGCAACACGTTCACCGGCGATGCCGCCGCCGATTTCCTGCTGGGCCGGCCGACGCAGGTGGAACAGATCGCCGAAGACAGCAACCAACCAAGGACCACCGAGCTGGCCGTCTTCTTCCAGGACGACTGGAAGGTGTCTTCGCGGCTCACCTTGAACCTGGGGTTGCGTTGGGATCCCTATTTCCCCTTCACCGACCGGACCGATAAGTTCTCGCAGGTTCGTCCTGGCTACCGGTCCAGCCTGTTCCCGACCGCGCCGCAGAACATCATTTTCGCCGGTGACCCCGGGGCCCCGCGTTCCCTGGTGGAACGGAAACTATGGAACCTGGGGCCGCGCTTCGGCTTCGCCATCGACCCGTTTGGAAACGGCAAGAACAGCATCCGCGGCGGCTACGGAATCTTCTATTCGCAGATCCGCCAGCAGGCGCACAACCAGATCTCCAACAACCAGCCGTTCGCCATCAAGCTCACCATCGACAATCCGCCGCTCGGGCTGGACAACCCGTACTCGGAGACGGGCAACCCGTTCCCCTTCACCTCGCCGCGGACCAAGGAGGAACAGTCGCGCTACAAGTTCCTCACCCCGATGACCATGCAGCAGTGGAACGTGAATTTCCGCAATGCCATCATCCAGCAGTGGAATCTGAACGTGCAGCGGCAGCTCTTTGAAAGCTACATCGCGACGGTGGCCTACGTGGGCAGCAAGGGCAACCACCTCTACATGACCGGCGAGCTGAACCCGGGGATTTACGGCGCACCGGGCCGGACGCTGGCTGAGCGCCGGCCGCTGTATCCGACGTTCAGCACCATTATCGACATGGCCAGCCGCGGAAACTCGACGTACCACTCGCTCCAATCGAGCTTGAACAAGCGCCTTACCCGCGGTTTCACCGTCCTTGCGAGCTACACCTGGAGCAAGCTGATCGATGACGCCTCCACCGACGGGTCCACGCCGGCGAATCCGTTCGACTTCCGCCAAGAAAAGGGGCCGTCTGATTTCGACCTGACACACCGCTTTGTCGCCAGCTACATTTGGGGGCTGCCCAGGCTGGCGGGCGCGGCTCCGCCGGTGCGCCACGTGCTCGGCGGGTGGGAGACCAACGGCATCGTGACCTTCCAGAGCGGGCGCGCTTTCAGCGTGGTTTCGGGGCGCGACAACTCCGCCTCGGGAGTGAACGGCGATCGCGCCGATCTCGTCGGCCCCCCGCAGCTCGATACCGGGCGGCCGCGCGCCCAGCTCGTGAGCGAGTACTTCCGCAAAGCGGCTTTCGCGCAGAACGCCCCGGGCACGTTCGGAACCTCGGGGCGCAATATCCTGCGCGGTCCCGGGGAGGCCACCATCGACTTCGGCGTGGTCAAGAACATCACCGTGCGCGAAGGCTATCGGGTGCAGTTCCGCACGGAGATCTTCAACCTCTTCAACCGGGTGAACCTGGGGAACCCTAACGCGAATCAGTCGGCCGCGACCTTCGCGACCATCACCTCCGCGGGCTCGCCGCGAGTGATCCAGATGGCGTTGAAGTTTCAGTACTGAACCGGCTCAAGCGTGGATATGCTGGGCGACGGCGACCACCAGTTCCTCGGAGCGGACGGGCTTACTGAGGAAGCCCTCGAAGCCTTGCTCACGGCAGAAGGCGCGGTACTCCTCGCCGGTGTGGGCGGTCAGGGCGATGATCGGCACCGCGGCGTAAGCCGGGAGCTGGCGGATGAGACTGGCCGTTTCGATTCCGTCCATGCCGGGCATCTGAAGATCCATGAGGATCAGGTCGTAACGCCGTCCACCGGCGGCGGCCAGGGCGGCCTCTCCGCTGGGAACGGCATCGACGCGGAAGCGGCCGCGGGCCAGCATGTGGGCGACGATGCGCTGGGCGACCACGTCGTCGTCAACCAGCAGGATGCGGGCCGCAGCCTCGGCTTGTTCGGACGGCCGCAGATCCTTGGCCGCCCCGCCCACCGCCAGTTCGTGAGCGAGGCGCAGCGGGACCGTGATGGTGAACAGGCTGCCCCGGCCCTGCTGGCTCTCCGCCGTGACGTCTCCGCCCATCAGGCACACCAGTTGCTGGACCAGCGCAAGGCCGAGCCCGAGGCCGGAAAACCTGCGCCCGAGGCCGCCCTCAAGCTGGCGGAAGGACTCAAACAGGTGCTTCAACTGGTCGGGCGGGATGCCAATGCCGGTGTCGCGCACACTGACCTGGAGGAGGCAGCGGCCCTCCGGCAGCGCGGCCGTTTGGGCGCTGAGGTGGATCTCGCCCCGCGGCGTGAACTTGATGGCGTTGCCGATCAACTGCGCCAGCACGTGGCGCAGGCGGGTGGCGTCTCCCATCACGGCCAGCGGAAGGTTCTCCAGGTTGGCCGTCAGCCTCAAGCCTCTGGCGTGGGCTTTGATCTGGCCACCATCCACCACTCCCTTTAGCAGCTCATCCAGGTTGAATTCCGCGTCTTCCAGCGTCAGCCCGCCGGTGGAAACGGCCGAGAACTCCAGTGCGGAGTTCAGCAGCTCCAGCAATTCCTCGGCACAGATGCGGGCGGTGGCCACGTATTCTCGCTGGAGGTCGTCGAGGCTGGTTTCCAGCAGCAGGTCGCTCATGCCCAGGATGCCGCTGAGCGGGGTGCGGATCTCGTGGTTGAGGCCGGCCAGAAAGTGGCTCTTCAGCCGCTGGAGTTCCTCGGCGGGCTCGGGGAGTTCAATACCCTTGCCGGGTGCGCCCTGCATCTACTGCGCCAATCGGCAGGAGGAACGAAAAACTTGAGGTGTGGCGGGGCCGGGCGTGCCCGGCCCCTACGGCATTCAACACCGGCCGGCGTAGGGGCGAGGCACGCCTCGCCCTTAGTCCTCGCTCTGGAAAATGCCCCCCAGGGCCCCCAACGGACCGCGTTCATCCCCCCCGGTGCGCACGGGGGTCAGCTCGCGGCGCAGCTTCTCCAGGGTCATGGTCTGGA
>JBBTDS010000083.1:0-1924 GCA_038060875.1 Acidobacteriota bacterium | reverse complement strand
GCGTGAGGCCCGTCAACGAGTCTCGGGTGGGTTCGACTCCCACTAGCTTCCGCCAGGAACCGAGGCGGTCGGGCCGCATCCTCTCCTCCCAAGGTTTTGTCAAGGTCCGGCGCGGCGGAAGCCACATCGTCATCTGGAAGAACCTGGCCGAGAGGACAGTCACCGCTCCGGTCCCTTCCTCGAGGACGAATGCGGAGCCCGTCCCGTCCGTGGGGAACAGGCGCCGGCAAAGACGGCGCCGCCGAAGACTCCCGCCGTGTCCTGATTCCCTCACGACTCTCGCCCGGACTCATGCCCCCGCCTCCCGGCTCAGGATTTCCTCGATCTGGCGACGCAAGATCGGCGCCTTGCTGACCGCTATATCCCAAACGAGCTCATAGTCCACGCCGAAGTAGTGGTGAATCAGCTTGTCCCTCATGCCCGCCATCGCGCGCCACTCAATGTGTGGATATCGGAGCCGGAGTTCTGGAGGGATTCTCTTGGCGGCCTCGCCGATGATTTCGATACTCCGCACAAAGGCTCGCCTGGCGGTCTCATCGGCGGCAAACTGCTCGCGATTCAATCCTGCCGCCTGCGCCTACAGATACGCGGCCTCTTCCGCAATATGGCGGAGGCACTCATGCGGCGAAAGCGACATGCTCCACTTCCGCCAGGATGTGGGGACCGATGTGGGGGCTAAGGGCCTCCGGGGTTACCAACTCCACGCGGCGCCCCAGCAGATCTTCCAGCAGGAACGAGATGCGGATGAAGTGATCGAAGGTCTTCTGGCCCTGCTGGAATTCGACGAGGATGTCAACATCGCTGTCGGCGATCTGCTGGCCCCTCACGAAGGACCCGAACAGCCCCAGGCGTAGCACGCCCAAGGCTCGCAGTCGGCTCTGATTGTCACTAAGGATCTTGAGGACGTCTTCCTTCGTCTGCACCGTCGCCGTCATGACCGCACCCCGCCGCTAACTCTCTGGCAGTATACCACTGGGGAGCCCGCCTGGGTTTCCAAGCACAGCTCCTGACACCGGAAAACCGGTGCGGGCCGGAAGCCCGGGGGCGGCCGGCGGGAATCGCGCAGGGCACGCCCAAGTCTCCAGTGGGCCGCTGGTTGGCTTCATGGCGAAAGAACAGGCATGCGGACATCCAAAGCCGGGCGCAATCGGAACGGAGGCGATTGTAAGACTTGCCATGCGAGTGCCGGCTGTAAGGCGTCCTCTCCCATCACATGCCGGTTCGTGAGCAGACGAAGAAACCCCAGTTCCGTGATCCGGCAGAATGCCAGCCGCTCGTCCAATATGTTCACGAACCAGTTCTTTGCCGCCGCGTGATGCACGTGCTGGTCGGAACCGAGCGCTATCCAGAAGTTGACATCAGGCAAGTAGATCATCAAAGTCGAAGCTTGACAGATCCAACGTGCCTGGTCTTCGCGAATGGATGAGGGGGAGGCTGATTTCCCCGCGATACGGGGTCTCCAGGCTGGCCTGGGCCACTTCCCGCTCGATTGCGCGAACGATGAGCTGTTCGAGCGTGAAGCCCTTGGCTTTGGCGACTTGTTCTCCCTTCGCGTATATCGGATCGGGCAAGTCGATCGTCGTCCGCATGGTCCCAGCTTACCCGAACCCGCTTCCTGACAGCACGCCTGAGTGTCCGGCGAGACGGCAGGCTGGGAGTCTTCAGCCGGCCCGGGCCGGAAGCCGCCGGAGATGTGCGACCGGGCACGCTTGCCCGGAGGCGAGAGCACGGGGCGCAGCAGGTTATCACGCTGTGATAACATCGGACAGATGGACAAGCCAGGTCGCGGCCCAGGCCTCGATGCCCTGCTGGACGATGTTCGCGCGGCGCGAAGATCCCTGCGGGCTTGAAGCCCGCAGCGGCAGGCTAAAGCCCAATGTCACTTAGTTTTGCCCTATCGGAATTGCAGGCTGTCTGAATCTTG
>JBBTDS010000082.1:0-1770 GCA_038060875.1 Acidobacteriota bacterium | reverse complement strand
TCGAGCAAGCGGGTGAGGGAGCCGTCGAAGAAGCTCTTTTGCAGGCTCTTGAGCGGCCAGGCGCCTGAGTCTTTGAGGGCGGGGGGCCAGTTGCGATCCAAGTAGGTGGCTCCGACGGATTCGCTGAGGCGGCCATCCGACTTCAGTGCGGCTAGGATTCTGCCGCAGAGGGTCTCACCGCTGCTGGAGTGCCCGGCGCCGAGGTCGATGGTGCGGAGCCCGTCGGGTTCCTGGGCATCCGCGATAACGACAAAGCGGTAGCTGGCCCAAACCTCGTCCCGGGCGGCTTCCTGGGCGTCTTTCAGCTTAGATGCGACGTCGGAACGGTCGGCGGGGTCCACGTCCGTGCCGAGGACTCCGGCACGGATATCGCGTTCGACTCGCTGCCAGGCGAGAGCCAGCTCGACCTTTTCCTGCAATTCGCGGCCGGGCTTTTTCAGACACCATACGAGGGCCGCCGGGTAGTCGCGGGTGGCTCCCCCTCGGAGGCGGGTCCAGTCGCCGATCTGGGCGCGGACAGGCCCGGCGCCGGTCCATTCGAGAGCCGGTTCCATGACCACGATCCTGAGCTTGGGCGTGTTGGCGACAACGGTGGAATCGCTGGGGAAGAATTCCGGGATGGTGGGAGCACCCTTCTTAAATTCCTCCTTGATGTAGGCGCACATGGAGGGCCGGACCTCGGTATCGGGGTCGAGCGAGGCGCGGCGGTCATTGACCACCTTCTTGAGGGTGGCCTGATGGCGGATCTGGAATCCGTCGGAGGAGACCTTGCGGATGAAGAAGGCGCGCGCCTCGAGGGCGAGCGCGGCGTTGTCGATGGATGTGGTCTCGACTTCCGGTTCACCGAGAGCGAATCGCAAGTCCGGCAAGTGGGCGATCTTGTCTCTTTGGCTGCCGGAGGACTCAAAGAGGATGGTTGCGGCAACCCTTCGGTGGATGTCCTTGAGGGGACCCTTTGTATCGGCATCGAGGGCGCGGGCGTGGGAGACAGCTCCGGCTATGTCGGCGTCGATGGCGGCAGCGAGCCTTGGCTCGCCCAACTGACCCAGAACCGCGCTGCGGAACTCGGGGACGTGGAGGGGCGCGGAGCCGAGGGTGAGAAACGCTTCGCGGCGGAGCTTCTGGTAGCCCTCGCGGTAGGCCCAGGAAACCCACTGGGCCAGCATGGCGAGGGTACCGCGGGTCTGCTGGTATTGGGGCAGGGCCTGCCACTTGCGCTGGAAGACGGACAAGGTGGAGGGGTGAAAGGGGTAGCAGGCCTCGAAGCGGCTCATGAGGAACTCACGGGCTTTGCTTTCGGTGGAGGCCGAATCGACCGCCGTCCATTCGGCCGGCAGGCGGGCGCGCCGCTCGAAGCACCAGTCGGCGTAGAGCTTGGCAAGGGTGCGGCGGACCTTTTCCGGACCGAGGTCCTCGAACAGGCGGCGACGCACCACCTCGCTGATTTCAGTCTCGTCGTTGGCAATGAGATCCTTGGCCACGCGGTGCACGACCTTGGTGATCCTCTCCTGCCACTGCAAATCCCAATCGGTCATTTCGACCTGGCTCCGGGGCAGGCTGATGACGGCTGCGCTGTGGGTAGTGCCGGTCGTCGCGACCGTCAGATTCTGGATGAAGGCATAGAAGGAATCCGTCAAACCGCGGTGGCGGTTGCAGAAG
The DNA here is from genome assembly GCA_038060875.1 of Acidobacteriota bacterium. Classification (GTDB taxonomy): domain Bacteria; phylum Acidobacteriota; class Terriglobia; order Bryobacterales; family Bryobacteraceae; genus JBBTDS01. Next base: position 111 of record JBBTDS010000082.1, on the reverse strand, counting down.
TTCAATACTTCATCGAGGAGGATCAGGACCTTGCCGCCGGCGGCTTCGAAGAGCCGTGCCAGGGCGTCGGTGCCAGGGGCGGTGGACTGAGCGGAGGGGCCGAGAGCGGCC
>JBBTDS010000081.1:0-8272 GCA_038060875.1 Acidobacteriota bacterium | reverse complement strand
TCGTGGTAATACTCCACCTCGCTGTAGAGGATCTCTCCGAAGCCGCCCTTGCGGTACAGTTCCCGCGCGTAGATGCACGCCTGCCGGTAATAGCTGGACTCGGCCATCATGTAGCGCAATCCGGTCTTCTCTTTGATGGCGCGAAGCTGTTCGGCCTCCTCGAGACTGACGCAAGCGGGCACCGCGGAGATCACGTGCAGACCGCGCTCCATGCACATCTTCGTGTGCTTGAGGTGCGCGGGCGCGCCGCTGAAGATGGCAACCGCATCGAGGTCGCGGCGTTTCTTCAGCAGGTCCTCAAGCGAGTCGTAGACGTTGTCGCACCGATAGGCGTTGCGGAGCCGGTCCCGCCGGGCAGGGTAGAGATCGGTCACAGCGGTGACCACGCACTGCGGATGTTCGTGCCAGTGGAACGATGCGCCGAAACCTCCGCCGACCACCGCCAGGCGGATCCTTTTCGAACCAGGCTGGCTGGCGCCGCCCAGAGAGGCCGCGGCCATGCCACCGAGGAATGCGCGTCGAGTGGACATGGAACCTCCACACTACCAAATCAGTTTCAGGGCAAGCTGAATGATGCGCGGGCTGGTTGCGCCGGTGATCACGCCGAAGTTTGGGCTGTTGACGGTCGTATTGGGCTCGCCGGGATTCGCGTGGTTGAAGGCGTTGAACAGCTCGGCGCGGAACTGCACGCGCGCCTTTTCGCGGATGTCGAAGTTTCTGAACAGCGAATAGTCGAGATTCCAGTAACCCGGCGCGCGAAGCTGGCCGCGCCGGGCCGAGCCGATCGTGCCCAGAGCATTCACGGCGAACACCGAGGTGTTGAACCAGCGCACGATTTGCTCCTGCTTGGGGCGGCCGGAGCCGAGGTTCCACTCGCCGCCCCGGTAGTCGGCGAAATCGCCGCCAACGCCGTTCAGATCGTTGTCGATCCCGCTGCGCACCGTCAGCGGCGTGCCGGTTTCGGCCGTGAAGATGAAGTTCTGCTGCCAGCCGCCGAGCACCAGCCGCGCCGCCGGATGCCGGCCGGAGAGCCTCGGCAACTCCCAGAGGCCGGAGACCACCAGCCGGTGCCCGAGGTCAAAATCCGAAGGCCCGCGGTTGTTGCGCAGGTTGAGCGGATCTGGCCCGGTCTGGTTGCCTTCGATCGAGCCGAACGACGCATAGTCGATGGACTTGGCCCACGTGTAATTGGCGAGCACGCTCACGCCACGGCGCATGCGCCGCTGCACCGTAACCTGCATCGAGTTGTAGCTCGAGTTGCCCGTTGATGTGCCCAACTGCAACGGCCCGATGCGCGCGTAGGGCCGGCGCTGGTTGAGATTGGCAGCGGTGGCGCCGGGCCCGAACACGCCGGCGTTCGCCTCGCAGGTCATCAGCAGGTGGGTGCCCTTGGAGCCGACATAGGCGATGCGGAACAGGATGCTCGCCGGCAACTCGCGCTCGAGCACGAGGTTCCAGTTCTGGAGATATCCGGAACTCATATCGCGCGTGGGCACCGCGTAGGTCGAGAAATTGAGGAAGTCCAGGTTGCGATCGGGCTTGTAGCTGTCCGGGTCGATCAGCGGCCCGCCGGCGTACGGGTCGGAAAGGCGCAGCGGGCCGACCAGCGTGGCGTCGGCAACCCACGGCTGGCCTTGAATCGTGCGGTTGTAAAACAGGCCCATGTACTCGTCATAGAAGAGGCCGTAGGCCGCGCGCAGAACGGTCTTCGGCAGAAAGTTCCAGGCCAAGCCGATCCGGGGAGCGAGATTGTTCCAGTCGTTGGGAATGACTTTGTTCTCTACGCCCTGGTCGCCGGTGAACAACAGCCCGCGCGGCGCCTTGGGGAACGCCGTAGACTGGCGTCCGGCAATGAAGGTGGTGTGCTGATTATCGACTTCGTCAATGCCCAGCTTCGGATCGTAGCGCAGGCCGAGATTCATCGAGAGCTTCGAGGTGAGCCGGACATCGTCCTGGATGAAAAGCGCGTAGACCGGATTGATCGCACCCAGGTGCGAGGTGGAGAGTTGCCGCCAGTTGGCGACGGTTCCAAGCAGAAACTCGGCATAGGAGTTTCCCGCGTTCTGCCGGTTGCGGTCGCTGAGCAACTGGCCGCTGAAGGTGGCTTGCGCGCCGGTCAGGAAGTACGAGGTGAAACCGGTGCGGTAGCGGCGCACGTCCCCGCCAAAGCGCAGATTGTGGCGGCCGGTGGCATAGCTCGTCGAATTGGCGAGATGGAACGACCTGGTCACCGAGTAGCCGACGTTGCCGAGCCCTATGCCGGACCAGCCGCTGATGGTCATGCTGAGCAGATTGGCCCGGGGCGAGTTCTTTACGCGCGAACCCAGGCTTTCCAGGCTCAGCCGCGGCTCGCTGGCGGTGATCCGCGCCGGTTCCGATGTGTTGTAGGAGATATTGAAGCTGTTCAGCCACTTCGATGAGATCGTGAATGCATGATTGAACGACCACGCGTGCTCGTCGCCCAGCGTGCCATCGCTCGCGTACAGGATGTTGGTCGGCAGAATCACAGGCGGGTTCTTAAAGCGGAGGAAGAAATAGCGCCCCGACAAGTGGTGGCGCGAACTGAGGAGATGGTCCAGGCGCGCTACCACCTGGTTATCGTTGGTAATGTTGACGGGCGTGCCGAACCGGATCTGGTACCGCGGGTCCTGAGACGCCGGAATCAGGTCAAGCAGTTTGGCGGAGACGGGATCGAAGCGGCTGCGCGGAATGATGTTGCCAGGAAAGTACTGCGCCGGCGCGAGTGGATCGTGAACCGCGCCCTGGCCATCCGGCCGCATCCATTCGGAGAAATCGCCCGTCTTCATCGCCTGGCTGGGGGCGGTGCGCAGCGCGCCGGGCGTGGCGCTGCGGATGCGTGTGCCCTGATAGGAAGCGAAGAAAAAGGTGCGGTCCTTGCGAATGGGGCCGCCGGCCGTGCCGCCGAACTGGTTGCGCTTCAGCGAGTCGCGGCCGGAAAAGAAATTCGCGGCGTTCAGCTTATAGTTGCGCAGAAACTCGAACAATGTGCCGTGGAACTCGTTGGTGCCGCCCTTGGTCACCACGTTGATCACGCCGCCCACGCCGCGGCCGTACTGCGCGTCGAAGCTCGAGGTCTGAACACTGAACTCCTGCACGGCGTCCACATTCGGGAACGGCCGGGGCAGGTTGGTCTGCGCTTCGTTGTGGTCCGCGTTGTCCAGCAGGAAGTTGGCGTTAATACCGCGGGCGCCGTTGATCGACACGCGCACCTGGTAGGCGCCGAAGCCGAGATTCGACCCTTGAATGGTGGCCGGCACGTTGCGATCGGACACCCCGGCGTTGAGCGTCACCAGTTGCAGCACGTTGCGGCCGTTGAGCGGCAGATCGACGACGCGCTGCTGATCGACGACCTGCACCAGGGTCGAGGAGTTCGTCTGCACCAGCTCTGTCTCCGAGCGCACGACGATGCGCTCGGTGGTCGCGCCGACTTCGAGCCGCGCCTCCACGAGCACGTCCGTGTTCACTTGCAAGAGCACGTTTTGCTGGAGAAACGGCGCGAAACTCTGCTTTTCGATTCGCACCTGGTAGTTGCCGACGGGCAGGAGCGGAGTCACGTAGCGGCCGGCGCCGTCCGTCAAGACCGTGCGCGACTGATTGTTGCCGAGATTCGTGACCGTGACGGCGGCTTCCGGCACCGCGCCGCACGATGCGTCAACCACCGTGCCGTGTATGGTCGCGGTCGCCTGTGCGTAAAGCATAGCCGCGGCGGAGAACAGAAACGCTAGAAGCAAGCGCATCACACCCTCCCTGGCGAGGACTGCCGTGGAGGCCCACGGTATCCGGCCCTGGCTTGCATTGATTATACACAGCACAAAAGGTGCCCGGCGGCCCGGAGCCGCGATTCGACCCTCCCTTGTGCCTCTGGCACTTATATGATATCGTATAAGGGCATGGCTCAGATCACAATCTATCTTGACGGCGTAACGGAAGCCCTGGTCGAGGCGGCGGTGAGGCAGTCGGGCCTTTCAAAGAGCCGGTGGATCGCGCAGGCCATCCGGGCGCGAGCCGGCGGGGAATGGCCGGCTTCAGTAGCGGCCCTCCATGGCGCCTGGAGCGACTTCCCCAGCCTGGATGAAATCCGCAAGAGCCCGGGGCGGGACCGGAAGCGGGAGCGGCTCTGATGTACGCCCTGGACACCAACACTTTGATCTACTTCTTCAAGGGAATGGGCAAAGTGGGAGAGCGGTTGCTGAAGATCCCGCCCTCGGCCATCGGCGTTCCGTCGGTGGTTCTGTACGAACTGGAATTCGGGCTGCGGCGCTCCAGCCAGCCGCAGAAGCGCCGGGTTCAACTGGAGGAGTTCATCGGCGCCACCACGGTCTTGCCCTTCGAGGAAAAGGCGGCCGCTGCCGCGGCTCAGATCCGATTCGAGCTGGAGCGAGCAGGATCGCCGGTAGGCCCCCTGGACACCCTCATCGCCGGGACCGCGGTTGCCTGGGGCGCCACGCTGGTGACCAGGAACACCCGGGAGTTCGGTCGCATCCGCGCTCTCCGCACCGTTGATTGGTATGAGTGATGAGAATCGACTCAATCGAGATCACCCACGTCCGCATCCCGCTGGTCGAGCCGTTTCGGATCAGCTCCGGGGCGGTGAGCGAGAAGGACGCCATCGTCGTGCGGGTGGAATCGGACGGCCTCGCCGGTTACGGCGAGTGCTCGCCGATGGCCGGCAGCTTTTACTCCGCCGACACGCCGGAATCGTGCTGGCGGGAGCTGGTCGAGCTCGGCGGGCGGCTGGATGCGGTCGATTCGCTCACCAGCAACTTCTCCAAAGCGGGCATTGAGACCGCGCTGTGGGACCTGGAAGCCCAACGGCAGGGCAAGCCGCTCTACAAGCTGCTCGGCGGCACCCGGGCGCGGGTCGAGTCCGGGCTGGCGGTCGGGCTTTATGACGACGTTAACAACCTGCTTCGCGCCATCGAGCGCCACCTCGGCGACGGCTACAAGAGGGTAAAGATCAAGATCGAGCCTGGCCGGGACATCGACCTGGTGCGCGCCGTCCGGCGCGAGTTCGGCGACATTCCGCTGTTCGTGGATGCCAACGGCGCCTACCGGATCGAGCACGCGCCGCTGTTCCGCGAGCTTGACGAGTACGGCCTCATGATGTTCGAGCAGCCGTTCCCCGGCCCGATGCTGGAGGAACTGGCCGAGTTGCAGCGCCAGGTCCGCACGCCGGTGTGTCTGGATGAAAGCCTGGAGACCGAGGACGACTTGCGCCGAGCTCTCGTCTTGGGCAGCCTCCGCATCGCCAACATCAAGATCCAGCGGGTCGGCGGCTTCGGCCCCGCGCTGCGCATGTGCGAGACTTGCAGACAGCACGCCATTCCCGTGTGGGTCGGGACGATGCCGGAACTGGGCATCGGCGGGGCGCAGGGCGCCGCGCTCGCCACCCTGGAGCACTGCACGCTGCCGACCGATGTCGAGGCGAGCCTGAGGTGGTTCTCCGACGACCTGATCGTGCCGATGCTCGAAGTGCGCGACGGATACTTGCAGTTGCCCGAAACGCCGGGCCTGGGTTATGCAGTGGACCGGGAGAAAATTGAACGCTACGCCGTGTGTTCCAGGCGCCTCCCGGCGGCCGGCGCAAACTTGCGCCGCACCAGCAGCACGTAGCTCGCAATGCCAATCACCAGCCACAGGCCCACCGTCTTGATCGGCGCGTCGAAGCTGCCGGTCCGCTGGATCATCCAGCCGGTCAGCCACGGGGCCACGATGCCGGCCACGTTGGCGGCGGTGTTCTGAATGCCGACCACCATGGCGATGCTGCCGCCGGGGATCAGCGTCTGCGTCAGCGCCCAGTAGTTGGCCGTCGCCAGGCCCAGCCCGCAAAGGGAGAAGATCACGAAGAACAGCATGAGCGGGGTCGAGCTGACGAACGCGCAGAGTGTGGTGGTCGCCGCCGCCGAGAAACCAGCGATCGTGAATGCCTTGCGCACGTTGACCGCATCCCAGCCGCGGGCGATCAGCCCGTCGGCGGCCCATCCGGCCAGCGCGGCCACCGCGGCCATGCCGGCGAACGAGACGCCGCCGTACCAGCCCATCTGCTGGATCGACATGCCGTGGCGCTCTTTCAGGTAGATGGGCATCCACGTCATCGAGTAGTAGACGAAGTACATGTAGCAGTAGGTGCCGAGGATGATTCCCCACATCACCGGACTGGCAAGAATCTGCCGGACGGACATCCGCTGTTGGTGGGCGGCCGGCGCACTAACGCGTGGCAAGGCCGCCGGGTCATCCTTCTTCACCCAGGCCAGCCACGGGATCAGCCACACCAGGCAGGCCAGGCCGAGCAGCACGAACATCCAGCGCCACCCCATGGCCGATACCAGCCAGGCCGAGAGCGGCAGGCCGAGCGCCGGCCCGAACTTCGTCCCCGTCAGGTACAGCCCCACCGCCAGACCGCGCTGTTTCTCGGCGAAATGCAGGCTGATATAGCGCATGCTGGCCGGAGCGACCACCGCCTCGCCCGTTCCCACCAGCAGGCGGATCGCGATCAGCCCGGCCAAACCGCTGGTCAACGCCGTGCCCGCCGAGGCCAGGCTCCAGATCAGGAAGCCGATCAGGTAGGGGACGCGCACGCCGTAGCGATCCACCAGCGCCCCGCAAGGGATCTGGAGCGCCGTGTACGCCCAGAAGATCGCCGACAGCGCGAGGCCCTGCTGCGCCTTGTCCAGCCCGAAGCCTGAGGCCATGGACGGCAGCGCCACCGTCAGGTTCACGCGGTCGAAGTAGGCGATGATCATTCCGAGGCTGAGCAGGCCCACCACCGGCCACCGCATTGGTAGATTATGGCGCGGTTCCAGCGTGTACCGCTGGCCCGTTTCCATGACCCCCTTTCAAACCGTGCGTGCGGTTTTCCCGCACGCGGTCCCGGAGCCGTTTCGTCGCCTTCGGTGACGGCCAGCGCTGCATGTACTGCTTGCGTGGGTTCCGCTGAATACTGCGCTTCTTGCGGATCGCACACCCCAGAAAAACGAAACTCTCTTTCCCGCGCCTCCAGTCCACCATCCGCGTCTTCGCTGGATGCAGTGTCAGACCCAGCCGGTTCATCACCAGCCCGATCTGCCGCAGCGCTTCCCTGGCCTGCGACTCCGTGCGACACATCGCCACGAAATCGTCGGCGTACCGGACCAGCACTCCAAGCTGCCCACATCGAGCCGCCCAGATCCGATCCAGTTCGTTCAGGTAGATATTGGCCAGCAACGGCGAGATCACTCCGCCCTGCGGGGTTCCCGCCAGCGTTTCCCTCACCGTGCCATCCTCCATCACTCCGGCTGCCAGCCACTGGCGAATCAACTTCAACACCCTTCGGTCCGAGATCCGCTCCTTCACCAACTCCATCAGGGTGTCCTGCCGGATGCTGTCGAAGTAGCTTCGATCACGATCTTCGCCGCCACTTGGACCACTCGATCCCTTACCGTTTGTATCGCCGCTTTACCGGTTGCGGCCGATATCGGCCTGCCTTCAGGTCGGCCTGTATCCCTTCGAGAAACTGCGTCACTCCTTGTTCCTCGATGGATCGCAGCGTGACTTCATCCACGCCCGCCGCCCCCTTGTTGCTGCGCACTCGCTTCCATGCTTCCCACAGGACGTCACTCCTGTAGATCCGGGCCCAGAGGGCGCCCCACAGCGCATGAAAACGCCGTGTCCTGCTCCCCTTGGCACACACCCATAGCCGGATCTGGAGTTGTCGTACTTTTTCAACGGGGTGGTTGGCCGTTTCCGGCATGCCCTCGCACTTACCCCCACATCCAGGCGTGATCAAAGCAGGGACCCTTCCCTCCAGCGCGTTTTGCTGCGCGCCTTCACCGGTACTTCGATCCCCTCGGACTCCCTCCCGGCTCCGCGCGACTTCAGCCGTCCGGCCTTATACGCACGGTCTTTGCCCGACCAGGCTGCCGGGGAGGGCCTCTCCTGTTCCGCATTGCTCTGTCCCAACGTGCCACCGCCTGCGACCCCGGAGAGGTCCAGCACCCGTTCCGGTCCAGGATGCTGTCTGTTGCCTTCGCCGCGACATGACCGGCTCGGCCCTCTCAAACACCTTTCGGCTGATAATATGACGTGGCTGCAGCGTTCACTGATTGTTGCGGCCCGCTGGTTTGCTCCCCTCTCTTTCAAGGGCTTTTGACACTCCGCTCGGCTCGATCGGATCTCTCCTCCCGGCTGGAGTCTGCTACCGGGCGCTCCGGCGCTTACCCGGACGGGACTTGCACCCGCAAGAACAACGCGTCTTTCAGGACGCACCATGTCT
>JBBTDS010000080.1:0-22801 GCA_038060875.1 Acidobacteriota bacterium | reverse complement strand
TCATCCGTTGTCGCAACGGTGTCATGTGGTGTCTCCTTTCCGGGGAGGGATCGGTCCAAGCGACCCTCCCTGGAGGAGATACTGAGGCCAACGAGGCCAGGGAAGCAAATGGGAAGGCGGCCGACTTGCGGGCAGGTCTTATCTATCCGCCGCGCGCGGATTCAGTTCAACCAGGCGTTGCAGCGGACGGGCAAACGGCGCCCGCCGCTGAACGTCATATTCGTTAGACTGCGACCTCGGCAAACGGGTCTGTTGGGCCGAAGCCTCGGAGAGATCAGGGAGCTGTGGTTAACGCCCATGGGGCGGTGCACGGGTCCACCGGGGGCGCGCCGGGGGCGAATTTCGAGGTTGTGTAGCCTGTCCCCGAATTAGAATGAAGAGTTGAGGATTCTGGTCCGAGCTACGAACTGGCTGGGGGACGCGGTGATGTCCCTGCCGGCGCTGCGAGCGCTGCGCGGGCGGTTCCCGCAAGCTCATATCGCCGTGCTGGCGCGCTCCTGGGTGGCCGGGCTCTACCGCAGGGAAACGTGCGCGGATGAGGTGATCGCGCACTCGTCCGGCAGGTGGCGGCTGGCGCTGGAGCTGCGGCGCCGGCGGTACGACATGGCCGTTCTGCTGCCCAACTCGTTCGATGCGGCCCTGACGGCCTGGCTGGCGCGCATTCCGAGGCGCATCGGCTATGACCGCGACGGCCGCGGGCGGCTGCTGACCGATCCCATCCGGCCGCCGGCCAAAGGCGAGATCCCACCACACGAGACTTTCTACTATCTGGAGCTTCTGCGCCGTGCGGGCCTCGTCGAGGAGCTGCCCGCGGAAGAGCCGCTCCTGCTGAGCGGCGTCGAGGAGGCGCGCCGGCAGGGCGAGAGGTTGTTCCGCGCCATGGGTTTCGCTACGCCGGTGATCGGGATCAGCCCGGGCGCGCAGAACAGCCGGGCCAAGCAGTGGCCGCCGGAGCGCTTCGTCGAAGCGGCCGCGAGCCTGGCCGCCGAATTGGGCGGCGCGGTGGCCGTATTCGGTTCGGCGGAAGAGCGGGAGTTGGGGCAGTCGGTCGCGGCCGTGCTGCGCCGCAGCGGCAGCGCCGTGCTGAACCTCGCCGGCGAGACGCCGCTGGCGGAGTTCATCGCGCTGGCCGCGGCCTGCCGCGTGTTCCTCACCAACGATTCGGGCGCCATGCACATCGCCTCGGCGCTCGGGACGCCGACGGTAGCGATCTTCGGCCCGACCGAGTGGTTTGCGACCGCGCCGGCGGGACCGCGGTCGGTGATCGTCCGCGAGCCGGTCGAGTGCAGCCCCTGCATGCTGCGCGACTGCCCGATCGACCACCGCTGCATGACCAGGGTCTCGCCCGAGCAAGTGGCGCGGGCGGCCTTGGACCTGCTGGAATAGAACGTGGATCGTGGATCGTGGACACCAGGACCAAGATTGTGACGCCCGCTCAGGCCGAGGAAGCGGCGCGGGTTTGCCGGGCGAGCGGCACGCCGGTCAAGGTGGTGAGCGGTCACTTCGATCCGTTGCTGGCCGGGCACGCACGGCGGCTGGGAGAGATCGCGCGGCCGGGCGGGGTGCTGATCGTGATTGTGACCGATCCCCCGCGGCCGCTGCTGGCGGCGGAGGCGCGCGCCGAATTGGCGGCCGCGCTGGCCGTGGTAGACTACGTGGTGCTCGGCGGCCCGCGAGTGGTGGAGCCGGCGGCCGGGATCGGGGCGGACGAGATCTTCAACGAAGAGGCGGCTGACGAGGGCCGCCGGCAAGAGCTGATACGGCATGTCCACGAGCGACAGCAAACCGGGTAGCGCTGTGCGCTCGCGCATCCTGGTGGTCCGCCTCGGCTCGATGGGCGACATCATCCACGCCCTGCCCGCCGTGGCCACCCTCAAGCACAGCTTCGCGGGTTCGCGCCTGTGCTGGGTGCTGGACGCGAAGTGGATGGCGCTGGCGGAGGACAATCCGTTCATCGACCGCCTGATCCCTCTGGAGCGCAGGACCGCGCGCGGGCTGTGGGAGACCTGGCGCCGGCTCCGCGGCACGCGCTTCGATTTCGCAGTGGACTTCCAGGGCCTGGTGAAGTCGGCTCTGGTGGCTTCGGTGGCCCGCCCCGACCGCATCTACGGCTTCCACCAATCGCAGGTGCGCGAGAAGGCGGCGGCGTTGTTCTACTCGAATCGGGTGCGCGCCGGCGCCGCGCACGTCGTCGATCGCAACATCGAGCTGGCGGCGGCGACCGGGGCTTCGAGCATCCTGCGGACCTTTCACCTTCCCGAGGGCTCGCCGGAAGGCGAGTTGCCGCCAGACTACGTGCTGGCCAGCCCGCTGGCCGGCTGGCGCGGCAAGCAGTGGCCGCTCGAATACTACCGGGCGTTGGCGCAACGCCTGGAGAGCGAGCTGGGACTGCCGCTCGTGTTGAACGGCCCGCCGGGGGCCGCCGGGTTCCTGGCCGGCGTGCCGGAAGCGAGAGCGCATCTCTCGGGCGTGCCGGGCTTGATCCATGCCACCCGCCGGGCCGCGGCCGTGGTGGGCATCGACAGCGGCCCGCTGCACCTGGCCGCCGCGCTGGGGAAACCCGGAGTGGCGGTTTTTGGTCCCACCGACCCGGCGCGCAACGGTCCTTACGGCGACAGCTTCACCGTGCTGCGCGGAGTGGGCGCGGTGACCAGCTACAAGCGCCGCCCCGAGATTGACCCCAGCATGTGGGCGGTGACGCCGGACGCGGTGTTCGAAGCGCTGAAAGAACGGATCGCCTCGCGATCGCGGCCCGCCGGTCGCCCTGCCTGATGCGCCGCTACTGGTTTCCCAAGCGATACGCCCACCTGGCGGCCCGCCTGCGCGTGCCGGGCGGGTTTGCGCTGGCGGCGGCGTTCGCCTGGTTGTCGGAGCCGGCGGCCTTCTCGCTGGCGGTGGGCATCCCGGTGGCCGCGCTCGGCCTGTTGCTGCGCGGCTGGGCGGCCGGGCACCTGGCCAAGAACGAGCGGCTGGCCACGAGCGGACCGTACGCCTACACGCGCAACCCGCTCTATCTGGGCACGCTGGTGGTGGCCCTGGGACTGGCGATCGCCTCGCGCCGCTGGCTGCTGGCAGTGTTGTTCGCGGCCGTGTTCGGCCTCCTCTACCTGCCGGTGATCGAGCGCGAGGAACAGCACCTGCGGAGGCTGTTCCCGGCCTACGATGATTACGCGCGGCGGGCGCCGCTGCTGTGGCCGCGCCGTGGCCGGCAGCCCGCGCGGGGGGATGGTTTCCGCTGGCAGCTCTACTTCAAGAACCAGGAATACCAGCCCTTGCTGGGATTCCTGTGCGGGATACTGTTCTTAGCCTGGAAGGTCTGGCACTGAGGCGCTACTTGGCCGCCGGTTTGGCGAAGCGGGCGTCGTCGATCTCCACGTTGTTCTGCACCTCGGTCACGATGATGATGACGGTTTGCTCCGCGGCGCGTTGCTCAACCCGGAACGGGACCTTGATGCCGCCGACGTCGCGGTAGTCCGACATCAATGCCTGCACGCTCACCGGCCCCTGCGGCGTCTCCTGCACCGAATCCTGGCGCAGCAGCAGGAAGCTCTCGACGTCGTAGTAGCGGGTCAGCGGCCGGCCGCTGTCGGGAGTCAACTCGACCACGTAAGCCTCGCGGTTGTTGACCTTTTCTTTCCCCTTGAGTTCGACCTTCTTGTAGATCTCGCGCCACTTCAGCTCGGCGTTAAAGGACGCTTCGCGCTTCGCCTGGGCCAGTTCCACTCCCTCCAGCACGCGCAGGCCCTGGTCGGGACGCTCGCTCCAGGCGACCTCACCGTCGAAGCCCTGCTTGATGTCGCCGAAGCCATCGACGCTGGTCATGAAGAACCGCTTGTTGGGCGCCTTGGCGTAGAACTCCATCGGCGCCTGGCCCCCCTGGGCCGGGATTTCCAGCGTGCCCTTGGCGATGGTGCTGGTCATTTTCTGGCGGGCGTCGCGGCCGCCGGTCGCCTCGATCGACCGCTCGACGATTTCCTCGGCTGTCAGGGTGGGCGCCTTGGGCGCCGGCGCCTGAGCGGCGGCGCTCTGAAACGCAAGTAACACGGCGAGCAGCGTTGGCACGGCTCAGCTCCAGAGGCGGTCGTTGGCGCGGTCCTTATCCCACTGCGGAGTGGGCTCGAAGTAGCCCGGCTCAAGCAAGTGCTGCTTGACCACGTCGTCGTTGAGGGTGACGCCCAGGCCCGGCCCTTCGGGGACCTTGATGAAGCCGCGGTTGACAATGGGCTTCTCGATGCCCTCGACCATGTCGTTCCACCAGGGTACGTCCACCGAGTGGTTCTCCAGCACCAGGAAGTTCTCGGTGGCCGCCGCGCAATGCACGTTGGCCATGCAGGAGACCGGCGTGCCGGCGAAATGCATGGCCATCGGCACGCCGTACTCCTGGGCGGCGTCGCCGATCTTCTTGGTCTCCAGGATGCCGCCCGAAGTAGCCAGGTCGGGGTGGATGATATCGACCGCGTGCTGCCGGCACAGCTCGATGAACGGCTCCTTCAGGTAGATGTCCTCACCCGTCAGGATGGGCACGTCAACGGCGTGGGTGATCTGCTTGAGCAGGTCGGTGTACTGCCAGGGGATCATGTCCTCCAGCCAGGCCATGTTGTACTTCTCCAGCGCGCGGGCGAGCCGGATGCAGGAGTTGACGCCGATGTGGCCGAAGTGATCGGCCGCCAGCGGCACTTCCATGCCGACCTGCTCGCGGACAGCCCCGACATAGTCGGCCATCAGCGCGATGCCGTTATCAGTCAGCTCGAAGCCGGTGAACATGTGCTGGGTCATGCGGTAGTCGCGGGTGGTCAGTCCGAGCGGGCGGCTGAGCGTGCCCGGAATCTTCTCCACCAGCCCGATCCCGAGGTCCATCTTCAGGTAGGTGAAGCCCTGCTCGAGCCGCTGCTTCATACGCTGGCCGTAGACCTTGGGGTCGGGCGACATGTCGGTATCGGCGTAGCAGCGGATGCGGTCGCGGAACTTGCCGCCCAGCATCTGATAGATGGGGATGCCGTAAGCCTTGCCGGCCAGGTCCCAGAGCGCCATCTCGATGCCGCATACGCCGCCGCCCTGGCGGGCGTGAAAGCCGAACTGCTTGAGCTTGCGAAAGATTTTGTCGATGTTGCAGGGGTTCTCGCCGAGGATGCGGCTCTTGAGCATCAGCGCGTAGTTCTTGCTGGCGCCGTCGCGCACCTCGCCCAATCCGTAGATGCCCTGGTTGGTGTCGATGCGGATGAGCGGACAGGTCATCGGCGCGCGGGCCACCACCGCCATCCGCAGGTCGGTGATCTTCAGGTCCGAGGGCTTAGAGGCCGTCCTGGTGTTCTGGAGCGCGGCCTCGAGCGTCTTCTCCGACGAGAAAGCCGCGCCGAGCGCGGCCGCGGCCGAGCCCAGCAACGAGCGCCGCCCCAGCAGGTTCTTTACCGATTCCTTGGTCATCGCCAGTCCTCCCCCAGGGACGAGTTTTGTTTGCCCAGGGGCCTATTGTATTTGCCGCGCGCGGGGTTTGGCAAACGCGCGTCGCGCGGCGACGGTGAATTTCGAGGTTGTGTAGCCTGTCACCGAATTAGGGCTGGGGCAGCGCGAGGGCGCCGGACCAGGCTTCGAAAGGCCGCCCGCCGCGCTCGTCACCTTTGTAGAGCCCCACGTAGGTCATCACCCAGTAGCTCATGAACTCCTCGTCGTCGGGCTTGAGGCGCGCCTGCTCGTTGACCACGCGCCAGGTGCCGGTGTTGGCATAGACCTGGTTCACGAAGCCGCCGGCGGTGGCGTAGACGTTGAGGGGGACGATCTCGTGGTGGTGCGTGTGCCCGTAAATGACGGCGCGGGCGCGGCGGTTCTTGAAGGCCTGCTCCGTCATCGCGTCGGCGCAGTCGGGATTCTCGTTTCCGCGCGGCAGCTTGCCGCCGGCCCAGGAGAAGAACTGGCCGAGCAGGCGGAGCGAAACGCCCTTGGAGAACTTCAAAGCGATGGCGAGCTTGTCCAGCGTGAGCGCGGGCAGCGCATCGCCGCAGCGGCGGACGAAGTCCATATCGAGGAAACGGTCGGCCACCTGGTCCCAGACTCGCTTGACCTCGGCAGCCTGTTTAGGGTCCGCGCAGGTGCGCCGCAACAGGCCGTCCACCCACACCGGCACGATCAGCAGCGGGCGCACGTGGTCGATCTGCCGCAGGCCATCCAGGCACTCCCGCGGGAGGTCGTCGCCCATTGTCCCGGTCACGGTGGCCGAGAACCGGTTGAGCAGATCAATGACGATGGCGTCGCCGATCGAGGAGGCGTCGCGGTCGCCGTGGAAATTAAGGTGGTCGAAAAAGTCGCCGTGGCGAAAGAAGACCTGATGCTGGTCGCACAGCTCAGTCAGCATCTCCGACTCGCCGGGCTCGTAGGGAAAGGGCTGGTCTGGCGGGGTGGCCAACCCCATCCGCTCCACGATCAGTTCGCGGATCTTATTGTAGGGACCGCCGCCGAGGTGGAAGAACCAGTCGTGGTTGCCGGTCATATAGTGAATGCGCACCTTCACCGGCACGCGCTGGGGCGAATCCGGCTCGCGGGAAACGCGGGCCACCTTGCCGTCGGCGGTTGCCGGCGGCAGGGTCATGACATCCGGCGCGGCCAGGCTGCGCAGCACGCTGAGCGACGGCTCGTTGCGCTCGAGGACCGCGGTGGTGATATCGCGCAGCTTGTCCTGGAAGGCCGGGCTGCCGGAATCGGACCAGGGCCGCACGTAGTCAGCGTGGTCTTCCTCCACGTTGGGCCAGCGCTCGGAGCGGATGACGTCCAGGATGTCACCCAGCAGGACCAGGTCGATCTGCTCGATGGGCCGGTAGGCGCCGCCGGCGCGCCAGGAGGCGTCGTAGGCCATGTCGCGCAAGCGCTCGCGGAAGACGCGGAAGGCGGCCGCCGGAATGGTGCGGGTGAAACCGTTGTCGGTGAAATGAATGTCGCTGATGACGACCAGCATGGTGGGCTCCGGTTGCAGGATAAGAAGATCGCGTGCTCCGTGTCAACTGGTATTACAATGGCAGCGGTGGAACCGCCTGAGGAACCAGATCCGTCTCTGGGCCGGCTCGTCGGGCACTACCGCCTGCTTCGCCGGATTGGCGCCGGCGGGATGGGCGCGGTTTACCTGGCCGAGCGCGCCGATGAGGTGTTTCGCCATCAGGTGGCCATCAAGGCGCTGCGCCCCGGGCTGGAGCACGGCGAGATCCGCCAGCGCTTCCTGGTCGAGCGGCAGACGCTGGCGGCGCTGGACCACCCGAACATCGTCCGCCTGCTGGACGGGGGCGCCACCGACGACGGGCGGCCGTACTTTGTCATGGACTACGTCGATGGGGTTCCCATCGACGAGTACGCCAACCAGCACCGGCTCGGGGTCGAGGCCCGGCTGGAGCTGTTCCTGCTGGTGTGCGCCGCCGTGCATTACGCCCACCAGAACCTGGTGGTCCACCGCGATCTTAAGCCGACCAACATCCTGGTGACCGCTGACGGAACGCCGAAGTTGCTGGACTTCGGCATCGCCAAGATCCTCTCGCCGGAACATCCGGCCCGAGTGGCCGGCCTCACGCTGGCGGGCGAGCGGCCGATGACGCCGCAATTCGCCAGCCCCGAGCAGATTCTCGGCTACCCCATCACGACCGCCAGCGACATTTACTCGCTCGGCGTGCTGCTGTACCGGCTGCTGACCGCCCAGCATCCCTACCGGATCCAAACCGGAACGGATCTGGAACTCTACAACGCCATCTGCCAGACGGAACCGGAAAAGCCCAGCGCGATGGTGCGCCGGACGGCGCGGGAAACGGGCGGCCAGGCGCCGGTCGGCGACGGGCGCCCCGAGACCCTGGCCCGCCGGTTGCGCGGCGACCTGGACATGATCGTCATGGTGGCCCTGCGCAAAGAGCCGCAGCGCCGCTACTCCTCGGTCCAGCACTTCGCCGAGGACGTCCGGCGCCACCTGGCCGGGCTGCCGGTCACCGCGCAGAAAGACACGCTCGGTTACCGGGCCGGCAAGTTCGTCCAGCGGCATCGAGCCGCGGTGTCGGCGGCGGTGCTGGTGGCCATCGCCCTGGTGGTGAGCACCATCGTCTCCCTCCGCGAGCAGCAGCGCGCGGAGCGGCGCTTTCAGGAGGTGCGCGAACTGGCGCGTTTCGTCCTGTTCGAATTCGACGACGCCATTCGCTCCGGCGTCACGCCCGCCCGCAAGAAGCTCGTGATGCAGGCGCTGGGCTACCTCGACCGGCTGGTCCAGGAGAGCGGGCAGGACGTAAGTCTGCGCCGCGAGCTGATGGAAGGCTACTTCAAGGTGGGCGACGTCCAGGGCAATCTTTACGGGCCCAACCTCGGCGACCCGGCGGGGGCGCGCGAGAGCTATCGCCGGGCGCTGGAGCTGGCCCGCTCCATCCACGCCGCCTCGCCTCGCGACCCCGCCTCGCGCCGCGACCTGGCCCGCGCCGGGGTGAAGTTTGGCGACCTGCTGGCGCTCGGCGGCAACCGGGCCGAAGCGCTGCGGCAATACCAGCAGGCATTGCAGGCTCTGGAAGAACTGGCGGCCGCCGAGGCCGGCGACCGCGAGGCGCAGCGCAGCGTGCTCGCCCTTCACAACAAGATCGGCTTCACCCATTACCAGCTCGGGCACCTGGGCGCCGCGCTGGCCAGCTACCAACGCTGCCTGGGGATCGCCCGCCAGTGGAACCGGGCCGAACCCTCGAACCGCGAGGCCAGCCGCGCGGTGGCCGCCGGCTACGAGCGCATCGGCGAGGTGCTGGCCCGCGGCGGAAGGACGCCGGAAGGGCTGGAGAATCTCCGCGTGGCGCTCCGTGCCTATCAGGCACTGGCGGCCGAGCAGCCCGCCGACGCGCAGGCGCAGCGCGACGTCTCCAACACCCGCACCATCCTCGCCGACATCCTGCTGGCGGCCGGCCAGACCGCCGAAGCGCTGGTCAACTACCGCCGCGGATTGGAGATCGCCGAAGCGCTGGCCAGGAGCGACCCGGAGAACAAGCAGGCCCGCACCGACCTGCACCTGAGCCTGGGCCGCCTGGCCGACGTGCTGTGGGCGGCGGGCGAGAAGGCGGAAGCGCGGGCGGTGACCCAGCGGGCGCTGCGGCTGCTGGCGTCGCTGGTCGAGCTGCGGGACGCCTCGCAGTACGACCTTCAGAACTACGCCTGGATCCTGGCCACTACACCCTTCTCCGATCTGAGGGACCCGGCGCGCGCCGAGCGCTACGCCCAGCGGGCGGTCGAACTGACGCAGGACAGCGACCCGCGGATGCTGGATACGCTGGCCCGCGCCTTGGAGGCTGGCGGCAAACTGAAGCGGGCCGAGGAAACCGAACTACGGGCGCTGGCGTTGTTGCCGCTGCCGGCGGCGGCCGCGGAAGCCTCGGATCTGCGGAAGGAGATGGAGGCCAACCTGGCGCGCTTCCAGCGGCAGTCAGGCCGCGCGCCGCCGGGCGGCCAGCGCCAGCCCGAGCAAGGCAAACGCTGAGAGGAGCCCGGTCGACGGCTCCGGGATCGCCCCGGCGCGGTTGCCCAGGGCGCCGAAGTCCGCCGAATCCCCGTTGGCGTCGAGCTCGATGCGGTGGCGTACCCCGACGATGCCAACCGCGTAGGGGAAGATCGCCGAGTCAGTGAGCTTCCGGCCGCTGTCTCCCCAGTGGTAAACCGTGAGCGAGGCCGAGAGGGCGTCCCCGCAAGAATCGCCATAAAACAGCGCGCCGATACACAGATCGGTGAAGATCTGCGCGCGCCCACGTCCCACCGGCGACTCAGCCTCCATTTCTTCGTCAAAGCGGATGATCACCGGCGGCGGGTCGATGCCGTAGCCCAGCCCGTAAGCCGCGGACTGGCTGCCGGTAACTCCGAAGCCGGCCTCGGGAAACACGAACCTCAGTTGGGGACCGCCCTGCGGGCCGAGCGCGGGAATCACGGTCACATCCGAGGCCGCGATCGGGATGTACCCGCCGGTCGCGGCGAGGGAGGCGAAAGTGAAATCCTTGACCTGAAACTGGCCGACCATGCAGCCCGTCTCCAGGCTCACATACCAGTCCAGGGTCGCCTGCTCGCAAGCGATCGGGCCCGCGAAAGCCGATCCGGCCAGAAAGGCGCAGGCCGCCAACGGCATCCACCACGTGGTCCTGTGCATTTCGGCGCTCCTCGTACAGCCAGCCTTGAGTCTAGTCGCGCCGGCTGGAACTGTCAAGGTTCCCAGGCGGCGTGGGGTAATGCCTCGGCACGTGCGAAAGAATTGAACGCGGCAAAGCTGTACTCCGCTCACTCGAGGCCGTGAGCAGTTTGTCAGCCGGCGGTCATAGTCCGGGCATCCGGGTTTGTGACGAGTTCGTTTAAGCGTCAATCGGGAGCGCGGTGAACGACTCCCCGAGACTGAGGCATTGCGTTTTATCGGCTTGGTGGCCGCTGGCCCAGCGCCCTTCGCAATGCCTCCGCGTGCTGAGAGGAGCCCGCAAAAAGTTCCTCGGGAAACCTGCGGTGGCGCAGCATCTCCTCGTATATGAATATGGCCCCCTGCGAATTGAGCCCCATCCCGGCCAGGTATTGCAGCCTGAGGTTGCGGTCCCGGTTGATCTGGGCGTGCCTTAGCCAGGGCTGCAAGTCGCGTCCCCGCCCCGCATAGGTGGCCAGCAGATGAAGCGTAGAACCGAATCCCAACTCCCGGAGCGACTTCGCCACCAACGCATGATCCGGGCGCTCCAGCCGCCGTTGGAGCTCGTCAACATCGATCCTGGCGGCGCCGGCCTGACCCAGCAGCACAAGGTCATAACCCTCTTCAAACGCTGTCTCGTTGCCCCAGATCGTGCCACTCGGAAAGACCTCAAGAAACGTGGCGATCTCGCTCTTCACCGTCTCCAAACTGCTCTCGTACAGCGGCACCCACTGGGTGATGAAGCCGCCAGAATTCAAATGCCGCTTGCACAGCTCGAAGTACTCCCTGGTGTAAAGTGTGGCCGAGCCTTTCACCCACGGATGGATCGGGTCGGAGGTGATGATATCGAACGTCTCCCGCGTCGTCCGGATGAAATGCCGGGCGTCGTCGTAGACCACTTCCGTGCGCCGGTCGCGCAGCACGTCATGGTTCTCCCGGCCGAAGTACCAGGCCGCCGCCGGCGGGATCAACGCTTCGATTTCGCAGATGACGATTCTCTCCACTTCGGGGTGCACCACAAACGAACCGGCGGTGACTCCCGCTCCGCAGCCTACCACCAGCGCGGACCGCGGCTTGGGGTGGAGCAGCGCCGGGATGTGCCCCAGCATCCGCTGCAACCGCATGTCCTGCTGGTCGCTCGACGCTTCCACCTTGCCGCTGACATGGAAACGGAGCGTCTTGTACAGATCCGAAATGACGATCGAAGCGTTCATTCCCTCGCCCAGGTACAGGAGGTCCCCCACCAGAGTCCGCGTGGGCAGTTGGCGGCCGTAGGCAACCACTCCCCATGGGACGGCTGGCACGTTCCAGACCAGCAGCGCCGCGGTCATCATCGAAACCAGCAGGAAAGCCGCGCCCCGCAATCTCGCGGTCCACCGCTGCTCAGCCCTCCCCGTCAGGAGAAGTGGCGCAAGCGCGAGAATCGCGGCCACCGCGGACAGCCCGATCAGAAGCCGCTGGGACTGCTGTGTGCCTACTCCGGGGATCGCAACCATGCTGACGGCGATGGCGCCGACAATCGCACCGGCGGTATTGGCTGCGTAGACCCGCCCTACCAGCAGTCCCGGGTCCTGCCCGCGCCGTGCGACAGCGGCCAGGGCCAGCGGGAAACTAGCCCCCCACAGGCAGGTCGCCGGCAGAATGGCCCAGAGACAGTGCGCAACGTCTATCAGGGACCTGAACCAGAGGTCCGAGAGCGAAGGTTTGATGCGCCAATACGGGAGGGGGCGGGCAATCACATACGCGGTCCATGCGATCGCTGCGGTCAGAAGCATCTGGCAAACGCCCAGCGCGATCCGCGGTCGCGCGATCCGGCGCGACAGGTGCGCCCCGGCGCTGCTGCCAATTCCCAGCCCCGCCAGAAACACGGCCAGAATGATGGAAAACGTGTACACCGTCGGCCCCAGCATCAGCGACAACAGGCGTGTCCAGACCACTTCTGCCCCCAGCGCGCAGAGCCCTGAGAGCGCAATGGCCGCCAGCACCAGCCAGGCGCCCGGTGCGCGCGCGGCGCGGTCCTCTATCGGGCCGCCGGACGGGGCGTGATGTGGCAGCGCGGCCGCCAGGCCGAAAGCGATCATCGCTACAGCACCGTTGACGGCCGCGGCGGCAAGGGTTGCCGTCACCGCGTCGTGCACCCTCAGCAGATAGAATCCCGCCAGCAGGCAGCCGAGCACGGCTCCGGCGATGTTTCCGCCATAGAAGAACCCCAGCCAGGACACCCCTCGCGGCGTGGTCTCGATCCACCGTGCCATGGCCGGCAGCGAGGCGCCCATCAGCAGCGTGGGTGGCAGCAGACACACCGCGCAAACGGCTCCCCGCAGCAAGATACCCGGCAAACCGTGCCCGGCGATGGCGGCGTAAAGCCGGTCCAGGTAGGGCATCCCGAACAGGATGGCGATGGCGAAGATCCCGATTCCCAGTTCGATCAAAGCGTAGACGCGCAAGGGATGGCGCCGCCGGCAGACGAAGCGCGGCAAGGCGATACTGCCGAGGCACATCCCGCCCATGAAGGTTCCCAGTAAGACGCCCAGCGAGACTGCGGACGAGCCGATCGACAGTTGCAGCAACTGTAGCCACACGATTTCATAAATCAGCGCCGAACAGCCGCTGGCGACGAACAGAACCAGCAGCACGGGAAGGAACCGGCGGGACACTGGGGGCCCGGCGGCAAGGTCTGGATGCGCGGCAGTCACCGAACAGACGAAAGGCGCTTCTCCGCCCTCAAACGTTACACCCCGGCCGCGACAAGCGCGGGTCGCGCGCCGCACCGGCGGCAACCGCAGCCTCGGCACAACTCTTGCAGGGCTGCTATAATCCTAGGCACGCAGGGAAGGAGGTTTCGCAAGTGCAAGCTAGACACTCTGTCAGAACTCTGTGGAAGACGACTGGCTTGGCCCTGGCCGCGGCGGCTTTGCTGGCGGTGCCCGCCTGGTCGCAATCCAGCACCGGAAGCGTCCGCGGGACTGTTCAAGACCAGACCAAGGCGGTCATTCCGAACGTCACCGTGCTGTTGACCAACACGGCGACTGGCGTTGAACTGAAAACCGTGAGCAACGAAGTGGGAATCTACGTGTTCCCCTCGGTTGTTCCCGGTGCCTACAAGGTGGCGGCCGAATCTGCCGGGATGAAGAAGTTCGAGGCCACCGCCACCGTGCAGACGCAGCAATCGGCGACCATCGACATCACGCTTCAGCCCTCCGGGACGCAGACCCTGGTGACCGTCGAGGACGTGACCCCGGTCCTGACGAGTGACACCGCCACCCTCAGCCACACACTGGAGCGCACCCGCATCGAGTTGTTGCCCATCAACGGCCGGAGCGTCATGAACCTGCTGTGGACGGTTCCGGGCATCACGCAGGGCAGCGACGGGTGGCGCATTTTCGGCGCCCGCGTGGGGACGCACGACGTGATCCTCGACGGCGCCGCCCTGACCGACCAGCTCTACGGCGGCGGCTCCCTGCAACGCATGCCCAGCCTGGACAGCATTCAGGAGTTCCACGTCGAGGTCAACGCGACTTCCGCCAGGTTCCAGCGGCAGGCCAGCGTGATCCTGACCACCAAGGGCGGCACCAACCAGATCCACGGCTCCCTGTTCGAGACCAACCGCGACTACGGCTACGGCGTCGCGCGCAACCGGGACAATTTCACCAACACCGCCGCCAAGCTCATCCGCAACGAATACGGCGGCACAGTCGGCGGCCCCGTGTGGATCCCCAAGCTCTACGACGGCAAGAACCGCACCTTCTGGTTTTTCAACTATGAAGGCTACAAACTGCGCAGCGGCGGGTTCGGCAACTACCGGGTGCCTACCGAGGCGATGCGGAACGGAGATTTCTCCGGCCTGGTGGACTCGGTGGGGACTTTCCAGACGATCCATGACCCGCTGACGACCGGCCCCGCGCCCAATTACCTGCGCCAGCCGTTCAACTACGGCGGCAAGATCAACAACATAGACCCCTCGCGCATCAGCCCGTTCGCCAAGTATGTCTACGGCATTCTGCCGCTGCCCAACATCCCCGGCGCGAATCCGCTCATCGGCAACAATAACTCCGCTCCTTCCCCGCTGACCCAGAACCAGTACACCTGGGGGGCGCGTTTCGACCACAGCTTCGGCGACCGGGATCACGTCTACGGGCGCATCACCAAGTCCATGTCGAGCAACTACCGCCCCGCCGCCAACGGTGTCCCCACCCTGGACGGATTCGGCAACTCCCGCAGCGACACCTACCCCAACGAGAGCCTGTCGCTGGACTGGACGCACTCGTTCTCCCCCTCCTGGTTCAACGAGTTCATGTTCAGCGCCAGCCGCACCGTCACCACCAGTTTCTCCGGCGATTACACCCGCCGTTACTCCACGGAACTGGGCCTGCCTAACCCTGGCAACCAGCCAGGCTATCCGGTGGTCAACAACA
This sequence comes from Acidobacteriota bacterium, assembly GCA_038060875.1. Taxonomy (GTDB): domain Bacteria; phylum Acidobacteriota; class Terriglobia; order Bryobacterales; family Bryobacteraceae; genus JBBTDS01. The sequence goes on along the minus strand of JBBTDS010000080.1, from coordinate 8,242 downwards.
TCGGCGTCGGCGCCGGGGCAAGCAACTACTTCCAGCCGATCAACTGGAACATGCAGTACTTCAACTACTTCATCCTGGAGAACAACGGGACGAAAATCAAAGGCAAGCACGAGATACAGTACGGCATCCATTTCCGCTACGACCAGTTGACTTACATGCCGCAGCAGCAGCGCACCGCCGGTAACCTCTCGTTCGTAGCCGCCACCACCGCCCTCTACGACCCGGTGAACAGTAATGTCAACAACCGCCTGGCCACGGCCAACACCGGTCACGTGGCGGCGGCGACTTACCTGGGATACTCCAATTACGAGGTCCGCGTCGCCAAGGGCAAGTACTACATGCACCAGAACGAAGACTCCATGTACATCCAGGACAACTTCCGCGCCACGCCGCGCCTGACGTTGAACCTGGGGCTGCGCTGGCAGTTCAGCCCGTACCCGAACGACAAGTACTACATCATGTCGGGCTTCGACCCCAAGAACATGGCCATCGTGCTCGGCAATACTCTCGATACGTTTTACAAGATCGGCGCCACCAGCCCGGCGCTGATGAACGTCCTTACCGGCTACGGGATGAAGTTCGAAACCTGGCAGGAGGCCGGACTGCCGCAAAGGCTGGTTCACAATAACTGGCGCGACGTCGGCCCGCATGTCGGCTTCGCCTATCGCGCACTGGAGGGCAGGAAGAGCTTTGTCCTCCGCGGCGGCTTCAGCACCAGTTACAACCTCATCCCGATCTATGGCTGGAACGACCGCATGCGGGCGAACACACCGTTCGCCGGCTTCTACCAGAACCACCAACTCACCGATTCCGCCCAGTCGCCGGACAGGATCGGAAACTGGGGCCTGGTCAATGTCCCGACCATCATTGCCGGGAAGAACAGCGCCAACGCGGTGACGTTCGACAAGCCAATGGGCATCACCCCTGGCACGGAGTCTTTCCAGATTGCCTACTTCAACCCGCATCAGCCGACTTCCAGGGTGCATGACTGGAACCTCACCGTGGAAAAGGAAATGCCTTGGAACACCGTCCTGCGGATGTCCTATACGGGCAACCGCGCCTCCTACCAGGACAGTTACGACAACGTGAATGAACCGATGCCGACCTACGTGTGGGTGGCCACCAAGAAGCTCCTGCCGCCCACTGGCATCGCGGCCAACACGGCGACCCGGCCCTATCCAAACTTGCCGTTCGGCAACATCCAGGAATACCGGAAGGACGGCTGGGGCAACTCCAACGGCGCGCAGGTGACGCTCGAGCGGCGCTATGCCAAAGGCATCGGCTTCCAGGTGTTCTACGTGCTGATGAATGTGAATAGAGCCGCCGCCAATGGCTGGAACTCTGACTCGATGGTTTCGCCAGTAACTTCCTTTCTGCCCGGCGCCATCCCGGCCGATCATCAAGAGCGCTTGCGGTTGCTTCTCTATAAGCGCGACACAACGGTTCCCAAGCACGAGATCCGCTGGAACTGGGTCGCAGACCTGCCGTTCGGCAAGGGCAAGCCCCTCGCCGGAAGCGCCAACTCCTTCCTGAATGCCGTCATCGGCGGTTGGCAGATTGCGGGCATGGGCCGCTGGCGGAGCAATTACTTCACACTGCCTTCCAGCGGCATCTGGCCCACCGGCACGCCGGTCGAGTATTACGGCCACAAGTATCCCATCGAGGATTGCCGCTCCGGCATCTGCCGTCCGGGTTACTTGATGTGGAACGGCTACATCCCAGCGCACCAGATCAACAGCGTGGATCCGCGGACCGGTAAGCCGAACGGCGTCATGGGGGTTCCGGCCAATTACAAACCGGCTGCCGAACCCTTCTTTCCATACCCTGCCGACTACCGGAACCGCAATGCCGCCAATGACCCCAATTACGGCAACTACGGCACGAACTATATCTGGCTCCCCGTGACCGACGACACCAGACCGTACCGCCTCAACCAGGGCGGGAGCAGCAACGGAAGCCCGCTGCATCCCTGGATCAATCAGGCAATCCTCAGCACCAACGTCTGGGGCTGCGACGCCTCGCTCTCCAAGAGCTTCTCCTTCAAGGAGCGGGCCAGGCTGCGCGTCCAGGCGGACTTCTTCAACGTGTTCAATGTTCCCGGTAACCCCTGGAGCCCCGGCAGCGACGGCGTCGTGGGCGCCTGGACCAACGCCAATACCGCCCGCGTTATGCAGCTCTCGGGGCGGCTCACCTGGTAGGTGGAGTCGAGCCGGGCGGCCTTTTGCGCCTCAGCCCTCGAACGCCCAACGTCCGCCCACCATCGTCCGTTCCACCGCAACGCGGATAAGCTCGGTTGGATCGACCCGCGTGGGGTCCTGCCCCAACACCACCAGGTCGGCGAGCTTGCCGGCCGCGATCGAGCCCTTCAGCTTCTCTTCGAAAGACGCGTAAGCGCCGTGCAGCGTGCCCACGCGCAGCGCCTCTTCGACGCTCACGCGCTGTCGCGGCCCCCAGACCTTGCCTTTGCTGTCCCTCCGGGTGACGCTCGATTGCAGGGCCATCATGGGCTCGAACGGTCCCGGCGGGTAATCGGAGGTCTGCGTCACGCGGATGCCCGCGTCGAGAAAGCTGCGCACCGCGAACATCCGGTTCAGCCGCTCCTCGCCGTACTCGCGCATCTTTTCGCCGTGGTAGTAGACGTAGGTCGAGAACGGATTGGGAATAGCGCCGATGGCGCGAATCCTCCGGACGAGGTCATCGTTGATCAGCGTGCAGTGCTCCAGCCGGAACCGCGGATCCTTTCGCGGCCGCTCCCGCTGGAGCCGCTCATAGACGCGCAGCGACTTGTCGATGGCCACGTCGCCGTTGGCGTGGATGCCGATCTGCCAGCCGGCCTCGTGCGCCTTGCGGGCGCGCGCGTACAGCTCCTCCTCGTCCGTGACCAGAATGCCGTAGTCGTTCGGGCGGCCCACGTACGGCTCGGAAAGCCGCGCCGTGCGCTCGGAGATCGAGCCGTCGCACATCAGCTTGATCGCGCCCAGGCGCACCCACTCGTTGCCGAAACCAGTGCGGACTCCGGCGGCCATCATCCGCTCCAGGTGCGTCTGCTCGATCAGGCAATAAACGCGCAGCGCGAGTTCCCCCGACTCGTGAGCGTCCTGATAGGCCTGGAGGTCCTGGGGACCGCCGAGCGCATCGTGCGCCGAGGTAATGCCGGCGCGCGCCATCATCCCGGTGATGATCTTCACGCCCTGCCGGTACTCGTCGCGGCGGTAGGCCCTGAAGAACAGCTTCTGAAACGGCTCGATCGCCCGCTCGCGCAGGCCGCCCGTCAGCCGGCCGGTCGCCGGGTCGCGGTCGATCTGCCCGCCCTGCGGGTCGGGCGTCTTCTCCGCAACCCCGGCCAGCCGGAGCGCCAGCGAGTTCACATAGGCAGTGTGGCCGCCGCGGTGGCCGATGTAGACGGGGTGCTTCGGCGCGGCCGCGTCCAGGTCTTCGCGCGTCAGCTTCCGCCCGTCGCTGGTCTTAGTGTCGTCGTACTTGAAGCCCACCACCCACTCGCCCGGCGGCGTCTTCGCGGCCCGGGCGCGAATCGCCGCCTGGATTTTCCCGATCGACCGCAAATCGCAGTCGATCTGCCGCAGGTGCCGGATGCCGGAATAGGCCAGGTGCGTGTGCGCGTCGATGAACCCCGGCACAATCGTTTTGCCCTCCAGCCTGATCCGGCGCGTGCGCGCGGTCGCCAGCCCCTCGATCTCGGCCGTGCTGCCAACCGCCAGCAAGCGGTCCCCGGCGATGGCCACCGCTTCGGCGCGCGGATTGGCGGGCTCCATCGTGAGAATGTTGGCGTGCGTCAGGACCAGGTCCGGCTCGGCCCGCGAGAGCGCCAGCGCGCCCAGCGAGCTGAGGAAATTGCGGCGGGGTAGAGGTGGCATTATTTCGGCCCCAGGCGGCTCTCCAGCCATTCGAAAGCTTCTTCCTGCATCTCGACGTTGAACTGGTGCGGAACGTCGTAGAACTTGGCACGGAACCGCTCCGGGTGTTTCAGGTCGGCGTAGACGGCGCGGATCTTCTCCGCTGCCGCCTCCATGCCGGCCCGCGTGAACAGCCGGTCCTGCGCGCAGTTCTGCACGAAGGTGGAGCAGTCGGGCGCCGCCAGCGCGGCGATGTCGGGGTGATCGAGATTCGCGTGCGCGCCGAAGGCGTCAAACAACGCGCTGTGGACCGAGTACGCGATGTCGAGCGTGGTCGGCAGCGAGGTCATCCAGCCGGTGATCACCGACGCCCGGATTCGCGGCTCCATCCCGGTGAGATACGTAGCGCGGTAGCCGCCGCCGGAAAGACCCACGCAGCCGATTCGCTTCGCATCCACCTCGGCGAGCGAGCTCAGCACGTCAACGGCGCGCCGGTCGTCGTGGCTGACGATCCCCATCCAGCTTGTGCCGCTGAACGCCAGCCACGTGTTCAGCTCCGCATTGCGCTCGCGCAGAAAGGTGTTCATCGCCTGAACGTACTCCGGCTGCTCCGGCTTGATCCCCGCCAGCCGCGACAGCAGCTCCTGCGGAGGCTGTTCGTACTGGAGCCGCCGCTCGCCCCAGTAGAATGCGTCCGGCACGATGACGACAAAGCCGCGGCGCGCCAGTTCGTCCGCGTACGTGCGCCCGCCATAGTAGCGCTCGCGGAACGCCCTCAACGCGGCGTGTTCGTTTTCCATCCGCACCAGCTTCTCCTTGCCGTGGTAAAACCAGCCTCCGTGGTCGTGGAGCGCCACGACGCCCGGCCGCTTCCCTCCGGCCCCGTCCGGCACGAGCAGGTACGCGGGAACGCGATAGTGGCCCGAGCCGGCGAAGGAGATCGTGCGCACCTCGTAGCCCTGCCGCTTTTGAACCGCGTGCACCTTCACATCGAGCGGAACCGGCTTCGGGGAAAACGCCAGGCAACGCTGAACCTCGGCGCGCCCGCGGCACCGCCACTGCTCGACCGGCAGCCCTTTCCGATTCTGGTAGTCCATCGGGAATCCGCGCTCCCGCTGGATGGAACGGACGATCGGCGCCAGGTTGCCGAGCCAGCTCTCCGTGCGCGGCTGCTGCGCCCAGAGACTCAGGGGGACTACGAACGAAAGGGCAATAGCTTTCATGGGCTGCGTTACATTATCTCCCGCCCTGCCGGCGCTTGCACTCACAGGCGACTTGCGAGTACTGTGCGAGAGATGCACTATCGAGCGTTTCGTCTCCTGGTCACGGCGCTTCCCATCCTGGGCGCCCAGTCTCTCGATGTGCCCATTACCGTCGAGGAGACCGCCGGCGTCGGCCGCGTTGCCGAACCGGTCACCTTCGGCGTCCCGCTGCCACGGGGCCTGGTCAGGGATCTGGCGCGGTTGCGCCTCTACGGGCCGCAGGGCAAGCCGGTCCCGGCCGCATTTCGCGCCGTGAGCCGCTGGTGGGACGACGCTGCCACCCAGACTACCTCCATCCGGTGGATTCACGCCGACTTCTTCGCCGACGTTGGGCCGCGCGCGCGGGCTGTTTACCGCTTGCGCGCCGCCGACGAGGCCGAGCCCGCGCCTCCGGGGCCGATCCGTGTGGAGACCGAGGCCGGCCAAATCCGGGTCCGCACCGGCCCGCTCGAATTCACCGTCCACAAGAGCGGCCCGTTCCTGGACGCCCCCGGCCTGCGCGGCGCCGACTTCCTGCTGCGTACCGATGAGCGCATGTACAAGGCCAGCCAGTGGCCGGCCACCGAGCTGGTGGTCGAGGAAGAAAGCCCGCTCCGCGTCGTCATCAAGCGAACGGGCTCTCACGGCTGGGTTGATAAGCAGGACCGTGCGCTGGATTACGTGCTCCGCATCGTCGCTTATGCCGGCCGCCCGCACATCCGGCTTGTCTACAGCTTCATCAACCGGCAGGGCCGAACCATGGCCGACTTCGTGCGCCTGGACGGCCTGTGGTTGCAGGCTCAACTGGAGCGCGGTTCGCCGCCGCAGCGCCTGGAACAGTTGGAAGCCGAGCCGCACCGCTCGGGCTGGTTCGAAGCCGGCGGCGTCGGCGTCGGCCTCCGCTGGTTCTGGCAGTTGTACCCGAAGGGCTTCGAAGTCCGCGCCGACCGCACCTTGCGCCTGGCCCTGTTCCCCGAAACCGCGCGCCCGCAGAACATTTACACCGGCGTCGCCAAGACGCACGAAATGATCCTCTCGTTCGGCGGAGAGAATCTGGCCGCCCAGCTTGACTATCCGCTCTACGCGGTCGCCCCGCCGAAATGGTACACCCGCGATACGCACGCCTTCGGGCGGCTGGTGGAATCCTCTCCCGAGGCCATTCGGCCCGAGTACTGGCCGCTCGTCCAGAAGTACGACCGCTGGCTGGAGGCCTGCCGCGACGCCGTGCTCGCGAAACGCGATCGCGGCTTCCAGTTTCTGGGCCGCCGGCTGGACGAGTACGGGATGCTGAACTTCGGCGACGCGCTGCACAAGCTGGTCACCGACGACAAACGGCCCGACTACGGCATTCACTGGGACACCGAGTATTACGATTTCCCGCATGCTCTCTTTCTGCACTTCTTCCGCACCGGCTCTGTGCTATCACTGCGCACCGCCGTCGAAGCGGCCGCCCACCTGGCCGACGTTGACATCTCCCATTACGAAGCTGGCTCGACTCCTGGCTGCCACGGCGCGGCCCGCACCGGCCCGGGGCTGAACCATTGGACGCGTTACTCCAACGGGGTCTTCGTATCGTCAGGCAGTTGGGCCTTTTACAAGAACGAGGGGCTGTTCGACCGCTACCTGCTCACCGGCGACCTGTGGTCGCGTGACGTCGCCCGCCTTTCGGCCGATTGGGGCGTCTGCTACAACGGCCTGGACATCCAGTCCAACACCCGCTCGATCGGCCATGGCCTGTTCGCGATGTTGAAGGCCTACGAAATCTTCGGTGACAAGAAGTACCTCGACCGCGCCGAATGGATCATCGACAACGTACATGCCTGGCAGGACGCCGATGTGGAGCGGCTCCGGTCTCTCAATCCGCGCGTGGCCTGGGACCCACAGTTCAAGGGCGGCTACAGCCATCAGTCCTGGATGTACGGCATCGCGCTGGAAGCCATGGCCCAGGCGTCGCAGACCCTGGCGCGCCCCGAAATGCCCGGCTACATGCGCCGCGCGGCTGATTGGGTTTTCGCCAACCCCCGCGAATGGGATCGCGAGCGGCGGATCTTTCTCAACGCTCCCGTCCATGCCGTCATGCTCACGCCGGGGCTCGCCTACATCGGGGAGACCAGCGGCGAGCGGAAGTACTGGGACGTCGCGCTCGAGAGCTTCCGGCGGCAGGCCGAAGCCGGCGAAGTCACCGACCGCCTCAAGCTGTTTGCGCAACTGTTCCGGAATTCCCAGCGCTTTCCCTGGTACCTGTCGGTGGAGTCTCCACCGGCCCGGCCGCCGCGATAAGCCGGCGCCGTGCCGGGCCAGTACCGGCTGGTGATCGAGTCCGCCGGCATGCAGAAGTTTGAGGGCGCCCTCACCGTCCAGGTCCAGCAGAGTGCGGTGATCGACGTCGTGCTGAAGGTGGGCCAGACGGCCACCGAGGTCCAGGTCGCCGATGTCACGCCAATGCTGACGGTCGATAGCCCCGTGCTGGGCCATGTGCTCGAGCGCGAGCGCATCGAGCAGTTGCCCATCAACGGCCGCTTCATCACCAGCTTGCTGCAAACGGTCCCCGGGCTGGAAGCCGACTCCGAGTACGATTCCGTCGGCGCCCGCGCCTACTGCGTGCGCCGCGGCTCGACCGAATTCGTGCTGGACGGCGCGGCCCTGACCGACCGGCTGATGGGCGGCGTCTTCCGCCGGCCCCCCGGCCTGGACACCATCCAGGAGTTCAAGGTCGAGAACAACAACTCCTCCGCCAAGCTGCCGCGGCCGACCACCATCATCATGTCCACCAAGAGTGGATCCAACGCCTTCCACGGGACCGCCTTCGAGACGCATCGCAACAACGCCTTCGGCAAGGCGCGCACGCGCACCGACTACTACGAGCGGCCTCCCAAGCTCATCCGCAACGAGTTCGGCGCCTCCGCCGGCGGCTTCTCGCTCCCGACCGAAGCCATGCGCAACGGCGACTTCCGTGGCCTGGTGGATTCGCAAGGGCGGCAGTACAAGATCTACGATCCGTGGACGACCAACCCCACCACCTGGGAGCGCCAGCAGATTTCCTACCGCGGCCAGCCCAACGTCATCGACCCGGCGCGCCTCAGCCCGCTACACATAGCGCGGCATAGCCGCAACCAAACGGTGGAGGCGTTTCTGCTCTCGTAGGAT
>JBBTDS010000079.1:0-3665 GCA_038060875.1 Acidobacteriota bacterium | reverse complement strand
TAGTGACATTGAACTGATGAATCCGGCCGTTGCCCGTATCCAGCCGGTATCCCGTGAAACTCTGAGAGGGAATGGCCGCGCTGGCGATGGAACTGGGGAATGGGTTCGGGAACCTAAACTGCGGCTGTCCATCGGCAATCTGGTTAAAATACGTTTCACCGATCTCGAAGGGACCAGCCGTGAGAAGCCGCGAGTATCGGCCCACGGTCTCCGTATAGATTCCGTAGGCGCCCCGGACAACGAACCGGTCCGTGATCCGGTACGCCGCGCCGAGCCGCGGAACCAGGTTCCTATTGGATGGGTTCTGTGTTGCCTGGCCACTAACGACGTTGATGCTCTTCGGGTACAGGGGGCTGACGGCCTTCAGCGCCGCCTCCGGCGCCACGATGTTGCCGCTGGCCAGATCCCAATTCCACATCAGGCCGTCATCGAAACGCGGCGATCCGAACCGGTCCCAGCGCACCCCCATGCTCAGGGTCAGGCGCTTGCTGACCTTGAAATCGTCGGTAATGAACGCACCAAACTCGCTGTCCAGCATCGTCCGGTTCGACAACTGGTTGAGGCGGCTGCTGGTGTACGGCACGCCCAGCATGAAATCGGCGTACCCGTAACCGGTAAACGTTCCGTTGAAGGTGAACACGCCATAGGCGCCTTCTTTAACGGGCTGGAGATTGCGGACCTGTGGCTTGTATTCAGCTCCGAACTTGACAACATGCTTGCCTCTCGACCAAGTCACGGTATCCGCAAAACCCCAGTTGCGGTCAACCGATTGCAGCCCTCCACTCTGGTTGTACAGCGATGACATGCCTGTGATATTCATTCTCGGAAATCCCTGGGCGCTGAGCCCTTGCGGATTCACTCCCTGGAGTCCCAGGTACTTGACCGCCTCGTCGCCCTTGAACGGCTGTCGCCCATAGACCTCCCCGCCGTCGAAGACCCTTTCCCTGTACCAGCCGATGCGAGCCGCGTTGACCAGCGTCGGAGAAAACACGTGCGTATCCTCACCGACGATGTGGTAGTTGTCGCGCTTTCTCGTCCACAGGAACTCCGGCCACCCGGCGCTGTTCAGAATGTATAAGGTCTGGTCCCGGATCAGCCGGAACATCATCCTGTTCGCCGAGGAGACATGGTGGTCGATGCGCACCGTGGTGTCCTTCCTTACGTGCAGATCGGTCGGATAAGGAAAGGTGAACTCGAAGTTGTTGGCCAGGTCATCGGGGCCTCCCCGATTGGGGGCGGGGAGGTACTTGGCGTTGACCTTAAGCGCGAGCGGGTCCAAGCGGGTGGCCGGGACCAGGTTGCCTGGAAAGGGCGCGGCGGTCAGGGGATCTCGGACGGCGACGGGTCTGGCGAGGCCGAGCAGTTGCGAGAAGTCACCTGCTCGCATCTTGGCCGTCGGAGCGCTTTGCAGGAAGTAGCGGGAGCTCCCTATCGCGGCGACATTTTGCGCGGCGTAAAAGAACGTCTTGTTCTTGACGATCGGGCCGGAAACGCCATTACAGAAGGTATGCTGGAGCGACTTTACCTTGCTGGTCGCGAAGAACGGGCGCGCCGCCAGAGCGGGATTCACGTGCATATACAGAAACTGGCCGTGGAACTCGTTGGAACCGGACTTCGTAACCTGATTGAAGTAGCCGACGCGAGCGATGTCGGCGGTCGGGTTTCCCGTCACCATGACAATCTCTTCGGCGTCGAACACATCGTTGAGCTGGTTGGCAAAGCCATCGTTCGTATGGCCGTCCTGGCCTTGCTGGATCTGGCCGGTCGATTGCCCCGCCCATTGTGCGGACCAGGCGGCGCCGATCTGCTGGACCAGGGGCTGGGTCGTCAACAAAAACTGGGGAAGAAAACTCGAGTTGATATTGATGAACGGTGCATCCGGGTATTTCCTTACGAAGACGGTGCCCTCGACCTTGGCCGTGTCCGTCGCAATGACGGCCGCGCCGGCGGTCACCGTGACCTCGGTGCCAACGGTCCCCAACTCGAGAGTGGCGTTGATCCTGCGGACCTCGCTGCTCTGGAGGATGATATTCTCGACAACGAAGGTCTTGAATCCGGCGCTGCTGACCGACAGGCGGTACGTCCCTAGCTGAAGGCCGGCTATTTCGAAGTCCCCGTTCTGATTGGTCAGCATGGTTCGCTTGGCATTAGTTTCCAGGTGCACGAGGGTCACTTCCGCGTTCATGACGGTCGCCCCGGTCGGATCGACGACGGTTCCGCGGATGGTGGATAGAATCACCTGGGCTGGCAGACAGGGCCACAAGACCCATACCGCCAAACCGACTACGAGGCGCCTCATGGGGCGCCACCAGATGGCGAGACGGTTGTTGAGCATTTGCCCGACCTCCTCTGGGACTTTGTACTCCTGTTGGCGGCCGATGTCAAGCCGGTGGGATAGGCGGGTCGGGCATGCCCGACCCCTACCGCCTTGTCCGGCGGGTGCGCGACCGCGCATACTGGAATGCTTCGCCCATGAACCCTTCTGAACCGTTTCTGGCGCGGGCGGCCTTCTACTGCGCCTTTGCCTCCGCGACGGCGGCGGTGGTTTCGATCGCCGCCGCGCAGACGCTGCTGGCGCTGGCGCTGGCGGCGCTGCTGATCTCGGGGACCAGGCTCCGGCTGCCGCCGATCTGGCTGCCGCTGGCGCTGTTCATCCTGGGGACGGTGGTGTCGCTGCTGCTCTCGGAAAACCGCGCGGCCGGTTGGCCGCAGATCCGCAAGCTGTTCGTCTTCTCCATGCTGCTGGTGGTGTTTTCGACTTTCCGGCGAGTGAGGGAGGCGCGGTGGCTGGTGCTGGCCTGGACCGGGGCCGGGACGCTGGCAAGCCTGCTGGCGCTGGGCCAGTTCTGGCGGAAGCTCCAGGAAGCGCGCCAGCAGGGCCGCGGCTTTTACGACTACTACATCGGGGAGCGAATCACCGGCTTCATGAGCCACTGGATGACCTTCAGCGGGCTGGTGGTGATCGTGCTGCTGATGCTGGCCGCCTTTGTGCTGTTCTCGCCGCGCGGGCGCGGCAAGGCGCTGGCGCTGGGCCTGGCGGCGGGGGCGGCGCTCGGAGCGGCCCTGGTGCTGGGCATGACGCGCAGCATGTGGCTGGCCGGCGCCGGCGGGGGGCTGTACCTCTTGTGGGTCTGGAAGCGCAAGGCGGTTCTGGCCGCGCCGGCGGCGGTGGTGCTGGGGTTGCTGGTTGCGCCCGGCTCGGTTCGCACCCGGGCCACCTCGATTTTCCAGCCCCGCCAGCAGGTCGATTCCAACCAGCACCGCATCGTGTGCTGGCGCACCGGCTGGGAGATGATCCGGGCGCATCCGTGGTTCGGGGTGGGGCCGGAGATGGTGGGGCTGAAGTTCAACGATTACGTGCCGCCGGACATCCCGCGCCCGCTGCCGACCGGCTGGTACGGGCATCTGCACAACGTCTACCTGCACTACGCCGCCGAGCGCGGCCTGCCGGTGATGCTGGTGCTGGTGTGGATGCTGGGGAAGATGCTTTGGGATTTCCGGCGGGCGGCGCGGGCGCTCCCGCCCGGACCGAGCGACGAGAGATTCATCCTGCACGGCGCGGCGGCGGTGGTCGTGGCCACGCTGATCAGCGGCTTGTTCGAGCTGAACCTGGGCGACAGCGAAGTGCTGATGACTTTTCTGGCGGTGGCGGCCTGCGGCTACGT
>JBBTDS010000078.1:0-1650 GCA_038060875.1 Acidobacteriota bacterium | reverse complement strand
CCCGCCGAGGCCTCGGCCGAGAAGCTCGGAGCCTTGTCGGTGCGGAGGGAAAGCCCGGGGGGCAAGCTGCCGCCGGTGAGGCTCCAGAGGTAAGGACCGGTGCCGCCGCCGGCGATCAGGGCGGTCTGCACCTCCCCGATCGACCGCACGCCCAGATCGCTCGGCGTGCCGATATACAGCGGCGGAGTCATGTCTTGCGGGTAGATGGGCATCCAGAAGGTTCGCGTGACCGTTCCGCCCGTCCCACTGTCGGTGGCGGTGATCTCGAAGATGTAGGTGCCGGCCGTGCCCGCCGTCACGGTGCCGCTGATCACGCCGGTGGCGGTGTTGAGAGAGAGGCCGGGTGGCAAGACGTGCCCAGGCTTCAGGGAGTAGGTCAGCGTGCCGGTAGCGCCGGTGATGACCAGGCTCGCCGAGTACGCGGTGTTGGCATTGCCGTAGGGGAGCGCACCCGAGATGGAGTAACGCAGCGGGGTGACGTTCATCCGGAAAGTGCGCACCGCAAAGTTACCCAGGCTGTCGGTCGCACGCACCGAAAAGAGGTAATTGCCGACAGTGGCCGGGATTGTTCCGCTCAGGAGGCCGGCCGTTGTCAAAGTGAGGGTGCCGGGCAGAGTACTGCCCAACTCGACAGTCCAGGTGTAGGGCCCGGAGCCTCCGCTGGCCGTAAGCGTGCGGCTGTAAGACTGGCCTGGCGACGGGTTGCCCAGGTCGGAATCTGGCTGTAGGTCGAGCTGGGTGGCTGACGTGCTGCGGATGCGCACCCCGTTGCCGCGCATAACGGTGCTGCCGGCCGCGTCGGCTACCCGCGGCTTGAACCAGAACCACCCGGTCTCGGTTGGCGTGCCGGTGACCAGCCCGGAGGAGTTCATGCTCAGCCCGTTGGGCAGCGCGCCTTCCACGATGCTGTAAGTGTATGGTAGGGTCCCGCCCAGGACACGAAGGCTCGCGCTGTACGGCACGAGCAGGCTTCCCTCGGGCAGTCCGTCCACGGAGAGGTTCGTAACGCGGAACGAGAACATCCGCACGGCAGTTTGCGGGTTGGCGGAACTGTCGGTGGCCCGGAGCGCGAAGGTGGAAGTACCGAGCGCAGTCGGCGTGCCGGCTAGCCAGACGCCGCGGTTCGTCCAGTAAGGCGGGAGATCGGCCGGAACCTGCAATGTGATGCCGGTGGGCAGGGCGCCAGAAGCCAGGGACCAGGTATAAGGCGGCGTGCCCCCATTGATGCCGATCGTCCAGGCGCGGTACTCACCGATGGGCTGGTCTTCGATCGTCGCCTGGTCGATGGCCAGCCCGGTCAGCGGTATGCCGACCACGCCCAGGGTGTAGTGCTTGCGCAGCTCGGCACCGGCGCTGTCGGTGATGCGGACCTGGAAGCTCCAGTAGCCGGCCCCGGTCGGTGTGCCACTCAGCACGCCAGTCGCGCTGTCCAGGCTGAGCCAGCCCGGCGTGCAGCAGTGCAGGGAGAAGGTGTACGGCGGCGTTCCTCCGCTTACCGCGATCGCCTGGCTGTAAGCCACGTTCTGCGTCCCGTTGGGCAGCGTCACCGGGCTGGTGATCCGCATCGGCGAGATGTAGATCCGCATGTTGCGGGTGAACGTCCCGGTCGAGTCGGTGATGTTGACGTTGAAATTGTAGTTGCCGGCGACG
>JBBTDS010000077.1:0-4248 GCA_038060875.1 Acidobacteriota bacterium | reverse complement strand
GTGGTGAGCGCGGCAGGAATCGAACCTGCAACCTACTGATTAAGAGTCAGTTGCTCTGCCAGTTGAGCTACGCGCCCGAATCGACTGCGGTTCCTATCCCTTATACCACAGGGGCGGGCCGCGGCGCCATTTGACTTCCCGGCGACGGCTTTAATAGACTGCACTTGCGGAGGCCCTATACGTCATGGAATGGTTTTCTCAAGTTTCGGCCTTCAGCATCTTCCTGGCCATAGCGGCCATCGGGTTCATCTTCCTGTTGGTCTCGCTGATTTTCGGCGAGATCTTCGAGCACTTCGGCGACGGCGGATTCGGCCACGACTTCGACCACGGCGGCCCCGGCATTTTCAGCACGCGCATCCTCAGCGTCTTCATTACCGCCTTCGGCGGATTTGGGGCCATCGGCGTTAACTTCGGCCTGGGGCCGGCGCCGGCTTCCGGCCTGGGTTTCGCCAGCGGCGTGGTCTTTGCGTCAGCTATTTACGGGTTCGCGCGCTTCCTCTGGAGCCAGCAAGCCACCACCGAGGTTCGCACGGCCGACCTGGTGGGCCACACGGCGCGGGTAGTGGTCGCCATCCCCAAAGGGGGCATCGGCCAGATCCGCTGCCGGCTGGGTGAGGAACTTGTCGACAAGATCGCTCGTTCTTCAGATGAGGAGGCCGTCCCCGAGAACGCCGTCGTCCGGATCGAAGAGGTGCTGGGCGAGACTGTGATCGTTAAGAGGCAGTAGGAGATTGCAGATGTTCGAAGAGCTATCCCGTTTGATGCTCCCCGTCATTGTCCTGCTGGTCATCCTGGGGCTGTTCATCGCCGCCTGGCTGTTCAGCCGCAACTACCTGAAGGTCGCCCCAAACGTGGTGGCCGTGCTGAGCGGCCGCAAGCGCAAGCTGGCAGACGGGCACGTGGTCGGCTACCGGATGGTCAAGGGCGGCGCGGCGCTGAAGTTCCCGCTGCTCGAAAAGGTGGACTACCTTTCGCTGAACGTCATGACCATCCCGCTGGAGATCAAGCGCGCCTACACGGCCAAGGGCGTGCCCGTCTCGGTCAAGGCGGTGGCCAACGTCAAAATCCGCAGCGACGACACGTCGCTCCAGGCGGCCGCCGAACGCTTCCTCGCCATGACCCACGACCAGATCCAGCGGGTCATCTTCCAGACTCTTGAAGGCCACCTGCGCTCGATCCTGGGCACTCTCACCGTCGAGGAGATCAACTGCGACCGTCAAAGTTTCGCCCAGAAGCTCACCAGCGAGGCCGCGGCGGACCTGGAGAAGATGGGCCTCGGCGTGGACGTGCTCACCATTCAGGAGATCAGCGACGAGGAGGGCTACCTCGACGCGCTCGGCAAGCGCCGCACCGCCGAGGTCAAGCGCGACGGCACCATCGGCGAGGCCGAGGCGCTGCGCGACGCCAAGATCAAGTCGGCGCTGGCCCTCCAGGAAGGCGAACGCGCCAAGTTTTCCGCCCAGGCCGAGATCGCCCAGGCCGAGCGCGACTTCGAGATCCGTCAGGCGCAATACCGCGCCGAAATCGAAACCCAACAGGCGCGGGCGAGGCAGGCCGGCCCGCTCTCCGAGGCCCAGGCGCGCCAGGGCGTGGTGGCCGAGGAGGTCCAGATCGACCGCACCCGCACCCAGGGAATGATCTCGGTGCAGGAGCAGGAGGTCATGCGCAAGCAGAAGGAGCTGGAAGCGACCGTCATCAAGCCGGCCGACGCCGAGCGCCAGGCCGTCGTGGTCCGGGCCGAGGCGGCCAGGAGTGCAGCCATCCTGGAAGCGGAGGGCCGCCGCTCCGCCGTGATCGCCATGGCCGAGGCCGAGCAGGAGAAGCTGCACAAGGAAGGCGCCGGCCGCGCCGCCGCCGTCGAAGCCGAGGGCAGGGCCGAGGCGTCCAAGATCGAAGCCATCGGGTTGGCCCAGGCCAAGGCGATCGAGGCCCAGGGCGTGGCCGAAGCAACGGCCATCCTGCGCAAGGCCGAGGCGTGGAAAGAGTTCAACGAGGCGGCCAAGCTGCAAACCGTGCTGGAGAAACTGCCCGCGATCATCCACGCTTCTACCGGCGTTTTCGGCGCGGTGGCCGCGCCGCTCGGCAACATCGACAAGCTGGTGGTGATCGACCAGGGCGGTGGCGGCGACGGCTCCAGCACCGGGGCGGCCCGGCTGGCCCGCACCGCTCCGGCGGTGGTCTTCAACCTGCTCCAGCAACTCGAGGCGCTGGGGCTGAACCTGCCCTCCGTGCTGGAACAACTCGGCATCAGCAAGCAGAAGGGCGAAGGGAAACGCGTCGCGGTTGAACCTGAGTCCCGGCAGGCGGACTGATGAGACCGGCGCTGGAAGGCAGCCCGTTCGTCATCCATTGCAGCGATCCGCGCTTCCAGGCCGCCTTCCAGGATTTCCTGCGCGGAGAACTGGGGCTTGAGCAGTACGGCTTGATCGCCGTTCCCGGCGGGGCGCACTTCCTGACGCTGGTGGAATACCTGCCGAAGTTCTCCTGGGCCGGCTGGCGCTGGATGAAATTCCTGATGGGCGCGACCCAGCCGCCGCGCATCATCCTGATCGCCCACGAGGACTGCCGCTGGTACCTCGACATGCGCTTCGGCGCGCCCCCGCGCGACCTGCGCGACAAGCAGGTACGGGATCTGGCGAGCGTGCGCGCGGGCATCGCCGAGCGCTTCGGCAATATCCCGGTGGAGCTCTACTACGCCCGGTTCCGGGACGGAGGCATCGCCTTCGACCGGGTGTAATCCGGCGGACCGCTCCCTCCGGTCGCGGCTCGGTACTGAGCCGCGAGCGGTCGCTACACCTTCGGCAGCGTGTACGGCTTCCGGTATTCCTTGGTCAGCCAGGCGTTGGCTTCTTTGTCGCCCGGGAACGTCTCGGTTTTCGGGTCGAACCGGATGTCGCGACCCAGGCGGGAGCAGATGTTGCCGAGGTGGCAGATGGTCGTGCTCAGCCGGCCGAGCTCGACGTCCGCGTTCGGCCTCTTGCGGCTCTTGATGCACTCCAGGAAGTTGCCGGTGTGCGAGCCGCCCGACGATTTCGCGCTCGCCACCACCTCGCCTTTCTTGCCGTACACGTTCCAGCCCGGGCCGTCCACCACCAGCGTCGCGTCGGTGCCGTAGAAGGCGGTGCCGGCGTCGGTCCCTTCCGGCGAGCGGTTCTCCTGAAAGCTGTGCAGCTCCCACACCAGCAGGAAGTCGCCGTAGTCGTAGGTGATGACCTGCGTGTCGGGCACCTCCTTGGCGTCGTCCAGCCAGTAGATGGCGGAGTGACCGGAGACGTGTTTGGGCAGGCAGTTCTCCTGCCCGCGCAGCGCCGCGATGCCCCACACGGCCACGTCCAGCATGTGCACGCCCTGGTTGCCCAGCTCGGTGTTGCCGTAGTCCCAGAAGAAACGCCAGTTGTAATGGAAGCGGTTGCGGTTGAACGCCCGCTTGGGGGCCGGGCCGAGCCACATGTCGTAATCGACGCCGGCCGGCACGGGCTCGTCCGCCGGCTTGCCGATGGTGCGGCGCACCTGGTACATCCAGGCCTTGACCATGCACACCTTGCCCAGCTTGCCCGAGGCGACGTACTCCACCGCGCTCCGGAAATGCTCGCCGCTGCGCCGCTGGGTGCCGACCTGCATCACGCGGTTGTACTTGCGCGCCGCGTCGCGCATCAGGTGTCCCTCGTGGATGGTCTGCGAGAGCGGCTTCTCGATGTAGACGTCCTTACCGGCCTGGCAGGCCAGCAGCGTGGGGATGACGTGCCAGTGATCCGGCGTGGCGATGATGACGCCGTCGATGTCCTTGTCGTCCAGCACGCGGCGAAAGTCCTTCGCCGAGCCGACGTCTCTGTTCTGCGCCTTGGCGAGGTCGGCGCCGACTTTGGCGATGATCGCGTCGTCGATGTCGCATATCGTCTTGAACTCCGCGCCCGCCCTGATGGCGCTGAGGGCATCGCCGCGCCCCTGGTTGCGCCCGCCGATGAGCGCCAGCACGACCTTCTCGTTGGCCCCAAGGGCCGCTGGATTCAGGTTGACGACGCCCGCCAGCGCGCCGGCTGTCTTCATAAAGGACCTTCGGTTCTCCATCGTCATCTGGACCTCCTACCGCTGTCCATTCTATACTCACGGCAGCGCCATGATCAAAGACGAGATCCTGCTGGCCCACAAGAGCTTTCTGTTTCCCGCCGTCTTCCACTACTTCCGCGAGCCGCTGGTGCTGACCCGCGCCAAGGACCAGTACGTGTGGGACGCCGACGGCAAACGCTA
>JBBTDS010000076.1:0-7021 GCA_038060875.1 Acidobacteriota bacterium | reverse complement strand
CCGCCTTGATCCCTTCGGCGGTGAGGGGCTGGCTTTCGCAGGCGATCACACTTGTTTTGACGGGAGGGGACACCATGGTCCTCTAGCCAATATCGGCCTGGCTCGTAATAAAGTTTAGTAGCGCCGCCGGACGGGTACTCTCAGATTTTTGGGTCCTCGGGGGAATCTGTGGGCAAGCCGGCTGGCTACGGGGAGTCGTACCTGAGGAATCGATCGTGTCTTAATTCAGCCGGAAATTCGGTGACGCCAACGGTTTTCCGCCCGTCGGGCCGGGATTTTCAAGGCAGGGGGGTCTTTCGATCCGATGAGGGGTTTGGGGAGATGAGGGTTTGAGGAAGGGCGCTTGGCAGGCGGTTTCATGGCGGAACTGGCGGTGCCACCGAGCCTAGCCTCACCGGTTTACGGGTCTGCTTCGGCGAACGTGGTCGCTGCCGCCGTCTCCCGCTCGGCCAGTCGTGTCATTTGCAGGCCAAGAAAGGGCTTTCCGCCGCGGTGATGGAGGGCCTCCGCGGCAAAGCCAAAGCAACATTGAGAAAATCTTGCGGATTACGCGCGTTCGCTATTACCTAAAGTCTTATATGGCAAGCACTTGAGAGGCTAGCTGGACCGCAACCTGCCCACAGATTCTACGGACGAGGCAACTTCCCCAGCCGATTCCTATCCACCTCAAAAGCCGCCCCCACTGTCTGAATCGCAGTCACATCCAGGTTGTTCTTGACTTGATCTTTACATGGGTGTATGTTTGATTCACAGGGCTTAGGGCGAGGTTAGTTCAATAAGGCAAAAGTCCCTGTAAGCAGGAGGATGCAATGAGACTTAGAGCACGATCAGGGCTCTTCGTAATCTCGCTGCTGCTGGCCGTAGTGTGCCAGTTTGCAGCCGCGCAAGTAACCCAAGGCGCCATCACCGGCCTGGTGACGGACTCCACGGGCGCCGTCGTCCCAGGGGTAAAAGTAGCGGCCAGGAACGTGGCTACAGGCGTTCAG
This sequence comes from Acidobacteriota bacterium, assembly GCA_038060875.1. Lineage (GTDB taxonomy): Bacteria > Acidobacteriota > Terriglobia > Bryobacterales > Bryobacteraceae > JBBTDS01. The sequence goes on along the minus strand of JBBTDS010000076.1, from coordinate 6,035 downwards.
GCGGAGACTGTCAGTTCCAGCACCGGAAACTACGTGATTCCAAACCTGCGAGTGGGGACCTACGAGGTGAACGTCTCAACCGCGGGGTTCAAGAGCTGGTCCCGCTCCGGCATCGTGTTGTTCGGGGGCGACAACATCCGTGTCGACGTGGCGTTGGAGGTCGGGCAGGTGACCGAGCGTGTCACAGTGACAGGTGCGGCTCCCGTCCTGAAGACGGAAACCACCGAGGTTTCTGCCACTATGGAGCGCAAGCTGGTGGAGCAACTGCCGGTGGCCATCAGCGGCGTCGGCGGCGGCATGCGAAACGCCTTCAACATCATGATGATGTTGCCCCAGGTGAAAAGCAACACCGGCGAAAGCGCCTGGGACGACCTGATGGTGGGCGGTGGCCAGGGCTTCGACTGGAACGTCAGTGTGGACGGACTTTCCATCGAGATCGGCTTCCGCAACCACCCCGGCTACATGAATCGGCTGACTCCGCCGCTGGACTCGGTGGAGGAGTTGCGCATCGACACCGCGGCGTTCAAGGCCGAGGAGGCGCACGCCAGCGGCGGGATGATCACGCTGATCACCAAGTCCGGAACCAACGAATTCCACGGCAGCCTGTTCGACTTCTATCAGACCCAGCGCCTGGATGCGAACTCTTGGCTCAACAACAAGCTCGGTGGGAAGAAGGCCATCTACCACCGGAACGACTTCGGCGCCAGCGCCGGCGGTCCGGTCTTCATCCCGAAGCTCTACAACGGGAAGAACCGAAGCTACTTCTTCTTTACCTACGAAGGGTATCGGCAGCCGCAGACCACCGGCATGGGGCAATTGACCGTGGCCACGGCGCAGATGAAGCGCGGGGACTTCTCCGGCTGGACCAAGTCCGACGGCACGCTAATCCCCATTTACGACCCGACTACTACGAAGAGTAACCCGGCAGGTGGTTTTTTGCGGGATCCGTTCCCGGGCAACAAGATCCCGGCTAACCGGCTCAGCCCCATCGCTCTGAACCTTGTCAAGTACATGCCGGATCCCAACGTACCGGGCGCGCTCATCCGCAACCTGACAACCTTCAATACGGCCCCGATGAAGAGGGTCGAGAACGCCGTTGAAACGAAGATCGACCACAACTTCGGCACGAAGAACCGGCTGGCCTTGACCTTTAGCAAGAACGGGACATGGTTTGACGCCGCTTACGACAAGGACCGGAATGACTGGAACAACTGGGGTGCCAGCCTCCCCTACCCCCTGGCCGGCCGCCGCTACACCAAGGTGAGCGAGTACTACGGCCAGGTCTACCGCCTGAACGATACGCACCTGATCACCCCCACGCTGATCAACACCTTCACGCTGGGCTATCATCGGCTCACCCACCCCGAGCATGACGTGACCGCCTATTCGAAGGGGCAGAACTGGGGCGAAAAGATCGGCGGCCCCAAGAACAATCCGGGCTACAACAACGCCATGATCGCGGTATCGTTTGCCACCGACAACTTTTATAGCTGGGACCCCACCAAGGACTACGACGAGTACCACAACATCTACGGTTTCGACGAGGACCTTGCCTGGGTCAAGGGCTCGCACAGCCTGAAATTCGGTTACAACTTCCAGATCATCAAGCTGAACCGCCGCTTCGCCAACGAAATGGCGGGCAGGGCCACGTTCCACCGCCTGGAGACGGCGCGTCCGACGGACAACAGCGGGAATTCCGGGAGTTCGTTTGCGAGTTTCATGCTCGGCACGGTGGACAGCGGGTTCTTCGGCACGGGCTACAGCCAGGGGATGCGGTATCCTTCCCATGCCTTCTACGTGCAGGATGACTGGAAGATTACGCCGAAGTTGACGGCCAATCTCGGCTTCCGCATGGAGATCAACCCGCCGCTATACGACAAGTACGATCAATTGAGCTACTTCGACCCTGCTCTGGCGAACCCGGCTGCCGACGGGCATCCGGGCGCTGTACGTTTTCTGGGTTTCGGTCCCGGCCGCGAGAACAAGCGGAACTTCTACCCCACCCAAAAGGGGTACGGGCCGCGTGCCGGTCTGGCGTACCAATTCGCCAAGGACACGGTGATCAGGGCCGGCTTCGGGATGTTCTACTCGAACTACAAAATGATGGGCGGGGCGTTGGGTTTCTTCGCGCAGCCAACCTGGTCTTCGGCGGATGCCGGTGTTACCCCGGCGTTCTACTGGGATGAAGGCTGGCCCGCCTGGAAGCCGGCGCCGTTCCTAAACCCGGGCTTCAACGCCGGGTTCGACTACGGTCTCTGGTACTTCATCGACGATCTGGCGCGCCTGCCCACCTCGACGACATGGAACCTCGCGGTTTCCCGGACGCTGCCTGGGAACCTGGTTGTGGACCTGACTTACACCGGCACCAAGGGAACGCATCTCGCCAGCAACCGCGTCAACTACATGCAGATTGATCCCAAGTACGCCTACCTGGGCAGCACGCTGAACAAGCGCATTGATGATCCGGCGGTGGTGGCGCTCGGGTTCAAGCCGCCGTTCCAATCATTCACGGCACTGTTGCCCAGGAATGCCACTCTCGGACAGTCGCTGCGCCTGTTCCCGCAGTACACCTCCGTCGGTGGCGGAAGCTGGCAGATGTACAACGGCGACTCCAGCTACCACGCGCTGATCATCAAGGTGACCAAGCGGTTGTCACATGGCCTCAGCTTGCTCGCCAGCCACACCTGGTCCAAGCAACTCACCGACGCGGACATGGCGCTTCCCGGCGTGAGCATCGGCGCCGGCATCGGCTTCGGCGCGGCGCAGAACAATCTGAACCGGCGCCTGGAGAAGTCTTACGGCGCGCTGGATATTCCGCACCAGTTCAAGCTCACGACCAGCTACGACTTCCCGTTCGGCAAGGGCAAGAAGTACTTCCACTCGGGCTTGGGGCGCTGGATCCTGGGGGAGTGGAACTTGAGCGTCTTCGCTTTCGCCCAGAGCGGTTACCCCCTGGGCGTCGTAGACAACTCGTATGCCAACTACCTGTACGCCGGCCCGCCGCGTCCGAACGTGACGTCGCTCGACTGGCGCGCGCCGACCCAGGGCGGTTCTTTTGACCCGGACAAGGACCTCATGCTGGCCACCGGGGGGGTCCAACGCCGTACCAACCCCGCCGCGGATCCGTTCGGCAACGCTCCGCGGTTGAACGGCGCGACCCGCTCGTTCCCCATCCTCCGCGAGAACACCTCGCTGACGCGCGGAATCACCATCAAGGAAAGCCTCAAGATGGAATTCCGGTGGGAGACTTACGACCTGTTCAACCACAAGACCTGGAGCCTGCCCCCACTGGACCTCTCCAACAGCCAGTTCGGGAAGGTCACCGGCGCCTTCGGCAACCGGACCATGCAGCTCGGTTTGAAGTTGCTCTGGTAGAACAACTGCGGGACTGCCGCCGCTGCCGGCGGCAGTCCCGCGCTACAATCATCCCATCATGAAACTACTGTGCTTGGGCGTGTCCCTGTGCATCCTTTCGAACGCCGCTACGCTCCGCTGGACCGCGGGCGAGCCGGCGAAAGCCGATGGCCTTTCACTGGTGAGGGGGCTGGACGCGGACTACAGAATCGAAAAGGCCGGAGCGGACTTTGTGGCCACCATCGCGCCGGTGAAGGATTACTACCGGCGTGCCAGTTTTCTGATCCGGGTCGACAAGCCTGTGAAGGGCCGCGTCTGGCTGGTGGTGGACTACCTCGATCGAGGCTACAACCTGATTCAGATCTCTGTGCCGGGCGACAACCCGAGAGCCAGCCTGCTGCGAGAGCAATGGGGTATCGCCCGCCTGAATTCCGGCAAGTTCCGCAACGCCATCTTTGCCCTGGAGAATGCGAGCTTCGCGCAGCGCATCAAGCCGGGCGCCGACATCCAGCTTGAGGGAGTCGACCAGATCCGCTCCATTGCGATCTCCGACAGCGAGCCGGCGCGGGAACCGCTCCCGCAAGCCGAGCCGGCCGTGAAGTTGAACCGGCACATCGACCTCGTCATGAGCGCCGGCGCGGATGCGCGAACGCTGGACGGGTTGCCTCAGGCTCTGGCCACCATGCGCAACATGCTGCCGCTGGTCAAGGCGCTCGGCTTCAACGGCGTGGAGAGTTACGTGAAGTGGAGCTTCGTCGAGCGCTCGCCAGGCGTCTTCGACTGGGGTTTCTACGATGCTGTTGTCGACGAGGTCGAAAAGCATGGCCTGCGCTGGTTTCCGCTTCTTATTGTCGGCTCCGCGTACGCCTTGCCGGAGTGGATTCACGATTCGGGCGAACTCGACGGCTACGTCTGCCTCGAGCATGGCATCAAGATCGACATCCCCACCATCTTCAACGACAAGCAAGTCAAATACGTGCGCCGTTTTCTGAGCGAATTCGGAAAGCATTACGGCCCGCGCAAAGCCTTGCTGGGCGTGCGTCTGGGGCCCAGCGCCAATTACGGCGAGGCGCAGTACCCGGCCACTGGCGCCTGGGGATACAAATGGGGTCAGATTCACACCCACATCGGCTATTGGGCCGGTGACCCGGACGCCACCATCGTGTTCCGCAACTGGGTGCGCTCCCGCTACAGTACGGTGTCCGCCTTGAACCAGGCCTGGAGTACCCGTTACGGGTCCTTCGACGAGGTCAAGACATTTCTTCCCGAAACCGCGCAAAGCCCGCGGATGCGGGTGGACTTTTCGACATGGTACATGGATGCCATGAGCGACTGGTGCGAGAAGTGGGCCACTTGGGCGCGCGAGGCCCTGCCAAACACCGCCATCTACCAGTCCTCCGGCGGCTGGGGTGCGGTCCCCATCGGCACCGACTACACGGCGCAGGCCAAGAGCATGGCGAAGCTCAAGGGCGGAATTCGCCTGACCAATGAAAACGACAGCTTCCTGAACAACTTCTCCACCACGCGCATGGCCTCCGCGGCGGCGCGGCACTACGGAGCCATGCTGGGTTACGAACCGGCGGGTTTCGGCAGCGCGCGCGGAGTCATGGCGCGCCTGTACAACACGCTCAGTAACGGAGCGGATCACCTCTTCTACTACTTCGGGAACTTCTTCAGCAACGACCAGGCGACGAACCTGTGGGTGAAGCACGCCGCGTTGCTGGATCGCCGGGAAAAGCCGAAAACAGAAATCGCCGTCTTCTACTCCGACACGGCGAACAAGCTGAGTGACGACGTGCTGCGCTACCGCCTGTCATCCGCGTTCTTCGACCGGGTCCAAGCGTTGCGGGCGGTGACCGACTTCGATTACGCCAGCGAGCAGATGATCCTGGACGGTGCGCTGGACCGGTACAAGATCTTGGTGTTTCTCTGGGGGCGTACGGCGGAGAAGCCGGTCATTGAGCGTATCGATCGTTGGGTGCAGTCCGGCGGCATCGTGATTTACCCCGAGCGGCAACAGCAAAGGGAGGGCGTACTCGGCACTCCCGACGGCGATTCCTCAGTGGCGCAGGCCTGGCAGGAAGGCAAGACCGGCAAAGGGAAAGCGATTTTCTTCCAAGGGTACGCCGAGCCCTTCAGGCACTACATCCGGTTCGTGCGCGACACGCTGCGCGAAGCGCCGCAATTGAGCCCCGGCGTACGCCGTGCGCTGCGCTTCCAGACCGACCCTGAGGTGTACTGGAGCATCCTCGGCGACGGCACGGTCGCGCTGCTGAATTACGACGACGCGCCCGCCACGGTCCGCTTCCCGGACGGCAAGACGGTCGCAGTCGGCCCATATAGCATCGTGATCGAGTAGAATCGTCACTGGACATGACGAAGCGCGAACGAGTAGAAGCAGTCTATCGACTGGAGAAGGCCGACTGTATTCCTTTCGTGCCGGCTATCTATGAGCACAAGGGTGCGCTGGTCGGAAAGACCCCCTCCGAGATCTGCCGCAACGCGGATTACCTGTACGCCCGATGAAGAAGGAGGTGGAGACCTACGACGCGGACATGCTGGTGATCGGCATCGACCTCTACAACGTAGAGGCCGAGGCCATGGGCTGCAAAGTGGTCTACTTCGAGAATTCCACCGAGGTGCCCGCTATTGTTGAGCCTCTGATCGCTGGCCCCTCAGAC
>JBBTDS010000075.1:0-13142 GCA_038060875.1 Acidobacteriota bacterium | reverse complement strand
CGGAGAACGCCATTGCCTTACCTGCGACAGTTTGCGGCCATGCCGCGCTGTGCCACAGGCTAGAATAGAGGATTCCCGAAAATGCTCGAGACTACGCTCAGCCAACTGGAGGCCAGCGCCCGCGAGCGCATCGCCGCGGCCGCGACCGCCGCCGAGCTCGAAGCGGTGCGCGTCGAGGCGCTCGGCCGCAAGGGCGCGCTGGCCGGGCTCAGCAAGCAGCTCGGCGCGCTGCCGCCGGAAGAGCGGGCGCGGGCGGGCAAGCTGCTGAATGCGGTGAAGGCGGAGCTTGAGGCACTGCTGGCTTCGCGGCAGGCGCAGTTCGAGCAGGAAGCGCTGCGGGCGCGGCTGGACGCGGAATGGATCGACCTGACGCTGCCGCCGCCCGGCCCGCGGCCCGGCAGTCTCCACCCCCTCACCCAGATCCAGACCGAGATCGAGGACCTGTTCACCTCGCTCGGCTTCGCCGTGCTCGACGGCCCGGAGGTCGAGACCGAATACCACAACTTCGACGCGCTGAACATTCCGGCCGACCATCCGGCCCGCGACGCGCAGGACACCTTCTGGCTGGCCGACGGCAACCTGCTGCGCACTCACACCTCGCCGGTGCAGGTGCGCGGCATGGAGCGGTTCAAGCCGCCGCTGCGCATGATCGCGCCGGGCCGCGTCTTCCGCCACGAGGAGGTGGACGCCTCCCACGAGCACACTTTCTACCAGGTGGAAGGCATGATGATCGACCGCGAGGTCTCGATCGCCCACCTGGTCTATTTCATGAAGCTGCTGCTCGCTTGCGTCTTCCGGCGCGAGGTCACGGTGCGCCTGCGGCCGGGCTATTTCCCCTTCGTGGAGCCGGGTTTCGAGCTGGACATTCAGTGTCTGATCTGTGGCGGGAGCGGTTGCCCGGTGTGCAAGCAGGGCGGCTGGGTCGAGTTGCTCGGTTGCGGGCTGGTGCATCCGAACGTGCTGCGGATGAGCGGCATCGACCCCGAGGAGTGGAACGGCTTCGCCTTCGGCCTGGGCCTGACGCGCTGGGCCATGATGCGCTACTGGGTGGACGACGTTCGCTTGTTCCAGAGCGGGGATTTGAGGTTTTTGGGGCAGTTCTGATGAAGTTCTCCTACAATTGGCTGTGCGAGCTGGTCGAAGGCCTCGACCTCGACGCCCGCCGGCTCGGCCTCGAGATCACGATGAAGACGGCCGAGTGCGAGGGCGTCACGAGCTTCGGCGCGCACATCGCCGGCTGCCCGCCGGACGAGATCATCGAGCTCGACAACAAGTCGATCACGCACCGCCCCGATTTGTGGGGCCACCTCGGGCTGGCGCGCGAAGTGGCCGCCATCCTGCGCAAGCCGCTGCGCGATCCGGTCAAGCTGGAGCGCATCCCGGCGGGCGAGGGCGCGGTGGGCGTCGCCATCGAGGACTTCGACCTGTGCCCCCGGTATAGCGGGCTGGTCTTCGACAACGTAACCGTGGGGCCGTCGCCCTTGTGGCTCCAGTACCGGCTGGAGGCGATCGGGTTGAACCCGATCAACACCATCGTCGATGTGACCAACTTCGTGATGGCCGAGCTGGCCCAGCCGCTGCACGCCTTCGATCACGACCTGCTGCACGGCGGCACGATCTTCATCCGCCGCGCCCGCGAGGGCGAATTTCTCACCGCGCTCAACGAGGAGACCTACAAGCTGGACCGCGCCAACCTGGTGATCGCCGATGCGAACGGAGCGGTAGCGATCGCCGGGGTCATCGGCGGCCTCGACACCGGCATCAATGAGCGCACCCGCAGGATCGTGCTCGAAAGCGCCTGCTTCTCGGGCTCCTCGGTCCGCAAGACCTCGGCGAAACTGAAGCTGCGCACCGACGCCTCGATGCGCTTCGAGAAATCGCAGGACCCGGTGAACACCGTGCGCGGGCTGGCGCGCGCGCTGGAGCTGTTCGCGCAGGTGTCGCCGGGCATCCGGCTGGTCGGCGGGCTGGCGGATCAGAAGAAGGAGATCGCGCCGCCCGAACCCATCACGCTGCCGATGGACTGGCTCACCCGGAAGCTGGGGCGCGAAGTCGCCCCCGAAGAGGTGCGGGATATCCTGGAACGGCTGTCCTTCGGCGTCACCGAAACGGCGCCGCGCCTGTTCTCGGTTACCGTGCCGAGCTGGCGGGCCACCCGCGACGTCTCGATCAAGGACGACCTGGTGGAAGAAGTCGGCCGCATGATCGGCTACGACTCGATCACGCCGCGGCCGCCGGCGGTGGCCTGCACGCCGCCGCCGGATAACCCGCAGCGGATGTTCCTGCGCGCGGTGCGCAGCGCGCTGGCCGCCCAGGGCTTCACCGAGGTATCCAATTACTCGTTCCTGAGCGAGGAGCGGGCGCGGCAGTTCGGGTTCGATCCGGCCGAGCACGTGGTCGTGGCCAACCCGATCTCCTCCGAGCAGGGCCTGATGCGGCTGAGCCTGATTCCCGAGATCTGCGGGAACATCATCGAGAACAGCAAGAACTTCGAGTCGTTCCGCCTGTTCGAGGCCGGCCGGGAGATCCACAAGCAGCCGGCGGGCCTGCCGCGCGAGGTCCCGCACGCGGTGGCCGCGATTTACAGCCGCGAAAACGGCGAGCAGAACCTTTGCGAGTTGGCGCGCGCGGCCCAGTGCCTCGTGCCCGGCGCCGAGATTCGCCCGGCGGCGGCGCGTTGCTTCGAGCACCCGGCGCGGGCCGCCGAGGTCGTCTGGCGCGGCGAGGTGGTGGGCCGCCTGTTTGAATTGCATCCGTCGTTGCTCACCGGGCGCGCCGCGCTGATCGACCTGGACCTGGAACGGATTCAGCGGTTGAGCGCGGTCGAGAAGCGCTACCGGCCGATCCGGCGCTTCCCGACCAGCGCCTTCGACCTCTCGGTGATCGCGGACCTCCGCGCGCTGATCGGCGAGATGCAGAAGCAACTGGCTGGCCTGGCCGGCGAGTGGCTGGAGTCGATCGAATTCCTGCGCCGTTATTCCGGGCCGCCGATCCCGGAGGGCCGCCAGAGCGTCTCGTTCCGCCTCACGGTGGGCGCGCCGGACCGCACGCTGTCGCTGGAGGAAGTGGGCGCCATCCGCGCCCGCATCATCGACGGCATGCGCGCGCTGGGCTACGAGCTGAGGATCTGACCAGCCGCTCGACGGCTCCGCTGAGTTAAAATAGCTTCATGCCGACACTCAAAGGAAGCAAGACGCACGCGAACCTGAAGTACGCCTTCGCCGGGGAATCGCAAGCCAACCGGCGCTACATGTATTTCGCCAAGCAGGCCGATGTCGAGGGATATCCCGACGTCGCCGGGCTGTTCCGCGACACGGCGGAGGGCGAGACCGGCCACGCCCACGGCCACCTGGATTACCTCAAGCCGGTCGGCGACCCGGCCACGGACCTGCCCATCGGCGACACGGAGGCCAACCTGAAGGCAGCCATCGCCGGCGAGACGCACGAGTACACCGACATGTACCCGGGCATGGCCAAGGCGGCGCGGGAAGAGGGCTTCGCGGAGATCGCCGACTGGTTCGAGACGCTGGCCAAGGCGGAAAAGTCCCACGCCGGGCGCTTCGGGCAGGGCTTGAAGAGCATCACGTAGGCGCTAACCGCGCGGCTCGGCGCTGCGCGCATTGGCGGCGCGTCACCGGACACAGCAAACGCTCATGACGTTTACTGGATAGGTTTATGATCAAGGGCGCCCCTACCTCCGGGCTCTGCTACAACCCCAGTGACTCCAGGTACTGGGACAAGGCGGGCCTGGCGCAGGAACTCGAGCGCGTCTTCGATCTCTGCCACCTCTGCCGGCTCTGCTTCAACCTCTGCCCTTCGTTTTCCGCGTTGTTCCAGGCGGTGGACCGGCACGAGGGGGACGTGCGCAAGCTGAGCGCAACCGAGGTGGATTGGGTCATCGACACCTGCTTTCAGTGCAAGCTCTGCTACGTCAAGTGCCCGTATACGCCCGACGACGGGCATGAGTTCCAGCTCGACTTCCCGCGGCTGATGCTGCGCGCCAACGCGATCCGCAAGCGGGAACGCGGCATCGATCTGCGCTCGCGCCTCCTGGCCCGCCCGCGGCTGATCGGCAAGGCCGCCGGCGTGTGCGCCCCGCTCGCCAACTGGGCCAACCGGCAGCCGCTCATGCGCTTCGGGCTGGAGAAGACGCTGGGCATTCACCGCGACAAGGTCCTGCCCGAGTTCCACGGCGAGACCTTCGAGGACTGGTACCGCAAGCAGCCCACGCCGCTCGGCGACCCCACCCGGGCGGTGATGTTCGTCACCTGCTCGGTGAACCACAACGTGCCGCAGGTAGGCAAGGACACCATCGAGGTCTTCGCCAAGAACGGCATCTCGCTCGGCTGCGCCAAGAACAACTGCTGCGGCATGCCGGCGCTGGAGGCGGGCGACATCGAGCTGGCGCAGCGGCTGGCGCGGAGCAACGTGGAGACGCTCTATCCGCACGTCAAGGCGGGCAAGAAGGTGCTGGCGCTCGATCCCACCTGCACCTACATGCTGCGCAAGGAATACGCCGAGCTGGCCGGAACGCCCGAAGCCAAAGAGGTGGCGGCGGCGACCATGGACGTCTGCGAGTTCCTGTTCCAGCTCAAGCAGCAGGACCGTTTCAACCGCGACTTCCGCTCCACGCCTGGCCGCATCGCCTATCACCTGCCCTGTCATCTGAAGGCGCAGAACATCGGCTACCGCTCGCGCGACATGATGCGGCTGATCCCCGGCGCCAGCATCAAGCTGGTGGAGCAGTGCTCGGGCCACGACGGCACCTGGGCGATGAAGAAGGAGTTCTTCCCGCTGGCGATGCTGACCGGCAAGAAAGCGTTCGACGAGATGGCCGCCGCCGAAGCCGACCTGCTGGCCAGCGACTGCCCGCTGGCCTCGATTCACATTCAGCAGGGAATGGGGAAGCGGCCGATCCATCCCATCCAGGTGCTGGCGCGCGCCTACCGCCCGGACGGGTTCCCCAGGCCCGTATGAGACCGATAACCATCTCAGAGCTCAAAGACATCGCCGCCTACGAGCTGGAGCGGAAGACGTGGCGGCCGCTGGTGATGGCCCTGAAGGACCGCCGCCGCATCCGCGTCGGTGAGCACCTGACTTTCCTGTTCGAGAACCGCGAGACGGTGCGCTACCAGATCCAGGAGATGATGCGGATCGAGCGCATCGTCGAGCCGGAGGCGATCCGGCACGAGGTGGAGACGTACAACGAGCTGATCCCTGGAGACAACGAGCTGTCGGCCAGCCTGCTGATCGAGTACGATTCGCCCGAGGAACGCAGCGTCAGGCTGCGCGAGCTGCTCGGCCTGGAGAACCACGTCTGGCTGGTGGCCGGCGGCGAGTCGGCGCGGGCGCGGTTTGACACTCGCCAGATAGCCACCGACCGCATCAGCTCGGTGCAGTACATCAAGTTCAGGCTGTCACCGGAGCAGGCGGCCCGCTGGCGCGAAGGCGCCCGGCTGGCGGCGGATCATCCGCAATACCGGGCAGAACACGAACTCACGCCAGAGGAGATCGACGAGCTGGCGCGGGACCTCGGCTGAGGAAGTACGAGATGGTCGCTTCGAGACCGTCTTCCAGCGAAACACGCGGCTCCCAGCCCAGCAGGCGTTTCGCCTTCGAGATGTCGGGCCGGCGGCGCCTGGGGTCGTCCTGCGGCAACGGCCTGAACTCGACGCGCGAGGAGGAACCGGTCAGCCGCAGGATGCGCTCGGCGAACTCCAGCACCGTCATCTCCCGCGGGTTGCCAAGGTTGACCGGGTAAGGTTCGTCGGAGAGCATCAGCCGGCAGAGGCCGTCCACCAGGTCCGAAACATAACAGAAGCTGCGTGTTTGCGATCCGTCGCCGAACACGGTGAGCGGCTCGCCCCGCAGCGCCTGGTCGAGGAAGGCCGGCACCACCCGGCCGTCGTCGAGCTTCATCCGCGGCCCGTAGGTATTGAAGATGCGCGCGATGTTGGTGCGCAACCCGTGCGTTCGATGCCAGGCCATGGCGAGGGCCTCGGCGAAGCGCTTGGCCTCGTCGTAGCAGGAGCGGGGGCCGACCGGATTCACGTTGCCCCAGTAGTCTTCCGTTTGCGGGTGCACCAGCGGGTCGCCGTAGCACTCCGAAGTGGAGGCCAGCAGGAAGCGCGCCCCGTGCCGGCGGGCCAGTTCCAGCAACTCGCGGGTGCCGCGCGAGCCGGCGTCCAGCGTTTCCACCGGGTGCTTTAGGTAGTCCTTGGGGCTGGCCGGCGACGCCAGGTTCAGCACGCCGTCGATCGGCCCACCGTCGTCATATGCCTGGGTGACGTCATGAACAACGAAGCGAAAGCCCGGGTGTGCTTCCAGATGGGCCAGGTTGGCCACCGAGCCCGTCAGCAGGTTGTCGAGACCGATAACGGAATGCCCATCGGCCAGCAGCCGGTCACAAAGATGCGAGCCGATGAACCCCGCGGCTCCGGATACAACAATACGCAGCGCCATATTTCGAGGTTGTGTAGCCTGTCCCCGAATTATTCTAGACTGTATGCGCATGTTCGCGCTCGCCTTATTGCTGGCCCTGTCGGTGTCCGGCTTCCTGCTGAGGTTCGTGGCAGTGGTGAGGATTGTCCGCGCGTCCAGAAAAGACGCGGATTTCCGGCTGCGGCCGCTCAGGCCGAGGATCAAGCGGTTCGTCTGGGAGGTGCTGCTTCAGGGCAAGGTCATCCGCGAGCGGCCCTGGCCTGGCCTGGCGCACGCGCTGGTGTTCTGGGGCTTCTGCGCCTTCGCGCTGGCGACCCTCGACCACCTGCTCCGAGGCTTCGGTCTGGCGCTGTTCTCGCGGGAGAGCCTGTACCTCCGGGTGGTCGCCGCCTTCGCCGCGGCGGTGGCGGTGGCGATTGTGGGGCTGGCGGCGCGGCGCTTCCTGGTGCGGCCGAAGTGGCTGGGCCCGCTCTCATGGGAATCGGGCCTGATCGCGGCGTTGATCTTCGTGCTGATGGTGACCTACCTCATCCCCGGCCGGCTGAGCTGGTGGCTGCACACGCTGGCGCTGCTGATCTTTCTGCCGCTGATCCCGCACACCAAGCACCTGCACCTGCTGCTGAGCCCGGTCACCGTGTTCCTGATGCGGCCGGGCTTCAGCCGCATCCCGCCGCTGGCCGGCGAGGAGGATTTCGGGCTGGTCGCCGGCCGCGACCTCACCTGGATCGACAGCCTGCAAGCGTACACCTGCGTGGAATGCGGGCGCTGCACCGAGCACTGCCCGGCGCAGAACACCGGCAAGCTGCTCGACCCGAAGGAAATCATCCTCGGCGCGCGCCGCTACCTGAACGAATGCGGGCCAGCGAGCGAGACGCCGCTGCTGGGCGAGCACCTGAAGATGGAAGCCGCCTTCCAGTGCACCACCTGCGGCGCCTGCGAATACCAGTGCCCGGTGGGCATCCAGCACCTGCCGGTGATCGTCGGGCTGCGGCGCGGCGCGGTGAACACCGGCCGGTGGGAGGACGAGCACGGCACGCGGATGTTCCTCAACCTGGAGCGCAGCGGCAACCCGCTCGGGTTCTCACACGCCGAGCGCGAGAAGTTCATCCAGAAGCACGGGCTGCCGCTGTTCGACGGCGCGCAGGAATACTGCCTATGGCTGGGATGCATGGGATCCTACGACCAGCAGGGCCGCGAGATCGTGCTGGCGCTGGTCGAAGTGCTGCGTCACCTGGGCGTGAGCTTCGGCGTGTTGCGCCGCGAGAAGTGCAGCGGCGACGCCGCCCGCCGGCTGGGCAACGACCTGCTGTTCGAGGAACTGGCCCGAACGAACCTGGAAGAGATCCGCAAGAGCGGCGCGACCAGGCTGCTCTCCATCTGCCCGCATTGCGTGCGCACGATCCGCGGCGACTACCGGGACTTCGGCGCGAACCTGGAGGTGGAGCACCACAGCGAGCTGCTGGCGCGGTTCAGCGCCCGGCTGCCGGCCCGTTCCCGGGGCGGCGAGAAGGTGGTCTTCCACGACGCCTGTTACCTGGGGCGCTACCGCGGCCTGTTCGACCAGCCGCGCCAGGTGATCGAGCCCTGGGGGACGGTGGTGGATCCCCGGCGCGGGCGGCGGCGTGGTTTCTGCTGCGGCGCCGGCGGCGGGCTGTTCTTCCTCGGCGAGGAGCAGGGCACGCGCGTCAGTGTGGAACGCGCCCAGGAACTGGTAGCGACCGGCGCCGGCGTGGTTGGCGCCGCTTGCCCCTTCTGTCACTCGATGCTGCGCGACGCGCTGGCGACGGTTTCAGGCGTCCCGCCGGCGCTGCTCGACATTGCGCAGATCGCGGCGGCGAGGCTGAGGCCGGGGCACGGCTAAGCCGGCGTCGTCGCCGGAGCGAGGAGCTGCCGGCGCCGCCGTCAAGGCGGCGGCCAACGCCAGCAGGCTGGTCTGGATGCTGTGCTCATCGGTGGTTGGGGAAGGCATGTTCCTGCTATCGGCGGGCAGCCCGCTGGAGATTAGAGGCGGGCCAGCACCGCCTCGGTTACCTCGAAGGTGGTATTGCTGCCGCCCAGGTCGGGGGTGCGCACCTGGGTCTCGGCCAGCACGCCGGCAACGGCCTGCTCGATGGCGCCGGCCGCTTCGGAGTGGTCCAGGTGCTCCAGCATCATCGCGGCCGCCAGGATCGTCCCCATCGGGTTGGCAATGCCCTTGCCGGCGATATCGGGCGCCGAGCCGTGCACCGGCTCAAACAGCGAGGGGAAGCGGCGGCTGGGGTCGAGGTTGGCGCTGGGCGCCAGGCCAATACTGCCGGTGATGATGGCCGACAGGTCGCTGAGGATGTCGCCGAACAGGTTCGAGGCCACCACCACGTCGAAGCTCTCCGGGCGCCGCACGAAGTTCATCGCCGCCGCGTCCACCAGCAGCGATTCGGTCTCGACGCCGGGGAACTCGCGCGCCACCGTCTGGAAGGTGCGGTCCCAGAGCACCATGCCGAATCCCTGGGCGTTGGACTTGGTGACCGAGGCGACCCGCTTCTTCTTGCCGCGGCGCAGGGCCAGCTCGAAGGCCAAGCGCACCACGCGCTCGATGCCGCGGCGGGTGAAGACCGCCGTCTGCACGGCCAGCTCTTCCGGCTGCTGGTGATAGACGAAGCCGCCGACCTGGACGTACTCGCCCTCGGTGTTCTCGCGGACGATGACCATGTCGATGTCGCCGGGCCGGCGGCCGGCCAGCGGCGAATCCACCCCGGCGTAGAGCACCGCCGGCCGCACGTTGGCGTAGAGATCGAAGCCGCGGCGGATGGGCAGCAGCAGGCCGTTCAGGGTGACGTGGTCGGGGATGTCGGGATGGCCGACGGCGCCCAGGTAGATGGCGTCGAAGGGCTGGAGCAGGTCGAGCGCCATGGGCGGCATCATCCGCCCGTGCTGGAAGTAGAACTCCGAGCCCCAGGGGAAGTCCTCGAAGGAGAACGCGAGCCCGAATCGCTCGCCCGCCTTCACCAGCACCCGCTTGCCGGCGGAAATCACCTCGGGCCCGACGCCGTCGCCGGCAATCACCGCGATCGAGAGTTGCTTCATGGTCCGCGCGTACCCCTTCTCAGTTCTTATACAATTTCTGTGTAGCGGAGCGCTATGACTAACGCAAACGACCCCACGGTTCCCCGGAGAGACCTGCTGCGGATGGCCGCGCTCGGCGCGCTGCCGCCCGCCCGCTGGCGGCGCGACCGCGCCTGCATCCTGATCCGGCAGGAGGGCGGCGCGAGCCAGCTCGACACCTTCGACCTGAAGCCGCGCGCGCCGCGCGCGATCCGCGGCGTATTCGGCGAGATCCCCACCAGCGTGCCCGGCATCCGCATCTCGGAGCATCTGCCGCTGACGGCGCGACAGGCGCACCGGTTCGCCATCCTGCGCTCGATGCGCTCCGGCGAGACCAACCACGAGCGCGCCGCCGCCTATGTGCGGGCCGGGTATCCGGCCGCCGAGCTGGCTGGCGCCGCCTCGCTGGAGCGCCAATGCCTGCTGGCGCGGCGGCGGATCGAGGCCGGCGCGCCGTTTGTCTCGGTGCGCCAGCCCGGCTACGACACGCATGCGGACAACTTCCGCAAGCTGAAAGACGAGCTGCTGCCGGAGTTCGACCGCGCATTTGCCGGGTTGCTGGTGGACCTCGACGAGTGCGGGTTGCTGGATACGACGCTGGTGATCGTCACCGGCGAGTTCGGTCGCACGCCGCGGATCAATCCGCGGGGCGGGCGCGACCACCACTCGCGGGCGTGGTCGGTGGTGCTGGCCGGCGCCGGGGTGCCGGGCGGCCACGTGGTCGGAGCCACCGATACGTTTGGGGAGGAGGTCATCGATTCGCCGGTGCGGCCCGAGGACCTGGCCCGCACCGTGCATGAGATCCTCGGCGTTCAGCCACCGCCCCATTACCTGGCTTCGGGCGGCCGCCTCGTTCGGGAGCTGCTGGCATGAGCGAGAATCCGTTCTCGCTGGCGGGGAAGACGGCGCTGGTGGCCGGCGCCAGCCGCGGCATCGGGCTGGCGGTGGCGCAGGGGCTGGCCCGCGCCGGCGCGCGCACGCTGCTGGCGGCGCGCTCGCTGGAGGCGCTGGAGACGCACGCGGCCGCGCTGCGCGCCGAAGGCTGCCAGGCCGAAGCGCTGCGCCTGGACGTGGCCGATTCCGGCGCCATCGAAGCCGCGCTCGCCGCCGCCGGGCCGGTGGACATCCTCCACAACGTCGCCGGCATCAACCTGCGCAAGCGGTTTCTGGACTACACCAGGGAAGAGTACGACTGGCTGCTGAGAACCAACCTGCACGGGATTGTCGAGCTGACCCAGCGGGTGGGCGCCGGCATGGTCGAGCGCGGCCGCGGCGGCAAGATCGTCATGGTCGGCAGCATGATGTCCATTCTGGGCCTCCCGTATCTTGCCCCTTACGCGATCGCCAAGAGCGGCCTGGCGGGGCTCACGCACGTATTGGCGGCCGAGTGGGCCCGCTACGGCATCCAGGTCAACTGCATCGCGCCGGGCTTCATCGAAACGGACCTGAACCGGGCCGTGCTGCAACTGCCGGAGATGCAACAGTGGCTCAAGGGAGTAGTGGCCACGCCGCGGCTGGGCCGCCCGGCCGACCTCGCCCCGCTGGCGGTCTTCCTGAGCAGCCCGGGCTCGGACTACATCACCGGGCAGGTGATCGCGGTGGACGGCGGCTACAGCACGACGGCGGTCTGGCCCTTCGAGCCGGCCTGACGGCGGAGCGATTCGAGTGTTGATCTTCTTGCTGCTCCTGGCGTGGCCGGCGGCCGGTACGGTGCTGGACGGCATCGTGCTGGAAAACCTCTCCGGCCGTCCGGTGGCGCGGGCCAGGGTCAGCCTGGAAGCGATCCAGGGCGGGGCGGCGGTTTCGGTCGGCTCCATTCTCACCGACTCCGGCGGCCGCTTCAGCTTTCGCTCGCTCGGCGCCGGCGCCTATCTGCTGAGCGCGGGGCGCGGCGGCTACGCGATCGCCAAGCACGGACAGAAACGGTGGAACGGCCCCGGCGCGCCGATCGTGCTCGGCGCGGCCGGCCAGTTCTTCGCCGAGTTGAGGCTGCCCCGGCTCGGCGCCCTCAGCGGCCTGGTGCTGGACGAGAACCATCTCGGACTCGCCAACCATCCGGTCTACGCTTATCGCGCCGGCGAGCAGCCGCTGCGCATGGTCGCCAGCGGCGTCTCGGACGATCGCGGCGTGTTCCGCATAGCCGGTCTCGAGCCCGGCCGCTATTATGCCCGCACCGGCCCGCGCCAGCTCGAGGGCGGGCGCAGCCTGCTGCCGACCTTCTTCGGGCAAAGCACGGCCCTCGCCGAGGCGAAGCAGGTCGAGGTGGAACTGGATCGGGAGGCCGGCGGCATCGACGTCGAGCCGCTGCCCGGCCGCCTCGGCCGGCTCGTCGGCCGCGTGCTGGGCGGAGTCCCGGCGACGGTGGAGCTCTATTCGGACACGGGCAAGCGCGAGGCGCAAGTGCCGGCCGACGGCAGCTTCGACTTCGACCAGCTCGGGCCGGGGGATTACCACATACTGGCGCTGGCCGGCGCAGCTCAGCCGCGCGCCGCCTGGCGCAGGCTCCGGCTGGGCGAGGGGACCACCGAGACCAGCCTGCCGCTGGGGCGGCTGCCCACTGTGCGCGTGCGGTCGGAGGAGAAGAGCGGGCGGCCGATCGATCCGCGCCGCGTTACCGTTTTCCTGAGAAGGACCCAGCCGCCGGTCGAGAATTCGGTTCTGGTCCAGGGAGGAGAAACCGCGGCCCTGCCGCCGGGCGAGTACCAGGCGGCCGCGGTGGCGCCGCCCGAGTTTTACATCGACTCTTTCCGCATGCCGCGTTCCTCGCGCCGGCCGAACGAGTTCGAGGCGGCGCCCTTCGACGCGCTCGAGCTGACGGTGATCCTGTCGGCCGATCCGGCCATCCTGCGCGGCCGGGTACTGGCCGCCGACGGCAAGCCCGTTCCCGGCGCGCCCGTCTTCCTCAATGCGATCGACCCCGAGCTGCGCGGCCGGCTGGCCGGCGGGCGATCCTTGCGCGCCGACCAGAACGGCGAATACCGCTTTTACGGCCTGCCGCCGGGCCGCTACGCGCTGTTCAGCTCGTTCGAGATTCCGCAACCGCAGGAGGCCGAGTGGGGGACGCTGGCTGTCTCAACCATCGAGCTGGAGCCCAACCGCCAGGTCACGCTGGACCTTAAGCTGATTGGCGGCATGTAGGATAGGCGTCCTCGCCTGTCCCGCGCGGTCAGCGCCGCCGGCCCACCTTCGGGACACGGTCGCGAATAATGTCACCGAGCGCCCGAAGAGCCTTGTTTATCGAGTTTGAATCGGGAAATACTTCGGCGACATCGGGGTCAAGGACAACCATGATCGTGTCCTTTCGAAACCGGCTCGCATACTTCCCGCGGACGCCAGCGGAAAAGTCGTACTCCGGCAGCATCTCCTCGGGTTCGGGCCTAGGACGTGCCTTCCTCATACTCTACTCGTTCACGTCGGGTTGCGAGTCTTGCGCTAATGATCCGAATGGCCTCCCCAACCTCCGCACGAATCGGCTTTCCCCGGTTGAATGGAGCGGATCGCTGATGGTGACGGAGAGGACGTCTCGAAACACCGACACCGCCACTGTCCCACTAAATCTTTGTTCCTTTGCGCGGCGCGACGATTTTCTCATGCCGCTTTCGGGAGTTGATTCAGTTGAT
>JBBTDS010000074.1:0-4222 GCA_038060875.1 Acidobacteriota bacterium | reverse complement strand
AACTTGGGACGACTCCCAGCACCGGAATCAACCCACAAATTCTGCTGAGGAGGCCCAAAAACGAAGTCGGCGATCACATCGACCGCACGGTGCACCCCGCGCAGTTCCTGGTGCGACAGGTGCTCGGAATAGAACTGGTCCAACTGAGGGACGGCGGTGAGGAGGAGAATCCCAAAACCCGCCAGGACGCCACCCGGACCCAGGTCCGAGATATCTCCTACGCTTGTAAGGTCACCATAGAGGCCCATCATGTTCCCCTGGGAATTCAGCCAGCTCTCCGCCAGGAGCAACTCGGTCGTTTTCCCGGAGCCAACCCCTCCTGCCAGCAATTGCTGGCTCCCAGGGTCAAGGTCGGCGCGGGCCGCAAGGTTGCGATACAAGGAGTTGCGGAGTTCCACCCGAACCAGGCCAGCCTCGATCATCGTCCGCGCGGGCGCAGTCGGATTGAACTTCTGCATGAAGGCGCGGAATCTCTCACGCCGTCCCGCCACTGGATGCTTCGGCAACCCCGTCTGTTGCGGCACAAACACCTCTACTCGACAAGTATATGTCGAACCCTCCCCTCACGGAGCGTCCCACGATCCCGAAGGTCGGACACGCCCGCCAGTTCGCTTTCGTGCGCGCGCCGCTGGTGGTGCTGCGGTGACAGCGCCGGCTCGCACGCTATCATGGGACCGTTACCATGAGCAAGCGCGCGGTGGTCGCCATTGACGGGCCGGCGGGGGCGGGCAAGAGCACGATCGCCCGGCGCGTCGCCGAGAAACTCGGCTTCGTCTACATTGACACCGGCGCCATGTACCGCGCCGTCGCCCTGTGGGCGCTGCGCGCCGGGATCGAGCTCACCGACATGCGCCGGCTGGAGCAGCTTGCCCGCGCCGCCCGGATCGAGTTCGAAGCCGGCAGCTCGCGCGTGCTGTTGAACGGTGAGGACGTCACCGACGCCATCCGCGCCCCGGAGGTCTCCTCCGCCGCCTCGATCGTGTCGACTTACCCCGGCGTGCGCGGCGCCATGGTGGTCGAGCAGCGGCGGATTGCCGCCGAGCGAAGCGTGGTGATGGAGGGGCGCGACATCGGCACGGTCGTTTTCCCCGAGGCGGAGGTGAAGATCTTCCTCGACGCCGATCCCGAGGCCCGCGCCCGGCGCCGGCTGCTGGAGATGCAGAAGAAGGGTGAAGACTCCGACGCGGACGAAGTGGCGCGCGACATGCGCGAACGCGATCAGCGCGACCGCACCCGCGCCGAAGCGCCGCTCCTCCAGGCGCCGGACGCAGCCTACGTCGATACCACACCGCTGACGATCGACGAGGTGGAGCAGGTTACCCTGAAGCTAGTGCGGAAACGCATCTCCAACGGAAAGGACTTCCGCGGTGACTGATCTGCTGGTGATGAAATTCGGCGGCACCAGCGTCGGCTCGGCCGAGCGCATTCGGGCCGCCTGCCGCATTTGCGCTGAGGAGAGCCGCCGGCGGCCGCTGGTAGTGGTCGTCTCGGCGATGGCCAAGGTGACCGATCTGTTGCTCGAGACGCTGCGGCGGGCCGAGGCCGGTGAAGAGGAGGGCGTCAAGGCGGACCTCGCCCGGCTGGAGGAGCGTCACGTCACCACCTGCCGCGAGCTGCTGCCGCCGGAAACGCAGGAGCCGGTGCTGGCGGGCATCCGCGCTATCCTCGGCGAGTTCCAGCGCATCGCCCACGGCGTCCTGATGCTGGGCGAGCGCCCGCCGCGCTCGGTCGATGAGGCGGTGGCCACGGGGGAGCGGCTCTCTGCGTTGCTGGCGACCGCCTGCCTCCAGGGCATGGGCGTGCCCGCGGTAGCGGTGAACGGGGCCGAGGTGATCGTCACCGACGCCGTGTTCGGCAACGCCACCCCGCTGATGGCCCCCACTTGCGAGAAGGCCCGCGGCAAGCTGCGGCCGGTCCTGGAAGCGGGCGTGCTGCCGGTCGTCACCGGCTTTAATGGCGCGACCGCCGACGGCCGCCCCACCACGCTCGGCCGGGGCGGCTCCGATTTCTCGGCCTCGATCCTCGCCGCCGTCCTCGACGCCGCCGAGCTGTGGATCTGGACCGACGTGGACGGTATCATGACCGCCGACCCGCGGCTGGTACCCGACGCGGCCGTGCTCGATGAGGTCACCTACAACGAGGCAGCCGAACTGGCTTACAACGGGGCCAAGGTGCTGCACCCGCGCACGCTGGTCCCGCTGATCGAGAAGCAGATCCCGGTGTGGAGCAAGAACAGCTTCTCGCCCCAGAAGCCGGGGACGAAGATCGTCTCCCGCATCGGGGACTCCGGCGGCGCCCGCGCCGTCACTTCGATGGCCAACGTTTCGCTGATCTCGATGGAACCGATCAGCGGCGTGCTGAACGGCGTGCAGGTCATGGGGCGGGCGCTGGACGCGCTGGGCCGCGCCAACGTCGAGGTGCTGGCGCTCTCCAGTTCTTCCTACCGGCAGGCGTTCTGTTTCCTGGTGCGCAACCCGGAGCTGCCCGCCGCGCTGGAGGCGCTGGAGGCCGCCCTCGAACTCGAGTTCGAGCACGGCTACCTGCGCCAGCCCGAGGTCGATGAGAACGTCGGCCTGCTGGCGGTGGTCGGCGAAGGCATGCGCGGGACGCCGGGCCTGGCCGGCCGCATCTTCACCGCCATCTCACGCGAGCGGGTCAACATCATCGCCATCGCCCAGGGTTCCAGCGAACTGACCATCGCCATCGTGGTGCACAAGCAGGGCCTGGAGAAAGCGGTGCGGGCCGTCCACGCCGAGTGCGGCATGGGCGAGCGGGGGTGACGGCCCGGCGGGCTTTGTGCCGGTTGGATGACCAGACGCCCTGGCCCGCGCGGAGCGTAGAATGGAATGATTCCAATGGATGCGCGGCCGATCCTGTTTATGCTCGCCCGAGTACTCCACGAACATCGGCTGGAGGCGGTTCTGATCGGCAACGCGGCGGCCGCACTCCAGTGGGCGCCGGTCACGACGCTCGATTTCGACTTCCTGTTTCGCAAGACCCCTTCGAATCTGCGCAAGCTGAAGACGATCGCCACGAGCCTGCGTGCGATGCTGCTGAAGCCCTACTATCCGGCTTCCGATCTGATTCGACTGGTGCAAGATGAGGACTCGCTCCAGGTTGACTTCATGGTCACGATTCACGGGGTGCGATCGCTGGCCAGCCTTCGCAGCCGCGCCGCGCGGATCGACTTCGGTGGGCATGAACTGCTGGTGACGAGCGATCAGACTTGGCCTTGCTGGAAGCCCTAGACAGGGTTCGACATGTCGCGTTCTCCTACTGAGGGGCTGTCCCTCAGCGGCCCGGTGCGTCGAAGGCGACGGGCAGAAGTGCTATGAAGGGGCACAAGATCTGGGTCTCACCCCGATAGTTCAATTCCGGCGGGATCTGCAACTGGACCTGGTAGACGCCCACCAGACCTGGCGCGAGGCCGGCGAAGAGAATTGGGACCGGGCGCTCACCTCCGCGGTCGAGGATTTTGCACTGGAAGGACTCTGTGACGCGCGAAAGCGGACCTTCGACCGGCGCGGCTTGGCCGGTGGGCACCGGGGGGTCAACAGGGCCGAATCCAAGACCATAGATGTTGACAATCTCGCCGGGACGGGCGGGACGTTCCGGCGTGATGAGCGCAGTGAAGTCCCGATTGACCGCCACAGAGTATCGCATGCCGTACGCGGCCGCCGTGCCATATTCGTCCGGCAAGTCGAGGACGGAGGGTGAATAGCGTTCGACTCGCATCTCGTGTGCCCAAGTGGGCTGCTCGAAGGGACCGGGCGGAACGGCTGTTTCCACCCGAAAGGGCACAGTCCGGCCGGACAGCTCCCAGGGCACCTGGTACCACAGCTCGCCGGGCCATGACGAGATTATCGGAGCTTCGCTGCCGTCCAGGTATACGCGAACGGGTTCCGGAACGCCATCCGGACCGATGAATCCGACCCCGCTCAACCTCTGGAGGGAACCAGCGACCGGACGGCTGCCCAGCGACGGAGTTGTCACCACCAGCGTCCGTGGCAGCAGCTCGGTCTCGGCACCGGAATCGGCATCGACGCGCAACAGACGGCCGGACTGAGTGAGTGCATAGGCCACCCGGCCGTTGCCGGAGAGGATTGCCGATTGGATTCCGGAGGGATCGCGGGTGATGAGGCGCAAGCCCCGGCCGTCGATTTCGATTACGTAGAGTCTGTCCCAATTTTCGCATGGTGCTCCGAGGGGCGGGGCGGAGGGG
>JBBTDS010000073.1:0-22595 GCA_038060875.1 Acidobacteriota bacterium | reverse complement strand
GGTGAAAGCGTAGCCTGTCACCGAATTACCGAATTGCTGGCCCCTAGCCGCCTGTGCTTTACTGGAATATCGAATGGCTGCGCCTGACATCTCAACACCGAACCAGGTGGCCGGGAGCCCTCTCAGCCGGTTCCCCTGGCCGGCCATCGCGTGGTTCGGCGCTTTGCTGGTCGTCTCCTACGCTCCGGTGCTGGTCCGCATGTTCCGCCAGTGGATGGACGATCCCGACATGGGCCACGGGATCTTCGTGCCACTGGTGGCCGCCTACATGATCTGGGGCAAGCGGCAGGAGGTGCTGGCCGAGCCGGTATCCGGCAACTGGTGGGGCCTGGCGGTGGTCGGCTACGGGGCGCTGCAACTGGTCATCGCCACGTTGGGCGCCGAGCTGTTCTTAGCGCGCACCGCCTTTGTGATTTCGATCATCGGCGCGGTGCTGCTGCTGGGCGGCACGCGAGTGGCGCGCCAACTGGCCTTCCCGCTGGCCCTGCTGTTCTTCATGGTCCCGCTGCCGGCGATCATCTTCAACCAGCTCACGCTCCCGTTGCAGTTGCTGGCCAGCAGAGTGGCCGAGGTGTCGCTGAACCTGTTGGGCTTTCCGGTGCTGCGCGAGGGGAACATTCTGGAGCTGGCCAGCCAGCGGCTGTCGGTGGCCGAGGCTTGCAGCGGCATCCGCTCGCTGCTGTCGCTGACGTTCCTGTCGCTGGTTTACGGCTACCTTTTCGAGCGGAAGCTGTGGATGCGCGGCGCGCTGCTGGTGGCCGCCGTGCCGATCGCCATCGTGGCCAATTCTCTCCGGGTGACGGTGAGCGGCATCCTGGCCGAATACAACAAGGAGTGGGCCGAAGGCTTGTTCCACCTCGCCGAGGGGTGGGTGATTTTTCTGCTGGCCCTGGTCATGCTAGTGGTGACGCACCAGCTTTTTAACAAGGTTTACTCGTATGCCCGTGCCAAGTCCTGACCGCCTCTTCGCCTTCCTGCGCGGCCCACGGGCGCTCGCGCTGAGCGCCGTGCTGGTGGTCCAGGCGGCGGTGTTCTACGGCTTCTCGCGCACCGAGACCCCGCCGCTGCACCGGCCGCTGCTCGGATTCCCCACCGAGATCGAGGGCTGGCGCATGGTTGAGGAAGGTGTGGTGGAGAAGGAGGTCCAGGATGTCCTCCGGGCCGACGACACTCTGACCCGCACTTACGCCCTCCCGGCGCAGGGCCTGGTCGCCAACCTGTTCGTCGCCTACTTCAAGTCGCAGCGCACGGGAGTGAGCCCGCACTCGCCGAAAAACTGCCTGCCGGGATCGGGCTGGGTGCCGTCCATCTCCGGGGTGGTGGAGTTTACGGCGCCGGGACGCCCGGAGCCGGTAAAGGTGAACCGTTACCTGGTCGCGCTCGGGGAGTCAAAGAGCGTGGTGCTGTACTGGTATCAAAGCCGCGACCGGGTGATTGCCAGCGAATACGCGGCCAAGTTTCAGCTTGTGGCCGACGCCATCCGGTACAACCGCACCGATACCGCCCTGGTGCGCGTGGTGGCGCCGGTGCTGGACAACCGGGAGCAGGCCGCCGCCGACGTGGCCGTCCGGTTCGCCCAGGCCAGTCTCCCCCACCTGCGAGAGTTCCTCCCTAAGTAGTGCCACGCCGCATTCCTCTCCTCGACCTCAACGCCCAGCACCGGGAGATCCGCGAGCAAGCGCTGGCCGCCGTCGTGCGCGTGGTCGATTCGCAACGGTTCATCCTGGGCGGGGAGGTGCAGGAGCTGGAGCGGGGGATCGCGGCCTATTGCTCGACCGACTTCGCCGTGGGCTGCGCTTCCGGCTCCGATGCGCTGTTGCTGGCGCTGGTGGCGCTGGGCATCGGGCCCGGCGACGAGGTCCTGACCACGCCTTATACGTTCTTCGCCACCGCCGGTTCGATCGTACACGCCGGCGCCACCCCGGTCTTCGTGGATGTCGATCCCGCCACCTTCAACATGGACGTGACCCGGGTGGAGGAGGTTCTCGCGGCCCGCCCGAAGATCCGGGCGATCATCCCGGTGCATCTGTTCGGCGCTTGCGCCGACATGGACCCGCTGCTGGCGCTGGCGCGGCCACGGGGCATCCACGTCATCGAGGACGCCGCCCAGTCGATCGGGGCCGAGTACAAGGGTCGCCGCGCCGGCGGCCTGGGGGACGTCGCCTGCTTCAGCTTTTACCCCAGCAAGAACCTCAGCGGCTACGGCGACGGCGGCATGCTGACGACCAATGACGCCGCGCTGACCGAGCGCCTGGCCGCGCTGCGGGTACACGGCGCCGATCAGAAGTACATCCACGAGTGGGTCGGATTCAACTCGCGCCTGGATGCGATTCAGGCGGCCGTGCTGCGGGTGAAGCTGCGGCATCTGGATGCCTGGACCGACGGCCGGCAGCGGAACGCCGCCTTATACCGGCGGCGGCTGGCCGAGCTCGGTGTCCCGGTGGTGGCGCCGGTGGCGGCCGCGCACACCACGCGGCATGTCTTCAACCAGTTCGTCATCCGCGCCCCGTGGCGCGATGAGCTGCGCGCGCACCTGGCACAGCAGGGCGTCGGCACGGAAGTCTACTACCCGCTCCCGTTGCACTTGCAGCCGTGTTTCGCCCACCTCGGCTACCGGAGCGGCGACTTCCCGGTCAGCGAGAGGCTGGCGGCCGAGACCCTGGCGCTGCCGGTTTATCCCGAGCTCTCCGCGGAAGACATCGAGTACGTCTGCCAGGCGATGAAGACGTTCTACGCCGGTCGGAGCGGCTGATTTCTCACCGGAGGGAATCCTTGAAGAGCAGGGAACGCTGGGAATACCTGGCACGGGCGCCCAAGATCGTTTGGGATGCGACGGTCCGCGGCCGGCACGAATTTCTCTTCGATTGGATGCCCATCGTGGTGCGGGGCATGTCCCGGCGCCAAAGGCTGAACCTGCTGAGGGCGGGGCTGAACCTGGGCTACCGCCGCCTTCTTCCCTGGGGCTGGCCGCTGCATGTGCAGGTGGAGTTGACCAGCTACTGCGATCTGGAGTGTCCGGTATGCCCGGTGGGGACGGGCCAGCTCCAACGCGGCGCCAAGGCGATGGACGTGGATCTGTACCAGCGCCTGATGAAGGAAGTCGGGCCTTACCTGCTGACGGCGTCCCTCTGGGCCTGGGGGGAGCCGCTGCTGCATCCCCGGCTGGACCGGATCCTGGCCATCACCAGCCGATATCCGCTGGCCTCCCTGCTTTCCACAAACGGGCAGATCCTGAATCAGCCGCGCGTGCAGAAAGCGCTTCGGGAACAGCCGCCGGCCTACCTGATTGTGGCCATTGACGGCCTCTGCGACCAGACCAATGCGGTCTACCGGAAAGGGGCCAGGCTCCGGCCGGCGCTGGAAGGGGTGCGGGCGCTGGCGGAGTGGAAGCGGCGGACCGGCGCCCCCCGGCCCGTGCTGCACTGCCGGTTCATGGCCATGAAGCACAACGAACACGAGCTGCCGAGGCTGGAGCAGTTCGCGCTGGAGCACGGTTTCGACATGGTCTCGGTGCGAAGCCTCTCGGTGATTGATTCGTCCGAGGAAGCGCATCGCAGCCTGATTCCCGCCTCCAAGCTCCTGCGCGCCTATCACTACGAAAACGGCCAACGCCTGCGGCGCGACGACTTTGTTTGCCAGCACGCCTTTACCTTCCCGAGCGTGCTGGCCGACGGGACGGTGGTTGCCTGCGAGCAGGATTTCAACGGGCTACACGCGTATGGCGTGTTTTCCGGGCAACACAGCTTCGCGAGCATCTGGTTCGGTAAACAGGCGGCGGCGATCCGGGAAGCCATCGTCACCGCCCCCGAGCAGTTCAGCTTTTGCCGCAATTGTCCGTACGCCGGGCGGGAGAGCAGCAGTTGCAGCCTATACGGGCATGCGCTCCGGCCGGATTGAGTCCGATCCCGGCTGGGTGCGAAGACGGGCTTAGCGGGAGCGATGCCATTCGTTCAGAAAGCCGGCGAGGCTGGCGAGCTGGGAGATGGCGATCCAGGCGCTCACCAGAAGCGGGCGCAAGCCCATGCCCTGCCGGAACGGCTCGCCAAGCAGTCGCCAGTAGAAGGAGGCAGGCTCCAGGCGGATTCTCTCCTCCACCTCCGCAGCCTGAAGCCGGCGGAAGCGGTACGCGCCCCTTCCGTAGTGGTAATGGCGCTTCCAGAAATCCAGAAAGCGGGCAGTGGCGTGGTGAACCACCACCGCGTCGGGCGCATAGAAAAGACGCGTTCCGTGTTTCCCCAGCCGGGCGCAGAACTCCCTGTCTTCCGAAGTTCGGAACTCGGGGCGAAAGCCGCCCACTTGCCGGAATACCTTCGCCGAAACGGCAAAGTTCGGAGTGGCGAAGAAACGGGCATGGCTGGGATCGCGATTCGAGTAGCGGTACACGGCATCCAGGATGGCCTGGCTGGCCGCGGCCCCGAGCTCGTGCGGCCTCCCGTTGAGTATCCGCCCTCCGACGGCACAGCCGGGATGGCTGTCCAGGGTTCGCCGGAGGCTGCTCAACCAGTCTGGCGCCGGGATACAGTCGTCGTCGGTGAACGCCAGCCAGTGGCCGCGGGCATGTTGCGCGCCGAGGTTGCGCGCCGCCGCCGGCCCTTGGTTGTGAGGCGTGTGGAGGAGGGTGAGAGTGAGACCGGTCTCCAACTCCGGCGCGAGCGGCGAGACGGGCGAGGGGCTGGCGTCATCCACCACAATCACCTCGTAGCCGGCCGCGGGGAAATCCTGCGCGCGCAACGCAGCAAGACACTGGCGCAGCGCTCGCAGGCGGCTGTAGGTGGGGATGATGACGGAGAAACGCAATCTGGTTCCTTCGGCTGCGGCGGGCTTGCCCGCTTCTCCAGTAGCATAATGGTGTTTCCCGGTTCCTGGGAAGCGGAGGAAGGCTCGTGAACCCACCGCGGGTGGCGCTGGCCGGGTTTTACGGACGGGGCAACTTCGGAGACGACCTGGCGGCCGTGCTCTTCGGCCTGTTTCTGAAGCGCATCCGCGTTCCTGTTCGCGTCTACAAGCTCTGCGCCTCCTTGAGCGGCGAGTTCGGATTGGAGGCGGCTCGGACGGCGGACGAGCTTCTGGACGACGCCCAGCTTCTGGTCTGGGGAGGAGGAGGGCTGCTGGCGCCATGGGCTGACCGCACCTACGGCCTGCTGTACCCGGGGGTGGCGGAAGAATACGATTCGCTCATCGGCGCCGCTCTGCGCCGGGGTGTTCCTCTCAGCGCGTTTTCCGTGGGCGGGACCGGCGCCTATCCCTCGCCGCTGACGCCGCGCTACAAGCAGCGCCTGCTGGAGTCGGCGACCTACGTGAGCGTGCGGAACCCCCAGGATCTCGCACTGCTGGCAAGGCATCGCGTCGCGGGCGACTACTTCCCCGACGTCGTCTGGCAGACAGCCACGCAATTTCCGGCCGAGCGGACGAGATCCGACCGGCGGCGCATCGGCATCGACGTCTACCCGAGCAATCTGCTCCGCCAGAAAGCGCTGCATCTGGCGGCCTGGCTGCAACTGATCGTCTGGAAGCGCAGGGACTGCGAGTTTGTCCTGCTGGATACCACCAATGCGCGCGTCAAAGCCTACCGTGGCCTCGGCGTGCTGGTAAGAGGACGCAACGCGCGGACATACCAGTTCCACGATCTCCGCCAGGACCTTCAGGTGCTGGCCTCGCTGGACTTGATGGTCACCACGCGTCTGCATGCGTGGATGGCGTGCGTGGGATACGGCGTTCCGGCCATCTCGTTGGCCGGCGAGAAGAAAACGACGCTGTTACTGGAGAACCTGCGAATGGAGGACGCCTGCTTCGGGCGGGGCCGGTCCGGCAGGTTCCTGCGGCTGATGCTCAGCAAAGACAGACTGGAGAGGTTCCTTCGCGACTTCCCCTTCCCGGATGTGGCCCGGCTGCGAGCGGAAAGCGACGGGCATTTCCGGAGGCTCAGCGAGCTGCTGGAAACGCTGGGGCGCCGCGTCCCGCCGTGGCCCGGCAAATCTCGATAGAATATCCCTGTTCGGTCAACCAGCCGTGCATGTGCATCTGCCTCCCCCGGCGGCTCACGATGAGGGCCGCCACCTGCTGAAGCAGTTCGGCTTCGCCGGCTTCATCGGCGTGCTGCTGCTCGCGAACTTTCTCGGCGTCTTCAAGACCGTCGCCGGCATCGACACCGCTGCGGCGCTCGCACTGCTGGCGGGCTACCGGACCTTCTACAACTCGGTCTCGGCGCTGCTGGAAAAGAAGCTCTCGGCGGACGTGGCCATCTCGATCGCGGTGGTAGCCGCGCTGGCGATCGGCGAGTACCTGGCGGCGGCCGAGGCGATGTTCATCATGCTGATCGGCGAGGGCCTGGAGGGCTACGCGGCCGGGCGCACGGCGGCGGCCATCCACCGCTTCGTCGAGCAGCTGCCGCGGCGGGCGCGGGTGCTGCGCGATGGCCTCGAGATCGAGGTGGACGCCGCCTCGTTGGTCGAGAGCGACCTGATCCTGGTGCGCGCCGGCGAGCGCATCGCCGCCGACGGCGTGATCCTCGACGGCGCCTCCTCGATCGACGAGAGCACCATCACCGGCGAGCCGCTGCCGCGCGACAAGCAGGCCGGCGACGAGGTCTTCTCGGGCACGCTGAACGGCCACGGTTTCCTGCGCGTGCGGGTGACCCGCGCCGGCTCCCAGACGACGCTCGCCCGCGTCATCCAGCTTGTCGAACAGGCGAGAGAGAAGCGCGCGCCGGTGGAGCGGCTGGCCGACCGCTACGCGCGGTTCTTCCTGCCGGCCTTGCTGCTGGCCGGCGCGCTGACCTTCTACTTCACCCGCGACTGGCTGCGCACGGTGTCGGTGCTGATCGTCGCCTGCCCCTGCGCGCTGATCCTGGCCACCCCGGCGGCCATGGTGGCGGCCATGGGCGGCCTGGCCCGCCGCGGCATCCTGGTGCGCGGCGGGAGCATCCTCCAGCAGGCCTCCGAGGTGGACACGGTCGTCTTCGACAAGACCGGCACGGTGACCGAGGGGCAGTTCGCGATCATCAAGCTGATTCCGCTGGAATGCGGCGAGGACGAGCTGCTGGCGCTGGCGGCGGCCGCCGAGCGCGGCTCCGATCACGTGCTGGCGCGCGTGATCGTCGAGGAGGCGCGGCGGCGCGGGCTGGCCGTCGCCGAGCCTGAGGACGCCCACGTGCTGCCCGGGCGCGGCGCCGCCTGCACCCTCGACGGGCGCACCATTCGCGCCGGCAGCGCCGCCTTCCTGGCCGAACACGGAATCCGCGGCATGGAGCCGCTGGTCGAGGAAGCTGACCGCCACGGCGCCACCGCCGTGCTGGTGGCCGGCGATCACCGGCTGGCCGGGGCGATCCTGTTGCGCGACCGCCTCCGCGAGGGCATCAAGACGGCCGTACATCAGCTCGAGCACCTGGGGATCACCCGGCAGGTGATGCTCACAGGCGACCGCCGCCGCGCCGCCGAGGCCATCGCCCGCGAGATCGGCATTCCCAGCGTCGAGGCCGAGCTGCTGCCGGAGCAGAAGCTCGACCGCGTGCGGCAGCTTGCCGCCCACGGGTGCAGGGTAGCGATGGTTGGCGACGGCATCAACGACGCGCCGGCGCTGGCCGCCGCCCACGTGGGCGTGGCCGTGGCCGGGGCGGCCGACATCACCGCCGAGGCGGCCGACGTCGTCTACCTGCCGCGTTCGCTCGAAAGGCTGCCGAAGCTGTTCGAAGTCAGCCGGCGCGCGGTCACGATCGCGTGGCAGAACATCATCGGCTTTGCCTGCCTGGTCAACCTGCTGGCGGTGGGCGCGGCTGCGCTGGGCAAGCTGGGGCCGATCGGGGCCGCGGCTACCCACCAGTTGGCTTCGCTGCTGGTGATGTTGAACTCGCTGCGGCTGCTCAAGGTGGAGCGACGCGCCCGGCGCGGGTGGCTGGAGCGGCTGCCGGCCACGCGCCTTGGCGAGTGGTGGCGCGGGGCGCGGCGGCTGGCCGCTTCGGTTGACCCCAAGGCGGGCTTCAACGCGATCGTGGTGCGGCGGCGCCAGCTCGCGCGCCCGGCGCTGATCACGGCCGCCGCGCTCGTCGCGTTGAACGGCTTCTACACGCTGAAGCCCGAGGAGACCGGCCTGATAGAGCGCTTCGGCCGCAAGGTGCTCCCGTACAAGCAGCCGGGCCTGCACTACAAGCTGCCCTGGCCCATCGAGCGGCTCACGCTCATCCAGGCGCAGCGGGTGCGGGTGGTCGAGATCGGGTTCCGCTCCACTCGCACTACCCCCGACCTCGAGCCGGCCGCCTACGAGTGGAACGTCCAGCACCGCGCCGGGCGCTTCCAGCGCAAGCCGGAGGAGTCGCTGATGCTCTCCGGCGATCAGAACATGATCGAGGTCAACGCCACCGTGCACTACCAGCCGGTGCGGCCCGACGATTTTCTCTACCGGCAGTTGGACGGCGATCTCACCGTGCGGGCGGCGGCCGAATCGGTGCTCCAGTCGGTGGTGACCGCGACGCCGCTCGACGACGTCTTCACCGTGGGCCGGCAGGCGATCGAGAACAGGGTGCGGGCGGAACTCCAGCAGCGGCTGGATCGTTATCGCGCCGGCGTCGAGGTGCTGCGCGTCAAGCTGCTCGATGTGCACCCGTCCACCGAAGTGGTGGACGCGTTCCGCGAGGTGGCCGGCGCTTTCGAGGAGAAGAACCGGTTGATCAACGAGGCCGAAGGCTACCGCAACGAGCAGGTGGCGCTGGCGCGGGGCAATGCCAAAGCGCGGCTGGCCAACGCGGCCGGCTACTCGACCGGGAAGAAGCAGCGGGCGTCCGGCGACGCCGCCCGCTTCGAGCAGGCCGAGCGGGCCTTCCGCGCCGCGCCCGGACCGACCGAGACGCGGCTCTACCTGGAGACCATGGAACAGATCCTGCCCGGCAAGCGCAAGATGATCGTCGATGCCGGCCGCGGCCGGCGCCAGTTGATGCTGCTCGAGGACGGCGTCCTGCTGGCGCCGCCGGCGGCGACCGGCTTTGCCCCCCAGAGCCCCTTCCGGGAGGAGGAGCGATGAAGTTAGACCGAAGGTATCGTCCCGCGCTCGGCGCGCTGGCTCTCGTCCTTTTCTTGTGGCTGACGTTCTTCTCCGTGCGCGAGACCGAGCTCGCCCTGGTGACGCAGTTCGGCCGGCCCCTTTACACCGTCACCGAGGCCGGCCTGCACGTGAAGTGGTTCTTCCAGTCGGCCACCAAGTTCGACCGGCGGCTGCGCATCTACAATCCGCGGCCTTCGGAGTTCCTCACCCGCGACAAGAAGAACCTGGTGATCGAAAGCTACGTCGCCTGGAGCATCCAGGATCCGCAGCGGTTCGTCCAGACGGTCGGCGATGCGGTGGCCGCCGAGATGAGGCTGCACGATATCGTCTGGAGCGGCCTCTCGGCCGCGCTCGGCCACCAGGACCTCGACTCGATCGTTTCCACCAGCGCCGAGAGGCTCCAGGCCCAGCAGGTGCTCGACAACCTGACCGCGGCCACCGACCGGGCGGCGCTGGCCAAGTACGGCATCCAGGTGGTGGACGTGCGGATCAAGCGGCTGAACCTGCCGGAGCAGAACAAGCAGAGCGTCTACGCGCGGATGCGGGCCGAGCGCGAGCGCATCGCGCGGCAGTACCGGGCCGAGGGCGAGGAGCAGGCGCTGGGCATTCGCGCCGACGCCGACCGGCAGAAGGAAGAGATCCTTTCGCTGGCTTACAAGGAGGCCGAAAAGACGCGTGGCGAGGGCGACGCCGAGTCCACCCGAACTTACAGCCAGGCCTACTCGCGTAATCCGCGGTTCTACAAGCTGCTGCGCACGCTGGAGTCGTACAAGAAGATTTTCGACGACAAGACGACCGTCATTCTCAGCTCCGATTCCGAGCTGCTGAAGATCATGATGCAGGGCGAGCGAGGCGCGCAGTGAGCGTGGTCGAAGTGGGGCAGGCCCGTGGCCTGCCAAAGTGGTGGACCGCACGCCGCATCCTCGCGGCCGTGGTCGTGTTGTGGGTGCTGAGCGGCATCTACATCGTGCCCGCCGACCAGCAGGCGGTCGAGACCCGCTTCGGCAAAGTGGTGGCGCCGCGGGTGATGCCGGGCATCCACTATTCGCTGCCCTGGCCAATCGACCGGGTGACCAGGCTCAAGGTGCAGCAGCTCCAGCGGCTGGTGGTGGGCGGCGACGTCTCCGACGGAGTGCTGGGGCGCACGCAGCCACTGGCCGCGCAGTTCCTGACCGGCGACCAGAACATCATCAACATGCGCGTGGTGGTGCAGTACTACGTGGATGTTCCGGCCGATTACCTCTTCCAGACGCAGGACGTGGCCCGCACGGCCGGCGCCGCGGTTGAGGCTGAGCTGGCCCGGCGCGTCAGCCGGCGCAACGTCGATGCGGTGCTGACCACCGAGAAGGCCGCTATCCAGGAGGAGGTCCGCGCTGCGGCGCAGAGCCGGCTGAACGAGTACCGCTCCGGCGTGATGATCTCGACGGTGAACATTGAGACCGTGACGCCGCCGCCGGAGGCCGCCGACGCCTTCCGCGACGTGGCCAGCGCGCGGGCCGACGCCGCCCGCATCGTCAACGAGGCCCAGGGTTACACCAACGATGTGATCCCCAAGGCGCGCGGCGAAGCGCAACAGATGCTGGAGGGGGCGCAGGCCTACCGGCAGCGCAAGATCAATGAAGCGCTCGGCGACGCCGCCCGCTTCACGCAGGTGGCCGCCGAGTACGAGCGGGCCAGCGAGGTCAATGGCCGGCGCCTCTACCTCGAGACGATGGAGCAGGTGCTGCCCCGCATCAGGAAGCTGATCCTGGACCGGCAGGGCAACCTGGATCTGACTATCATCCGCAAGGGCGCCGAGCCGGCCGCGGGCGCCAAGCCGCAGTGAGCCAGAAACGCAAAGCGCAGATCCTCACGCTGGCGGTGGTGGCCGCCACGCTGGCGGTGGTGGTCCTGCGCCAGACCGGCCCGCGCCTGGCCGGGCTGCTGCCGCGGTTCGGCCCCAGGGCCGAGCCCACGCCGCAGGACGCCATTTACGGCATGCTCGACGCCGCCCGCGAGGGCGACGTGCGGAAGTACCTGGCCGGCCACACCGGCCAGATGGAAGCCGCGCTCCGCGCCGCGCTGGCCGAGAAGAGCGAGGCCGGCTTCGCGCAGTACCTGCGCGAGTTCAACGCGCCGATCAAGGGCGTGGCCATCACCGAGCCGCAGCCGCTGAGCGACCGCGAGGTCCGGGTGCGCGTCGAATACGTCTACCAGGACCGCAACGAGGCCCAGAACATGTATCTGGAGAAGGTCGCCGGCGCCTGGAAAATCGCCCGCGTGGACGCCGCCGAGCGCGTCAAGACACTGATCCCCTACGGCACCCCGGTGCAGTAGCGGGCGCACGATTCGCATTGACCAGCGCTCTTCGTCCGTAGTAGAATTCCAACCAGCCGAGAGGGAGGTTTGTGATGAAGAGGCTTGCGATTACGCTGCTGTTTGCCGTCCTGTGCTTCAGCCAGGACTATCGCGCCCGCGTGCAGGGGCGGGTGACTGACCCGAGCCAGGCGGTGATCGTCGGCGCCAAGGTCACCATGCTCAATGTCAAGCAAGGCGTTGAGACCGTCCGCGAAACCAGCGGGGCGGGAACCTATGTTTTCGACTTCGTGGACCCCGGAGCGTACACGCTCACCGTGGAAGCCCCCGGGTTCCGTAAGTTCGTGCAGCAGAACGTGCCGGTGCAGACCCGCGGCGACGTGACCCTGGACGTGGAACTCCAGGTCGGCGCCGCCACCCAGACCGTCGAGGTGCGCGACGCGCCGGCCGCCCTCCAGTTCAACACCGCCAACCGCGAGCTGACCATCGACAACACCATGGTCCAGCAGATCCCGATCATTACCCGGAATCCGTTCAAGCTGGCGGCGCTGGACCCGGCGGTGACCAACACCTCGGGCGGCGAGCAGGCTCCCTACCACCATTGGGCGGCGCAGGACCTGGAGACGGGCGGCGGCACCAACCGGCGGAACGACGTGCTGATCGACGGCACGCCGGTCGAGACCGGCCCCAAGACCTCCTACACACCCAACGTGGACGCGGTCGCGGAATTCACCATCCAGCAGAACAGCGTGGACGCCGAATTCGGGCACAGCGCCGGCGGGATCATGAGCGTGGCCATGAAGTCCGGCACCAACGAGTACCACGGCACGGCGTTCTACGTGGGCCGCAACCCGGCGCTCAACGCGGTCTCGGACCGCACGGTGGTGCCGCGCGCCAAGAGCCGTATCAGACATGATGTTTGGGGAGGCACTCTCAGCCAGCCGATCGCGAAGAACAAGCTGTTCAATTTCTTCTCGGTTGAAGACTGGCGCACCGTGCAACCCTGGAACTTCAGCCGAACCATGCCCACCGAGATTCAGCGCGGCGGCGACTTCTCCCGCGCCGTCAACCCCAGGGGGGCTTTGCGGGGAATCTACGATCCCTGGTCCACGGTTTTCGATCCCGCCAGGAACACTTCCAGCCGGACGCAGTTCCCCGGCAACGTCATCCCCAAGTCGCGCATGGACCCGCTGGCGGTCAAGATTATGGAACAGGTGTGGCTGCCCAACAATGCCGGCGACGACATAACAGGCCGCAATAACTTCCAGGTCGAGTCGAACCGCTTCTACGATTTCTGGAACCTGTCGGACCGCGCCGACTGGTACATCAACGACAAGTGGAAGGTCTACGGGCGCTACAGCCAGTTCCGCACCGTAGTCTCGGACGAGAACCTCTCCGGAAACAACTCGCAATGGTGGCCCTGGGATGGGGGCAGCTTGCGGCACGGCCTGAACATCGCCGGCGATGCCGTGTACGCCATGTCGGCCTCGACCATTCTCAACGTGCGCGGCTCCTACAATTCCATCATCGACCAGTATGACGGCGGCCCGTTTGTGACCGATGCCGCGGCTCTGGCGAAGCTGTGGCCGAGCAAGTGGTTCGAGCCGTACATGAAGGAGGTCCCGCAAATCCTGCCGCCGCGCTTCGACATCGATCAGGGCGGCGCCTTCGCCAAGGGCAACTACTGGTTCCACCGCCCCAAGAGTTACAGCGGGCACGCCCGCCTGTCCCATTACGTCGGGTCGCACTACCTCAAAGGAGGATTGGAGATGCGCGGGACGGCAGGCCGCGCTTCCCGCCCGGACCCCATGCGGTTCTACTTCGACCGTAGCGTCACCGCCGACACGTTCATTGCCCCCAACACCGCCAACGTGGGCGACGGCTGGGCGACGTTCCTGTTGGGCGCGCTGAGCAGCAACTCCTACGCGCGCTACATCCCCATGCAAAAGGCGCGCTTTCCGTTCTGGGCCGGTTACATTCAGGACGACTTCAAGCTGAGCCGGCGCATCACGCTGAACCTGGGGCTGCGCTACGAGTTCGAAGGCGCCCCCAGGGATCCCGAGGACCGCGTATCGCGGTATCTGGACCTGAACGACCAGGTGCCGGAGATGAAGGCCACGCCGCCGCAGATCCCCGCCGACGTCGCCGCCATGATGAAGGTCCCTTTCCAGTTCACCGGGGCCTGGTACTTCGCCGACTCCAGTAACCGGGCCATGTGGGACAGCCCCAGGACGGTGTTCCTGCCGCGGGTGGGATTCGCGCTTCGCGTCAACGACAAGACCTCGTTCCGGATTGGGTACGCACGCTTCGTCGTGCCGGCTATCTACATGGCCGTGGGCGGTATCGGAGATTCTTCCCTGGGCAGCCTGTACATGCCCGGCTTCAATGCCGACACGTATACCTTGCCGATGCTGGAGGGCATTCCGCAAGCGAAGCTCGCCGACCCGTTCCCGGCCTCCAATCCGCTGATCATGCCCATCGGCAAGGGTTACGGCCGCTACACCGGCATGGGAGGCGAACTCCGCTGGGCCTTCCAGGATGTCAAGCCCCAGGCCAACGAGCGATTGAACGTGACCATTCAGCGCGAGGTGGTGGCCCAAATCGTGGTTGATGCGACTTACTTCACTAACTTCGGCCGGAATGGCACCTACAACAAGCAGCTCAACCTGTCAGACCCGTCCCTAAGTTACACCTACAAGGCGGAGCTCAGCAGGAGTATCAGCAATCCCTTTTACAGGTACCTGACGCCGGAGAAGTTCCCGGGCCAGTTGCGCAACCAGGCGAACGTGAGCAAGGGGAGCCTGCTCAAGCCCTACCCCCACTACGGCACCCTGACGCAGCAGATCACGCCCGGGCCGCGGGGCCGGTACCAGGCGCTCCAACTCCGGGCGCAACGGCCCTTCACCAAGGGGTACAACCTGCTGGTGGCTTACAACTACAACCGGGACCGCAACGAGACGTTCTTCAACAGCGATGAGGAGTACGCCGGCCGGTTCTTCTGGATGCCCGCCACCAGCCCGCGGCATCGCCTCTCAATCGCCGCCGTCGCCGAGTTGCCGTTCGGCAAAGGACGCGCGCTGGCCAGCAGCCTGCACCCCGTGGCCGAAGCCCTGGTCGGCGGGTGGCAGCTCAGCTCGCTGGTAAGCTGGCAGTCCGGCGACCTGCTCACCTTCGGCCAGATGGAGGCGAGCGGCGATCCCCGCATCGACAACCCGACGCCGCAGCGCTGGTTCAAGACTGAGGTGTTCGCGCGGGCCATCGCCTACACGCCCCGGACCAACCCGAGATTCTACGAAGGTCTGAGGGGCCCCGGCATTTTCAACTGGGACGGGACCGTCTCGAAGTTCTTCCCGGTCAAGGAACGCTTCCGGCTGGAACTGCGGGCGGAAATCTACAACGTGACCAACGACTTGTCCCTGGCGAACCCGAGCACGAGCGTAACCGATGCGCTGTTCGGCAAGACGCTCAAGCCCCGCGAGTACTTTTATGGCCGCCAGCTTCAGTACAGCCTGAAGCTGCATTTCTAGCATGTAGGGGTCGGGCATGCCCGACCCCTGCGCCGGCCCCACCGCGCCATTATGCATAATAGGACCGCTATGCGCCGATACGCTCTTGCTCTCGCTCTCGTTTCCCTCACTGCCGCGGCCGAGGTCACGGTGGTCGTCAAGACTCCCATGGCGCCGCCCGCCTGGGCGCTGATGGAGCGCGAACTGCTCCGCTTCAACTCGGTGGCCTGCGAGCGCTTCGCCGAAAAATACGTGGACGAGCGGGGCTACCTGCTCCACACCATCCGCTGGGGCACGCTCGACGGCCCCGACGACGCCATCGAAACCTTCTTCAACTGGACGCTGCTGCACGCGCTCGGCGGCTCGGATTCCGTGCTCCACCTCTACAAAAAGGCGCAGGAAGGGCACTGGAAGCAATACAACGAGTTGCGCACCACGCTGACCAAGCTGGCCGAGAACGGCGCTTACTACAAAGAGTTCATCACCCAGTCCGACTGGTTCCACACCGGCGAGGGCATGCGCGCCTTTATGTTTCTGGGCCTCTCGGAACCCAACGACGAGCTTTACCGGCAGCGCATGAAGCGTTTCGCCGGCCTGTACATGAACGAAGACCCCGAGGCGCCCAATTACGACCCTGTAAACAAGGTGATCCGCAGCATCTGGAACGGTTCCAAGGGCCCGATGATGCGCAAGGCCACGATCTATGACTGGGTGGGCGACCCCGTCCCCGGCAGTTTCCACCTGCTGCACAACCCAGCCGGTCGGGGGAAGCTGCTCGACATGAAGACTTACTACCCGAAGATGCTCGCCCACTGCACCGAGTATCTGGACAGCGTCGGCGACAACTTCCTCAACCTGGCCGCGACTAACCTCGCCCTCAACTCCTACATGCTCACCCACGAGAAGAAGTACCGGGACTGGCTGCTGGAGTACGTCAACGCCTGGAAGGAGCGGGCGGCGGCCTGCGGCGGCAACATCCCCAGCAACGTCGGCCTCGACGGCAAGCCCGGCGGCGAATACAAGGGGCAATGGTGGAAGGGCACCTACGGTTGGAACTTCACCATCTTTGACGGCGAGCTGGAGAAAATCGCGCACCGCAACTACCTGACCGCCGGCTCCTGGCCCGGGTTCTCAAACGCGCTGCTGGCGAGCGGCGACCAGGGCTATGTCGATGTTCTGCGCCGCCAGATGGACAACATCTACGCCCAGAAGAAGGTGGAGGGCGGTCTCACGCTGCTGCCGCAGATGTACGGCGACCCGCGCGGCTACAAGTACGACGGTCCGCCCTCCTGGTATCACTACGCCCCCATCCTTCACACCGACCGGCTCACCGAGATCTACCTCTGGTCGATGGACCGCCGCGACCTGGAGCGCGTGCCCAAGACCGGCTGGGTCGGCTTTCTGGAGGGAAAGGCGCCGGACTACCCGGTCGAGGCGCTCCAGGCGGACTTCCAGCAAGTGCGGCGCAGGATGGAAGCGATTCGCAGGGACTCCACCAGCGCCGATACGCGGCTGGCCGACTACCTGTTGAGTTTCAATCCTCCTGCCACCGACACGCTGGTCAACCTGATGCTTGGCGGCTACTTCGCCAACGGCAGGATCTGGACCTTGCACAGCCGCTTTCGCTACTTCGATCCGGTGGCGCGCCGCGCCGGCCCGCCCGAGGACGTGGCCGCGCTGGTCGAGAAGCTCGCCGCCGACTCAGCCACCGTCATGCTGGTGAACGTCAACCCGGTTGAGGCGCGGACGCTGGTCGTGCAGGCCGGCGGCTACGGCGAGCACAACATCGAGGCGGTGACCGTCGATGGCCAGACCACCGCGGTGGGCGGCCCGCTCGTCACCGTGCGCCTCGAACCAGGCTCCGGCGCCTCGCTGGCGTTCCGCATGACCCGCTACAAGAACCAGCCCACCCTCGCCCACCCCTGGGACCGGGGTTGGTTCGGGACGAACTGAGGTTACGACTCCTCGAACAACCGCGAGACGGGGAGAGAGAACCCCGGCAGCAGATCTAGCGCCTCGATCGACTCATCCCCGCGCACCACGCGCGCGCCGCCCGAAGCCTCAAACACGTGCGCTTCGCGAAGCGAGGGGTACACCACCCAGACCGTGTGCCCGCCGGCAGCCAGGTACTGGCGGACCTTCTTCATCAGGTCTTCGGCCGAATCCGAGGGGGAGGCGACTTCCACCGCCAGGTCGGGGGCGCCCTCGATGAACTCATCCGGCTGGACCCGCTTAGCCCGTCGAGCGCTAAGGAAGGCAACGTCCGGGCCGCGCAGCGTGTCGGGGTCCCGGCCCAGCACGAAACCGGTGCCCAATGCGACCCTGCCGATCTTGTTTGCCTTGACGAAATGCTTCAGCTCGTAGTGGACATTCGACACAACTCCAGCGTGCTTCGGCTTCGGGAATGTCATAGATGTGAGTTCCCCCTCGACCAGCTCGTGCCGCATCCCGTCCGGCTCGGGCAGCCGTTCGAATTCCCCGAGCGTCATCAGCGTCGTGGTAGCCATGGCTGCTCCTCTTGTCCCTAGTGTCGCGCCTCGGCTGGCGACGGTCAAGCCAGCGCCGTCACCGCCTCCGGGTCGGGGTCGGGGACAGCCTGCGTGTTTCCCCCAGCTCGGGAGCTGGACCCGGATGAGTTCATTGTGGGCGCGGGGAAACACGCAGGCTGTCCCCCTTTAGCTCGATGAGCGTCACGCTCGCCTGGCCGAAGGTGTAGTCGAACTGCGGCGCCGCGACCTGAATGGCGCTCTCCACCGGCTGGACGGCGCTGGGGTTCGTCTCGTCGTTGGGCTGGTAAATGCTCGTGCCGGCCAGCGTCAAGGCCCGCGCCTGGGAAGCCGGCGTGAAACCGGAAATCACGATCCGCGCGGGGATCTCCCGCTGCGGGTGGCGGTTCACCGCGAACACGGTCAGACGGTCGGCGCCGTCGTTGAGCGCGGCGATGACATCAAGGTACGGCACGTCGGGGATCTCGGGAATGCGGTTGTTGCCCTCGGCGATGTCGTAGCCCTCGACCGTAGTGCGGGTGACGACCGGCGCCGTGGCATCGGCGTTGGAGTACATGCGGAAGGCCCAGTAGGCGGGCACGCCGTAGACCTGGCCGCGCTTCTGCCAGATGCCGCCGAACTCGACCAGGCCGGTCATGTCGGCGATCGGCGTGAAGTCGGCCACGCGGATCAGCGTGTTGAGGAAGCCGGCCGCCAGCAGCGCGCCGCCCATGTTGCCGAAGTGCGGCACGCGGTCACTGCCGCCGTGGAAGAGCCACTCGGTGAAGGCGGTCTTCACCCGGCCGCGGGCGCGCGGGTCGGCGTCGATCTGGGCCTGCATCTCGCGCA
The DNA here is from genome assembly GCA_038060875.1 of Acidobacteriota bacterium. GTDB lineage: Bacteria > Acidobacteriota > Terriglobia > Bryobacterales > Bryobacteraceae > JBBTDS01. The sequence goes on along the minus strand of JBBTDS010000073.1, from coordinate 4,426 downwards.
GGCGGCGCTCCAGCCCGACCGGCAGCGCCAGCGAGGCCAGCGCGACGAACTCGGGCGCCGGGTCGCGTCGCCGCACCTGGGTGCCGACCACGAAGTGAGTGGCCAGGTATTGAAAGGCCTCGGGGCCGAGGCCCACCTGCTGCGCGTTCCACTCGCGGAAGCGGTCGGGGTCCTGACCGGTGGCGATCAGCCGCGCCCGCGGGTCAGCCGCCCGCACCGCCTCGCTGTAAGCCCTAGTCCGCGCCGCCACCCGCTCCAGCGTCGGGTAGCCGATCTGGAAGGTCCCCCACAGCTCGTTGCCCAGTTCCCACAGCAGCCCGCCCTTGCGGTCGCCCCAGCGTTGGTTCACATAGCGGACCCAGTCGGCGGCTTCCTCGGGCGTGCCGCTGCCGAGGTTCAGCGCGATCTGCGGCTCGGCGCCGATCAACTGGCAGAAGCGCAGGAACTCGTCGGTGCCGAAATGGTTGTACTCGGGGATGCCCCAGGCCTGGTTGAGCATCGGCGTGCGTTTGTCGATCGGCCCGACGCCGTCGCGCCAGTGGTAGCCGGAGGTGAAGTTGCCGCCGAAGCGCACCAGCGGCGTCTTGAGCGCCCGCGCCAGCGCGAGCATGTCGGGGTCCATGCCGTCGATGGCGTCGGCGGGGAACAGGAAGACCTGGTCGAAGAGCGTACGCGCCTCGTCGCGCACCGCGATCACGAAGTCGGCCGGCTCCAGGCGCGGGAGCTGGCCGGCCGCCAGCTCGAGGGCAAACTCGTGGCGCGCCCACTCGCGGCCGCTGAGGCGCAGCGTTGCGCGCGCCAGCACGTCCTGGGGGCGGTTCCGCTGCCGCAGCGAGACCTCGACTTCCGGCGGACCGCTCAGGTGTCTCGCGTAGAGACTGCCACGGTAACGCAACACGCGGTGCACCGGCAGGTACACTTTCTGGCGCACGCCGGTTTCTTTGCCGGGCAGGGCCATGACCGCGAGCGAGCGCGAGGCGTTGGCGGCGTCGTTCCAGCGCGGCTCGTAGCGGGAACCCTGCCCATAGTCGAGCGGTTCCCAGGGCAGCGGCAGCCCCATCTGCGAGGAGCGGGCCAGCGACGGCTCGCGCTCCACCTCGCGCCGCAGGTAATTGGCGCCCCAGAAGGGGTCCTCGAAGCTCGGGTTCCAGAGGACTTGCGCCCACAGGCCCCCGTAAATCGCCTTGCCGATCGGCTCGAGAAACGTGCCGTAGATGGTGCGCGGGATCTTGTAGCCCGCCGTCCGCGCGGCGTCGATCTCGATGACGGCGTCCTTGCGGTCGGCGCGCACGAAGGTGCTCTGGGCGGCGCAACTGGCGGCAACGATGACAACCAGGAGTGGCTTGCGCATACTTGGAAATGGCAGTCTAGCATGATCGGCCAGGGCGGCGAGCCAGCAACGGAACCGTCGCCGGTTCCCGGCATCTCCCGCAACGTGTTTCTCCTGGGCCTGGTCAGCCTGGCGACCGACGCCTCGACCGAGATGCTCTACCCGCTGATCCCCTTGTTCCTCACCCAGACGCTGCGGGTGCCGGTGGCGATCGTCGGCGTCATCGAAGGGCTGGCCGAGGCGACCGCCAGCCTTCTGAAGGGCTTCTCGGGGTGGCTGTCGGATCGCATCGGCTTGCGGCGGCCGCTGGTGATCGCCGGTTATGGCCTGGCTGCGGCGACCAAGCCGCTGCTGGCGCTGGCAGCGGGCTGGCCGCTGGTACTGGCTGCCCGCGTGCTCGACCGCTTCGGCAAGGGCCTGCGCGGCACGCCGCGGGATGCGCTGATCGCCGATTCGTCGCCGGAGCACCTGCGGGGCCGCGCCTTCGGCTTCCACCGCAGCGCCGACCAGATCGGCGCCATCGTCGGGCCGCTGGCGGCGCTGCCGCTGCTGGCAGTGTTTCACCAGGGCTACCGGGCGGTGTTCCTGGCCGCGTTCGTTCCGGCGGCGCTGGGGGTGGCGCTGCTGTTCGCGGTCCGGGAGACGGGGACTGGCCGCGAGAGGGCCCGGCTGCCCAGCCTCCGCCTCCGCGACACCAGCCCCGCGTTCCGCCGCTTCCTGGGCATCACTCTCGTTTTCGCACTGGGCAACTCCTCGGATGCGTTCCTGATTCTGCTGGCCCGCCACCTGGGCGTCACCGCCCCGCGCATCGTCCTGCTGTTCGCCGCCTTCAGTGTCACCTACGTGCTCTCGGCGTATCCGGCGGGCCTGCTGTCGGACCGCCTGGGCCGCAAGCGGCTGCTGGTGGCCGGGCTGGCCTGGTTCGCCGTCGTGTACCTGGGCTTGGCGCTGGTGAGGACTCCGGCCTGGCTGTGGCTGCTATTCCCGGCCTACGGCCTTTACATGGGGCTCACCGACGGCGTCATGCGCGCCTTTGTCGTGGACCTGGTTGGCCCGGCACACCGGGCGACCGCACTGGGTCTTCAGGCGATGGCGGTGGGGCTGGCGGCCTTTCCGGCCAGCGCGACCGCCGGACTGCTCTGGCAGGGCCTCGGGGCGCCGGCGCCGTTTTTCTACGGAGCGGCCATGGCCGGTCTGGCTGCGGGCCTGCTAGGCGCCAGGGTGAGATCGCCCTTGACCCGCTGACTCCGGGTCTGCGACAATGCTTAGAGTTGTTTGATTTTGCCTTGTGGTTTGGCATGCGGTTTCGCAGTGGTTGACAGCAACAGCGGCTACGGAGCTCTCTCTCCGTAGCTGTTCGTTTTTCGGAGGCCCTTCAGGTTTCCCCCGCGCAATCGGTGCAAGATCCATGGAGCTTGAGGAGATTCGAGAGTGAAAGAGAGAGGTCTTGTAAAGTGGTTCAACGCCGCCAAGGGCTACGGCTTTATCCAGCGTGCCAGCGGTGAAGATGTGTTTGTGCATTACTCCGCCATCGAGATGGGGGGGTATCGCACCCTCGACAACGGGATCGAAGTCGAGTTCGAAGTCAAGCAGGGGCCTAAGGGGCTGCAAGCCGAGAACGTCCAGAAACCCTCTTCCTAGACCACCGCTCAGGGCGGTTCACAGCGTAGACGGCAGGCACGGCCTTTCCCCGCATCCCGCTTCAGGCGGGCGGCCGCGTGTGCAGGCCCGACCACTGTTCGCACACCAGGATCGAGTTGGCTGGGTTCTCCGGCAGGTACTTGACGCTGGCGTGCCCGGTGAGACCGCTCAGGTCGCCGGGAACGAAGCCACCGAGGCCGGTCAGATCCTGCGAGGCCGTGTACTCGAGACCGCGCACTGAGTAGCTATAGTGCACCGCTTCCTCGCGGATGTCGATCAGCGTGGCTCCCGTGGTGCGGCCCCTGGCGTTTACTCGCAACCGCCGCCGGCGCTCGCGCCGGGCTGCGGTCTCCTTGGGACTGAGCATCATCCAGGCGCCGAAGCCGGCCGCCATCGCGCCGAGCAGGCCTAGTGGAAACAGCACGGCCGCACCCGTCTCACCGGCTGGCGGCGTACTTCTTGTAGAGTTCCGCGATGCCGGCGCTCTGAAGGTCGCCCGGGTGGATGATCACCCGGTAGCGGAAGCGCAGGCTCCCTCCCGGCTCCAGCGTCAGGCTGCCGTCGCGCGTCTTGTCGGCCAGGAAATCGTGCTCGCCGAAGATGTTGGCCGCGAACAGCCCGTAGCTGCGCGAGTGCCAGTAAGTGGGGTGCCTGGGGTTGCCGGGATGGTCCAGGATGGCGATGCCGAGCTTCTCGCCCTCCACCTCGCCGAAGTAGTCTACCCACGGCGACCGCTTCCCCCAGACGTTCCGCTCGCCTTCCAGCCCCTCGGCGTTGACCATCTTGCCGGTCCGCTTCGGCGACTCGGGCGCGCCCTTATGCGGCTCCTCCAGCCACGGCGCCAGCCGGATGGCGAACGACCCTTCTTTGGTGTCGCCGAATTTCACCTTGTCCAGCGCGGTGAGCTTGATGTCCAGATCCAGGGTGCGCAGATTCGGGTCGGAGTAGAAGACGATCCCGCGATCTTCCTTCAGCAGCGGCTTGCCGGCCGGGTCCTGCCAGTCAAAGGACACTTCCAGCGAGCCCGATCTCCTGCCGCTCTTCACACCCCGCACTTTGTTGAGGACAATCTTGCCTTTCTTTGCGCCCTTCTGGCTGGCCTCGTTGGCCCAGTAGTCGTAGCCGTTCACGTCACCGTGCGTGAAGGAGAGCCCGCGGTGATGAGGATGGTCCCGTTTCTCGCCCTCGACACTGGTCTCCATCGGATAGAAGCGGGTGACCACTCTGCCGGAGGCCGAGCGCAAGGGGTGTAGATACGGCTTGGGCGCGTCGGCGCCGATGAACAGGGTAGTGAAGGGCTTGCCGTCGATGTCCACGCTGATGCGGTCGCCCGCCTGGGAGATTTTGACCTGGGCCGCCAGCGGCAGCGCGAGCGCGAATAAGACGAAGGAAGGCGTTTTCATTGGTAGATTATGGCGCGGTACCAACGCTCAGCGCTGGCCCGTTTCCATGAAC
>JBBTDS010000072.1:0-8120 GCA_038060875.1 Acidobacteriota bacterium | reverse complement strand
GGTGGGGTCAGCAGAACACGGGCCTGATCCAGTTGCTTTCGAGAGGAGTTACTCCAGATCCCGTAGTAACGCACCTTGGCGCAACCCCGCGGCAGCACATGCTGCAAGAAGCGACCGATGAACTCGACAGCCGGCAGAGTCAGCCGCTGCAATTTTTGTGTCCGGCCGTCCCGATAGCAGAACCTGACCTGGCCGTTATCGATCTGTTCGAGGCGGCTGTTGGTGATGGCGATGCGGAAGACGTAGCGGCCCAGGTAATCCAGCACCTTGCGGCCGGTGCCGGCCGGCTGACAATGGACCACCCAGTCTTTCTTCCAAACCTGGGGCGGCGTCTGCGGCAGCAGCTTGGCCTTCTTCAGTGCCGCGCACACTTTGGCGCGGAAGATGATCGACAGTGCTTTTACCGGGACCAGATAAGCCGGGTTCTTCGGTTCGATCCACCGGGTTCGATCGGCGGACAGGCCGCCGGCGGTGACCAGCAGATGGACGTGAGGTACGCCGTACAGCACGCTTCGATATCCCGCAGGGCCCGCACCCGAGCAGGCCGCAGGCGTAGATGGTGGTCAGACAGGCCCGGTAGACGGGGATGCGGACCGCGCCCAGAGCGCGGCGCACCTCCCCGCGGCTCAAAACGACTGGCAACTTCTTCTCGCGGGGCGGGCGGATGAACCGCAGTGTGGTCCAGTGCCGCTGGAGGGTGTGCTCGTGGAAGAACTTGATCCCGCACAGCGCGATGGTGGCGGTGGCGCGGGCGACCTTCTTCTCGTTCGCCAGGTAGAGAAAGTACTGGCGGGGATGTTTCTCGCTCAGTTGGTCCGGGCTGGTGTGGTAATGCTCGGCCAGTTGGCGGACAGCGGCCGCGTAGCACTCTTGGGTTCTTGCCGACGAGGCGCTGCAGGCGACGGCCAAACCAGCGGCTGGAACCGATGGCCCTGCTGGCCACGGCTCAGCCGCCGCCCGTTAGCTCGACAACGTGCCACAGTCCGCACCCAGTGCTACAATGTCTCCGATGATGAGCGATACCTCGAAGTTGCTAGAGGAAGCGCTGAAGCTGCCCGTCGAAGCCCGGGCTGCACTCGCCGGTTCGCTGATCGAGAGCCTTGACGAGACCGTCGATGAGGACGCAGAAGCGGCTTGGGCGGAAGAGATTGCTCGGCGCGTTAGAGAGCTTGACTGCGGCAAGGCAAAGACCGTTCCGTGGTCTGAAGCTCGCAAGATGATCCTCGGCGACTGATGCCCGCCGCCCGAGTAACCTTCCTCGAGGAGGCTACGGCCGAGGCTCGAGCGGCGCGACGATGGTACGCGGAGAGAAGTCAGGGTGCGGCCGACGCGTTCATGGAGGAGTTGGATCACGCGGTCGCTCGGATCGAGGAGTTCCCGGAGGGATGGCCTTCTCACGTCGGCGGCACCCGACGGTACATGCTACGACGCTTCCCCTTCTCGGTCGTTTACCACAGGCGAGGAGCGCAAATCGAAGTGGTGGCCGTTGCACACCATGGACGACGGCCTGGCTATTGGAAAGGCCGAATTAAGAATTGAGCGCACGACTGAAACAGCCAACAAAGGCATGCACCCGGCCGCCGCAACAGACGCGGCGGCGGGTGATGCCCGAGTCGTTAGGCAGCTCCACCTTTTGGAGGTAGATATGCGTCATCGTGCTAGCACCACCGGGCGGTTGAGCTGCGGGCCGCGACGTTATTTTGAAGGGTCCCGCGGATAGCGACCGTTTGCTGCGGCCAGGGACGCGCGGGTGGTTGCAGCGCCAAGCCACGGCGGGCAGCCGCTCGCAATCGAACCAGGCACCAACACCGATCGTAGTATAGTCAGGGGGATACCCGCACCGGAGATGATCGAGGTCGAGCAACTGCGCAAGGTTTTCGGCGATGTGGTCGCCGTCGATGGCGTCTCATTCACCGCCCGGCCGGGCGAGATCTTCGGTCTTCTGGGCCCGAACGGAGCGGGGAAGACCACCACCGTCGGCTGCATCTCGGGCCTGCTCACGCCGGCCTCGGGCCGCGTGCGCGTCATGGGCCACGACGTGGCGCGCGAGGGCACGGCCGCGCGCCGCACGCTCGGCGTCGTGCCGCAGGAGGTCGCGCTCTACGAGGATCTCTCGGCCACCGAGAACCTGGCCTACTGGGGCGGGGCGCACGGCCTGCGCGGCGGCGCCTTGCGCCGGCGGATTCAAGAGGCGCTCGAGCTCACCGGCCTCCAGGACCGCGCCAAAGAGCCGGTAAAACGCTTCAGCGGCGGCATGAAGCGACGCCTCAACTTCGCCTGTGGCATCGTCCATCAGCCGAAGGTGCTGCTACTCGACGAGCCCACCGTCGGCGTCGATGCCCAGAGCCGCGTGCGCCTGCTCGACCTGGTGCGGGCCGAGGCGCGCTCGGGCGTCTGCGTCCTTTACACCACCCATTACATGGAGGAGGCCGAGTCGCTCTGCGACCGGCTGGCCATCATCGACTACGGGAAGATCGTCGCCCAGGGGACGCTGGCCGAGCTGCGCTCGATGCTGGCCCAGCGCGACCTGCTGCGGCTGACGGGCGCGTTCAGGCCCGAAGCGGCCCGCCACGCGCTCCAGGGGCTCGACGGCATCGAAGTGCTCCAGGCCGAAGACAGCCTGCTCGTGCTGGCCCTGGCCGAGGCCTCGCGCCGGCTGCCAGCCATCTTTGCCGCTCTGGCCGCCGCCGGCGCCGAAGTGCGCGGCACCACCCTTACTCAACCCAGCCTGGAGAGCCTCTTTATCAGGCTCACCGGCAAGGAGCTTCGCGAGTAGCCGTGCGGTTTGTCTGGGCCAGCGCTCTGAAAGACCTCCGCCGCCTGCGGCGCGACCCGGCGGCGCTGGCGGTGTGGATCGGCATCCCGGTGTTCGTGCTGCTGATCCTGTACGTGGTGTTCGGCCGCGGCAGCGTGATGCCCCAAGGACGCCTGCTGGTGGCCGACGAGGACGGCAGCCTCCTCAGCGGCCTGCTGGCCGGCGCCTTCGGCCAGGGGCCGCTCGGCAAGATGCTGGTGGTCGAGCGGGTCAAGCAGGACGAGGGGCGCCGGCGGATCGAGCGCGGCGACGGCTCGGCGCTGCTGATCATTCCGAAGGGCTTCGGCCGCGCCGTGCTGCTCAACCAGCCGTGCCAGCTCAAGCTGATCACCAACCCCGCGCAGCGCATCCTGCCCGGCATCGTCGAGGAGACCCTCTCGATCGTCGTCGAGGGCGCGTTCTACCTCCAGTTGGTCGCCGGGGACGAGCTTCGCGTCCTGGCCGGGGGTCCACCGACAGATCAGACCATCGCCGATGTGAGTGTCCGATTCAACCGGCTGGGGAACAGCCTCGCCCGCTACCTGGACCCGCTGTTGATCGAGGTCCAGACAAAAGTCGAGGAAGAGAAGGCCTCGGTTCGCACGAACTTCGCCGCCGCGTTCCTTCCGGGGATGCTCTTGCTGGCCGTGCTGTTCGTCGCTCAGGGCCTGAGCGGAGACTTCTGGAAGGAGCGGACCAGCGGCACGCTGCGGCGGCTGGTCGCGTCGCCGCAGCCCCTCTCGTGGTTCCTGGGCGGCAAGCTGCTCGCGGCGGCGCTGGTGCTGCTGGCCGTGGCGCTGGCCGGTCTGGCCTGCGCCCGCTGGGTAGTCAACATGGACGTCAACTACTGGCTGCCGGCGGCGCTGTGGATCACCTTCACCGGCGTGGCGATGTTCCTGCTGCTGGGCCTTCTGCAACTGTACGCATCGAGCGAGCGCGCCGGCAACATCCTCAGCACGCTGGTGATGTTCCCGCTGATTTTTCTCGGCGGCAGCTTCTTCCCGTTCGAGGCCATGCCGGAAACGCTGGCCGCGATCGGACGGTGGACCCCGAACGGATGGGCGCTGGTCGAGCTTCGGTCAATGCTCGCCGGCTCGCTCGATCTTACGCGGATGGGCGCGGTGTTCGCCGGGCTGGCTGCTGTGTGTCTGGCCGCATTCCTCGTCGTGCTGCGGCGGCTGCGGCGCGGCTTTGTGCTGTAAGGGACCCATGCTCCGCGACGCCTACTTCCTGGCCCGCAAGGATCTGGGGCACATGTTCCGCAGCCGCGAGACCTGGTTGTGGGCCTTCGCGATGCCGGTGCTGTTCTTCTACTTCATCGGCGCCGTTACCGGCGGATCGTCGCGGTCCCGGGACACCAGGGAAGTGATCGCCCTCAGCGTCCCCCCCGACGCCGGGTTTCTGGCCGATCACCTGGCGAAGCGGCTGGAAGAGAGGAACTACCGCGTGGTCCGCGCACGCACACCGGAAGAGCTGGCGCGCTACCGCCGCCGGCTGGCCATTCCCGCCGGCTTCACCGCCTCGGTGCTGGCCGCGAAGCCGGTCAAGCTGGAACTGGGGCGCACCGGCGGCGGCATGGACGCCGACTACGACCAGGTTCGCGTCGCGCGGGCCGCCTACTCGGTCCTGGCCGACCTGATCGTAACCAGCAAGGACGGAGGCGCGCCCACCCCCGAGGCCCTCGGCAAGCTGGCGCAGCAGCCGCGCGCGCTCAGCCTCGCCGTCGCCGCCGCCGGCCAGCGCAAGGATCCGCCGCACGGCTTCGAGCAGTCGGTGCCCGGCACGATGGTGATGTTCATCCTGCTGGCCATGATGACCAGCGGCGCCGTCTGGCTGGTGATCGAGCGCAACCAGGGCCTGCTGCGCCGGCTGGCCTCGACGCCCATTTCCCGCCCCGCGATAGTGGCTGGCAAGTGGGGCGCGCGGCTGGCGCTGGGCCTGATCCAGGTCGCCTTCGCCATGCTGGCCGGCCGGCTGTTGTTCGGCGTGCGCTGGGGACCCAACTGGCCGGCCATCCTGCTGGTGGCCGCCGCCTACGCCGGTTTGACCGCGGCCCTGGGTGTGCTGCTCGGCAGCCTGGCCCGCAGCGAGAACCAGGCGGTCGGCATCGGCGTGGTCGCCACCAACGTGCTGGCCGCGCTGGGCGGCTGCTGGTGGCCGATCGAGATCGCGCCCGCCTGGGCCCAGAAGCTCGCGCTGGCGCTGCCCACCGGCTGGGCGATGGACGCGCTGCACAAGCTGGTGAGCTTCGGCGCCGCGCCGGCGGCGGTCGTGCCGCACCTGGCCGCCATGGCCGCGGCCGCGCTGGTGGCCGGCTGGTTGGCCGCCCGCTCCTTCCGCTTTCAGTGAGCCGCGGGCCATCTGCTATCATAAGAATCATTCCTGGCGCGGATGATTGTTGACACCCAGTACGCGCGTTTCGAGTCGATAGCTCTCGACTGTGGCGCCACCCTTGCGCCGGTCGAGGTGGCCTACCAGACCTACGGGACGCTGAATGCCGCCCGCTCGAACGCCATCCTGATCCTGCACGCGTTTTCCGGCGACGCGCACGCCGCCGGCCTGTCGCGCGAGGAAGGCAAGCCGGGCTGGTGGGACAACATGATCGGCCCGGGCAAGGGGTTTGACACCGACAAGTACTTCATGATCTGCGCCAACGTGCTCGGCGGCTGCCGCGGCACCACCGGGCCATCCTCGATCAACCCGGCCACCGGCGCTCCTTACGCGATGGCCTTCCCGGTGATCACCATCAGCGACATGGTACGGCTCCAGAAAATGCTGATCGACCATCTCGGGATCAAACGGCTGCTCGCGGTGACCGGCGGCTCCATGGGCGCGATGCAGGCGCTGGAGTGGGCGGTCGCCTATCCCGAGTCGGTGGTCTCCTCCATCCCCATCGCGGGCACCGCCCGGCACAGCGCGCAGCAGATCGCCTTCAACGAGGTGGGCCGGCAGGCGATCATGGCCGACCCGGACTGGAACGAGGGCAACTATTACGGGATCAAGCCGCCGGCGCGCGGGCTGGCGGTGGCCCGCATGGTCGGCCACATTACCTTCATGAGCGACGAGTCGATGCGCGAGAAATTCGGCCGCCGCCTGCGCGACAAGGACAAGGTCGGCTTCGACTTCTCGGTCGATTTCGAAGTCGAGAGCTACCTGCGCTACCGCGGCAGCAAGTTCGTGGACCGCTTCGACGCCAACTCCTACTTCTTCATCACCAAGGCGATGGACTACTTCGACCTCACCAACGGGACCGGCTCGCTGGTCAACGCCCTGCGCGATGTGAAGTCCCGCTTTCTGGTGATCAGCTTCACTTCGGATTGGCTCTACCCCAGCTACCAGTCGCTGGAGGTGGTGAACGCGCTGCGCGCCCTGAACAAGGACGTCGCCTATTGCGAGCTGCCCTCCAACTACGGCCACGACGCGTTTCTGGTCGATGTCGGCGAGCAGACCGAGGTCGTCCGCGGCTTTCTGGCCAGCACCTTCAAAGCGAATACCTGAGTATGCCCCTCACCGCCCTCACCCGCCGCAGAGCTTTCGTCTCCGAGATTCTCGGGCGCAGCGATTACGCCATCATCGGCGAGTGGATCGAGCCCAACACGCGCGTGCTGGACCTGGGCTGCGGAGAAGGAGAACTGCTCCAGTGGCTGGCGGAGAACAAGGGCGTCGAGGCCCGCGGGATTGAGGTCGATCCGCGCCGTGTGCAACGGGCCATCGCGCGCGGCGTCTCCGTCTACCAGGGTGACATCGACCAGGATCTGGCCGGCTACCCCGACCAATCCTTCGACTACGTCATCCTCAGCCAGACCTTGCAGGAGACCCGCCGCCCGCTGAGGGTGCTGCGCGAGATGCTGCGCCTGGGGCGGCGGGCGATCGTCACCTTCCCCAACTACGGCCACTGGTCGGTGCGCCTCTCGCTGTTGTGGAGGGGCCGCGCCCCCATGACCCGCCGCTTCCCCCATCACTGGTATGACTCGCCCAACATCCACTTCACCACCGTCAAGGACTTCGACGAACTGGCGCGCGCCGAGAGCTGGACGGTTGAGCGCCAGATCTTCCTCGCCGGCCACTACCAGGGCCGCTTCCTGGCCAACCTGCTGGCCGAAGTGGCGGTTTTCCTGATCAAGAAGTAGGACGCTAGCCGGTTAATCGGCCCGCGGAGTAAACCACTCCGTCAGGAGGTGAACCATGGCAGTGAGCGACGTTGAGATTCTTCCGGTCGAGGATGACCCCGCCGACGCGGAGTTGGCGCTGCACGCCTTACGCCGGGACAGCTTGGCCAACCGGATCGCGATTGCCGGCGACGGCGAAGAGGCCCTGGACGTTCTGTTTTGCCGCGGCGCCCACTCCAACCGCCGGTTCGATTCTCTTCACCGCATCGCGCGAAGAAAAAGACCTCGTCATGGGCTATACGCGGCGCGTAAACTGATTGCGCATCCGCTCCCTGCGGTCGCGGCTCAGTAACGCTCCCGAGCCGTGCGCGCCAGCAAGCGGTTCCCGCCATGCGCAAACACTTATGACGCCGCGTATAGCAGTCGGGCGTCAACGGGTACATTCAGAAGCCAGTTGACTTCGATCAGTTCCGCGATGTGGTGAAGCAACTGGGGCTGTATTGGCTGGTGGTGAACCAGCCGCCTCCCACGGCCGCGTTTGCGCGCCCGTGAAGTGGGCACGGCGCGCGGGGCGTCAATAAGGAGGGTGCCGGCGAGGGGCAGCAGGATACGGGGGTCATGGAGCGGCTGCTGCCATCATACGGCAGGAGCGCCCGGTGACCTTGGCGAACTCGGCGAAATTTAGCGGCTTATGCAGGAACGAGGCGCCGAAGCTCTCGGCGTCGCGGCGGTCTTGCGGGTTGTCGGAGGAAGTCAGTATCACTACCGGGAGTTCCCTGGTGCGCGCGTCGGCCCGGAGGCGGCGGAGGACTTCCAGGCCGCTGAGCCTCGGCATGTGCAAGTCCAGCAGGACCAGTTGCGGGGTCTGGCCGGCGCCGAGAATGTGCTCCAACGCCTCGACGCCATCGCGGACGATGACGACGTTGCGGTGGTTATGCCGCTTCAACTCCCGCAGCGTTAGCTCACGGTCGTCGGGGTTGTCATCCACCAGCAGAATGGTCATGTCCCGTTTCCCAGCGTGAAGTAGAAAGTGGCGCCCTTGTCCGGCGCCCCCTCGGCCCAGACGCGGCCGCCGTGCCGGTGCACGATGCGCTGCACGGTGGCCAGTCCCACGCCGGTTCCCGGAAACTCCTCGGCGCGGTGCAGGCGCTGGAAGGCGCCAAAGAGCCGGCCGGCATGGGCCATGTCAAAGCCGACGCCATTGTCTCGGACAAAAT
>JBBTDS010000071.1:0-8249 GCA_038060875.1 Acidobacteriota bacterium | reverse complement strand
AATCCTCGAACTGCCTGGAGAGCGACTCTACAAAGCACGCTGGCTGCCATCCGCAGGGCTGAAATACGCGCAAACCCGCGCGCGGTGAATTCGCGTTGCACGGAAGCGGGTGGCCGTTGGACGAGTTCCGAAGCCTGGCCCGGCGCCCCATCGCGCCGGCGGCGCCGGTAGACTGGCTGGAGGGGAGGATTGCCATGCACGGATTTGTCGTGCGTTGGTTCGTGGTGTTCGCTCTGAGCGCGCTTGCCGGGGGCGCGGCCGAGCGGCTCACGCCGATGGACATATTCCAGATCGAGCTGGCCGCCGATCCGCAGATATCACCGGACGGCAAGCGGATCGCCTACGTCCGGCAGTTCGCCGACGTGATGAGCGACCGGCGGTGCTCCAGCCTGTGGATCATCAACTTCGACGGCAGCGACCACCGGCCGCTGACCAGCGGCAACTATCGCGACACCTCGCCGCGCTGGTCGCCGGACGGTACGGAGCTCCTTTACATCTCGGACCGCGACGGCGCGTCGCAGATCTACCGGCGGTGGATGGACACGGGCCAGTCGGCGAAGCTCACCAACCTCACGTCGGCGCCGTCGGGGATCGCCTGGTCGCCGGACGGCAAATGGGTGTCGTTCACCGCGCACGTGCCCGACGAGGGGCCGAAGATCATCACCATGCCGAAGGCGCCGGAGGGGGCCAAATGGGCCGAGCCGGCCAAGGTCATCGACAAGCTGGTCTACCGGTTCAACGCCGCCGGCTACCTGAAGCCGGGCTACATCCACCTGTTCGTGCTGCCGGCCGAGGGCGGCACGCCGCGGCAGATCTCCGGCGGCAAGTTCCCGCATGGCGGGCCGGCAGTGCGCGCTAGCGAAGCGGTGTGGACGCCGGACGGCAAATACCTGATCATGTCGGCCAACCGGCACGAGGACTGGGAACTGGAGCCGGGCAACACCGAGATCTACGAGTTCGCGGCGGCCGACGGCGCGGCGCGCGCGCTGACCACGCGCAAGGGGCCGGACGGCTCGCCGGCCATCTCCCCGGACGGGAGGCTGATCGCCTACACCGGCTTTGACGAGCGCTACCAGGGTTACCAGGTGACGCGGCTGTCGGTCATGAACCGGGACGGAAGCGGCGCGCGCGCCGTGACCGCCTCGCTCGACCAGGACGCCGGCAACCCGCGCTGGGCGCCCGACGGGAGCGGCGTGTACTTCGTCTCGGACCGCCACGGCAACACGGGACTCTATGTCACTTCGCTCGACGGCGCCGTCAAGAAGCTTGCCGGCAACGTGGGCGGCACCACCAGCGCCTACGGCGGCGGCGGCCAGTTCAGCATCGCGAAGAACGGGAACTTCGCCCTGACGTGCTCGCGCCCCGACGTGCCGGGCGACGTGGCCGTAGGGACCCTGTCGAACCCGGCCCTGAAGAAGATCACCGCCGTGAACGAGGACCTGTTCGCCGGCAAGAAGCTCGGCGAAGTGGAAGAGATCTGGTACGAGTCGTCGAAGGACAAGCGCAAGATCCAGGGCTGGCTGCTGAAGCCGCCGGATTTCGACCCGGCGAAGAAGTACCCGCTCATACTGGAGATCCACGGCGGGCCGTTCGCCAATTACGGCGACCGCTTCGACCTGGAGAAGCAGCTCATGGCCGCCCGCGGCTACGTGGTGCTGTACACGAACCCGCGCGGGAGCACCAGCTACGGGGAGGAGTTCGGCAACCTCATCCACCACGCTTATCCCGGCAACGATTTCTACGATCTGGACGCGGGCGTCGATGCGGCGCTCGCCAAGGGTTACATCGACAAGGAGCAGTTGTACGTGACCGGCGGCAGCGGCGGCGGGGTGCTGACCTGCTGGATGATCGGGCGCACCACCCGCTTCCGGGCGGCGGCAACGGTGTATCCGGTGATCAACTGGTACAGCTTCGTGCTGACCTCCGATATCGGCAACTGGACGGTGAAGCGGTGGTTTCCGGGCTTCCCGTGGGACCACGTCGAGCACTACGAGAAGCGGTCGCTGTTGTCGGTGGTGAAGAACGTCAAGACGCCGACCATGATCCTGACCGGGGAGGCGGACTACCGCACGCCGATGTCGGACTCCGAGCAATACTACCAGGCGCTGAAGCTGCTGGGGGTGGAGGCGGTGCTGGTGCGGGTGCCGGACGAGCCGCACGGGATCGCGGTGCGGCCGAGCCACCACATCGCGAAGGTGCTCCACATCGTCGAGTGGTTCGAGCGGCACCGGAAGTTAAATTAGTGAAAGCGTAGCCTGTCACCGAATTAGGCCGGCGTGGTAGCGCTGGAGGGACTGAACCGTCGCCGAGCCGGACTGGCAGGCGGCGATGCCCTTGGCGGCGGCCAGGGCGCCGGCCAGGGTGGTGACGTAGGGGACCTTGTACTTGATGGCGTTCTTGCGGATGTAGGAATCGTCGATTTCGCTTTCCTTGCCGGCCGGGGTGTTGATGATGAGGTGGATCTCCCGGTTGGTGATGAAATCGACGATGTGCGGGCGGCCCTCGTGCATCTTGTTCACCACCTGCGAGTGAACGCCGTGGCCGGCCAGGAAGGCCGCCGTGCCCTCGGTGGCCAGTATCTTGAAGCCCAGCCCGGCGAACTGGCGGGCGACCTCGACCAGGCCGGGGCGATCGCGGCGGGCGACGGTAATGAGCACCGTGCCCTGGAGCGGCAGAGGCAACTGGGTGGCTTCCTGCGCCTTAAAGAACGCCTCGCCGAAGGTGTTGGCCAGCCCGAGCACCTCGCCGGTGGAGCGCATCTCCGGACCCAGCACCGGGTCCACTTCCGGGAGCATGTTGAACGGGAAGACCGCCTCCTTGACGCCGCAGTGCGGAATGGCGCGGTGCTTCAGGCCCAGGCCGGCGAGTTTGCCGCCCAACATCAACTGGGTGGCGATGCGCGCCATCTGGATGTTGCAGACCTTGGAGACCAGCGGGACGGTGCGCGAGGCGCGCGGGTTGGCCTCCAGCACGTAGACCGTCCCCTTGCAGATGGCGTACTGCATGTTCATCAGGCCGACCACCTTCAGCTCCAGGGCGATGCGGCGCGTGTAGTCGTGGATCGTCTCCAGGTGGGCGGCGGGGATGCTCACCGGCGGGATGACGCAGGCGGAATCGCCGGAGTGCACGCCGGCATACTCGATGTGCTCCATCACCGCCGGCAGGAAGACCTCGGCGCCGTCGGAGATGGCGTCGGCCTCCGCCTCGATAGCGTCCTCGAGGAACTTGTCGATCAGGATCGGCCGCTCCGGCGTCACGTCCACCGCGGCGGCCATGTAATGGCGCAGCATGGCCTGGTCGTGCACGACCTCCATGCCGCGGCCGCCGAGCACGTAGGAGGGCCGCACCATCAACGGGTAGCCGATGCGCTCGGCGATCACGAGCGCCTGCTCGACGCTCACGGCCATGTCGGAGGCCGGCATGGGGATGCCCAGCCTGGCCATGACCTTGCGGAACCGGTCGCGGTCCTCGGCCAGGTCGATGGTCTCGACGGTGGTGCCGAGGATCTTGACGCCGGAGGCGGCGAGCTCGCCCGCGATGTTCAGCGGCGTCTGGCCGCCGAACTGCACGATCACGCCCTCGGGCTTCTCCTTTTCGTAGATGCTCAGCACGTCCTCAACGGTGAGTGGCTCGAAGTAGAGCTTGTCGGAAGTGTCGTAGTCGGTGGAGACGGTCTCGGGGTTGCAGTTGACCATGATCGACTCGTAGCCGGCGTCGCGCAGGGCGAAGGCCGCGTGAACGCAGCAGTAGTCGAACTCGATCCCCTGGCCGATGCGGTTGGGCCCGCCGCCGAGCACCATGACCTTCTTCCTGGTCTCGCTGACGGGAACGCGGTCGGGGCCGTTGTAAGTGGAGTAGTAGTAGGCGGCGTTCTCCACGCCGCTGACCGGCACCGCGTCCCACGCCTCGACCACACCCAGCCGCGTGCGCTGGCGGCGGATCCCGGCCTCTTCAAGGCCGAGCAGCTTGGCCAGGTAGCGATCGGCGAAGCCGTCTTTCTTGGCCCGCGTGAGCAGAGCGTCGGGCAGCGGCCGGCCGCGGAAGCGCAGGATCTCCTCCTCCAGATCGACCAGCTCTTTCATCTGCTGGATGAACCACGGCTTGATGTGGGTCTTCTTATAGAGCAGGTCGATGCCGGCGCCCTTGCGCAGCGCCTCGTACATGATGAACTGGCGTTCGCTGGAAGCCACGGCCAGCAGGTCGAGGAGCTGGGGAAGAGTCTTCTGGTTGAAGTCCTTGGCGAAGCCGAGCCCGTAACGGCCGTTCTCCAGCGACCGGATTGACTTCTGGAACGCCTCCTTGTAAGTCTTGCCGATGCTCATCACCTCGCCGACGGCGCGCATCTGCGTGCCCAGCTTGTCCTCGGCGCCGCGGAACTTCTCGAAGGCCCAACGGGCGAACTTCACCACCACGTAGTCGCCCGAGGGGGTGTACTTCTCCAGCGTGCCCTCGCGCCAGTAGGGGATCTCGTCCAGGGTGAGGCCGGCGGCGAGCTTCGAGGAGACCAGCGCGATGGGGAAGCCGGTGGCCTTGGAAGCCAGCGCCGAGGAGCGCGAGGTGCGGGGGTTGATCTCGATCACGACCACACGGCCGGTTTCGGGATTGTGGGCGAACTGGATGTTGGTGCCGCCGATGACCTGGATGGCCTCGACGATGCGGTAGGAGTACTCCTGGAGCTTGCGCTGGATCTCCTCGGAGATGGTCAGCATGGGGGCGGTGCAGTAGGAGTCGCCGGTGTGGACGCCCATGGCGTCCACGTTCTCGATGAAGCAGACGGTGATCATCTGGTTCTTGGCGTCGCGGACGACCTCCAGTTCCAGCTCCTCCCAGCCCAGCACCGACTCCTCGACCAGGATCTGCCCCACCAGGCTGGCGGCGATGCCGCGGCTGGCCACCACCCGCAGCTCCTCGACGTTGTAAACCAGGCCGCCGCCGGTGCCGCCCAGGCAATAAGCGGGCCGGATCACCACCGGGTAGCCCAGCCGGGCGGCGATGCGCTCGGCTTCCTCGACCGAGTAGGCCGCGTCGCTGCGCGGCAGGTCCAGTCCCAGGCGGCTCATGGTTTCCTTGAAGGCCACCCGGTCCTCGCCGCGCTCGATGGCGTCCGCCTGGACGCCGATGATCTGGACGCCATACTTCTCCAGCGCGCCCGAGCGGGCCAGCTCGGAGCAGAGGTTGAGCCCCGACTGGCCGCCGAGGTTGGGCAACAGCGCGTCGGGCCGCTCCTTCTCGATGATCCGGATCATCGTCTTCAGGTTGAGCGGCTCGATGTAGGTCACGTCGGCCATGCCGGGGTCGGTCATGATGGTGGCCGGATTCGAGTTCACCAGCACGATCTCGTAACCCAGGCTGCGCAGCGCCTTGCAGGCCTGGGTGCCGGAGTAGTCGAACTCACAGGCCTGGCCGATGACGATGGGGCCGGAGCCGATAATCATGACTTTTCGGATGTCGGTTCTTCTTGGCATGGGCGATTTCGGGTAAACAGGTATTATGGCTGATTGCGAGCGGGTTGGACAGTGGGGCGGGAACGCCGGTCCTACAGCGGCCCCAAAGCGGTGCGGACGGTGTCGCGCTGTAGCGTGAACCAATCGGCGTAGGACGCGCCGGGCGGGAAGCCGTCGCGCGTCTCCCGCAGCAGGTCGCCGAGGCGCCCGCGCAACCGCGTCATTGCCTCCGGCGCGCTGCGTCCGTCGAACAGGTTGCGCATCTGGTACGGATCGGCGAGGTTGTCGTAAAGCTCTTCGGCCCCGCTCAGCCATTTCACGTAGGTGTGCTGCCTGGTGCGCAGGCCGCGCCACTCGGGCCACTCGGTGTTGGTCTCCGGGAAGTCCCAGTGCGAGACGAAGTTCATCATCAGCGCCGCGTCGCGCTCGGGCCCCTTGCGGCCCAGCGCGTGAGTGGAGAGGTCCATGCCGTTGACGATGCCCGGTGTCCGGAGGCCGCACAGCGAGGCCAGCGTCGGCAAGTGGTCCATCGGCGTGTAGAGCGCGTCGGACTTCGATCCCGCGCGTGTGTGCCCCGGCCAGCGGATGATGAGCGGGATATCCACCGCCTCGGCGTAGGGAACCATCTTGTTGTAGCGCCCCTGGCTGGCCAGCATCTCGCCGTGGTCGGTGGTGAACACCAGGATCGTGTTGGCGGCCAGCCCGGATTCGTCGAGGAACTTGAGCAGCCGGCCCACGTTGTCATCGACGTTGGCGAGCATGGCGTAGTAGCAGCGGGGATCGTTGGCGGCGGCGTCGCGCCGGCCTTTGACGTTGGGACGCCACCAGAGATCCTTGGGCACCCGTTCGAGGGAGCCCGCGGGGGTCTGCTCGGGCCGCCATGGGGGATGCGGCGGATGGGGCGCGACCGTTAGGAAGAACGGGCTGCCACTCTCGCGGCGGGAGCGCATGAACTCGATGGCCAGGTCGGTCTCCGAGTCCGTCTCGTAGCGCGGCATGATCAGGCGCTCGGCGGTGTCGCGGTAATAGAAGGCCTTGGCGAAGTTGGAGTGGAAGTTGTAGGCGGCCCAGTAGCGGTAGCCCATGCGCATCGGGCCGGGCGGCACGAATTCGCTCTCCGGCTTCGGCCTGGCGGGCTCGTTGCGCTTCAGCGAGCCGGCGCGGGCGCCGGCGGCCAGGTGCCACTTGCCGATGAAGCCCGTCTCATACCCGGCCCCCGCGAAGACGTCACCCATCGACTGGCCGGTCGAAGGCAGGTTGATCCAGTTCATGACGCCGCCGGAGAAGGTCGGCCAGCGCCCCGTCTGCCCCATGGCCCGGTAAGGCGTGCACAGCGGGCAGGTGGACAGGGCATTGGTGAAGACCACGCCCTGCCTGGCGAGGCGGTCGATGTTGGGCGTGGGGATGTTGCGGCCGCCGAGATAACCCATCTCGCAGGCGCGGATCTGGTCGGGAAAGTAGA
Source organism: Acidobacteriota bacterium (assembly GCA_038060875.1). Lineage (GTDB taxonomy): Bacteria > Acidobacteriota > Terriglobia > Bryobacterales > Bryobacteraceae > JBBTDS01. The sequence goes on along the minus strand of JBBTDS010000071.1, from coordinate 1,343 downwards.
AAAGCACGTTGGGCCGGTCGGCGGCGGCGCCGCGAGTCAGCGCCGGTGTGGCGGCAGCACCAAGGAAGGCGCGGCGGGAGATGTCAGCTCTTGTCATGTCCTCTTGAGTTTAACGACTCGGACGCTCAGGCGCTCGTGCTTGTTGCGGTTCGCGTGGAGCGTCGGATTGAACGGTCCGCTGAGTCAGGCGAAGATCAAGCGACGGGCTCTTGGTTCTGGAATCGGATCGCCAAACTCCCTCGCCGTGTCGATCCAGAGACAAACAGCCTCCTGGCCGCTGGCGAGCGCTGCTTCCTGCGTGGGCCCGTGTGCGGCGGCTGTAGAGTCTTGGGTGATGTAGCTGACAGCCTCGTCGAGCATGGCACGGGCCTGAAGCGTCCAGATTACTTCTCGGCAGGGACCAGCCATTTGCGGCGAAGTTCCTCAGCCACCTGTTGGCGTGAGAGCGTACGCCCCGCCTCGACGTCTGCTCGACTGCGAGCTACTGCCTGCACGCCGTACAAATGGTAGAGCACGTCCGCCAAGCTACAGTCGCCTGGAAGCCGATCCAGTACGGCCCTGACGGTCTCTTTGGCTTGCGCGGACTTCTCCTGTTACCGAACCCGAACACCCCCACCCTAGCACCTCTTGGTGAACTACGCTGCGAGAGTGGCTAACGACCCTGGCGCTCAGGCGCGGCCCGCTCTTGGCCGTGGCGTGCAGCGCCCTGTTAGGCGATCACCTCTTTGATTGACACTTTGAACTCCTCTTCGAGGAACTTCACCGTCTCTGGCTGCCCATCCAGGGACGCCCGAACGAGGGCCGTCGTGTACAGCTTCGGTACAGACCTCCACTTCGCTTGTTCTCTCGACACCGACCTCAGCCACTCCACAAGGCAGACGTATTCTGAGCGCTCTGGGTCCTCACAGTTGTCCTCCATCTTGCGGCACCGCAGAGGCAGCTCTAATAGCGGCCGACCCTGGATTTTGACCTCTCGAATCCTCCTCGCGCGTGACAAGATTCTGCCGACTCCAACGAAGCCCCTCCGTTTCAAGTAGGCGGCAACTGCGTCTCCCTCGTTGAAGCCGAGCATCGCATCCCGCCAGCGCGCCCCTTGTCCGGCGGAGATGAATCCGAACTCAACATAATCCTCCCAGTTCCGGTGTGGTCCTTCACCAACGTTGTAGTAATAGAGGCCGTTTCGGAAGTCAAAGCCGGACAGCTCCTTGTGGAGAGTGTTGTGCGGGCGAAACTTGTCTGCGAAATGGCCCGTCGCTACGTTCGTCGTCCATTTTCCCAGCTTCCATAGGACCTGAATCCGGCGTGAAAACGATGACCTCAAGGCTGGATCGGCTTCAGCCTGT
>JBBTDS010000070.1:0-16429 GCA_038060875.1 Acidobacteriota bacterium | reverse complement strand
GATCGAGGAACTCCGTCCGGAGCTGCAGCTCGTTGTAGCGAGCTGAATGATAATCGTCCAGATTGCGTCGAAAGCGATCGACGAGGTTCACAATCTCGTTTGGGGCGGGCATGTCGTCCTACAACAACGTGTTTTACCGCTTTTCTTGGCGGCGGCGCAATCAGCCCGAGTGCTGCCGCGCTGCATGGGTCGCGCCCCGCAGGACGCAGGGAGAGCCTAAGCAAGGGAGATTCAGTCTAATCGCACGCCGTGTTCTTCAGCTTTCATTACGGACACGCACGTATGGGGGGCAAGCCGAGTTCGGCAAAGAAGGGTGAAGACCAAATTGTCAGCCCCGTTTGAGGGCCTGCCGGACACGCGCCGGCGTCATCGGCAACTGGAGCAGCCGGGCGTCCACCGCGTCGAAGATGGTGTTCACGCCGACCGCGCCCATGTTGACGATCGGCGGCTCGCCGCATCCCGACGCCGGCGTCTCCGGGTTGTGGATCAGGATGGTCTCGATCTTGGGCAGCCAGGAGAAGCGCGGAAGCTCGTACGTGTCGAAGTTGCGGACCAGTACTTCCCCATCCCTGAAGCGCACCTCCTCGGTGAGCGTGTAGCCCAAACCCATGGTGATGCTGCCTTCCATCTGCTGGCGGGAGCCGTCCGCATTGACAATGACGCCCTGGTCCTGCGCGCGGGCCACCCGCTTGACCTCGACGCCCCCGGTGCTCCTGTTGACCGCCACCTGCGACTGTACCGATTCGCGCTCGATGGTCAAACCCCAAGCCCCGAGGTGCTGCATCCGCCACAGGGGCGATTTCCCAGACGGGGACCGCCGGGGAGTCGGCCCTCGCCCTCCGACGAGCACGGCGTTAGACGTCCAAGTGGCAGTCGCGCCGCATCACGGCACCCGAGGCCGACTTGTCAACAGTAATGGCCCGAGAATGTGAATCAGGACTCTCCTTTCTCCTCATCCCAAGGCGATTACCCGTACGTTGTTCTGGGGCCCTTTGAAACACACGAAGTCCGCATCGCGACGTTCTCCCGCACGTAGCACCAGGCTCGGCTGCCAAAACCAAGAGTTGCCCACAACAACAGCGAACTGCGTGGGCCAAGCCCGCGCTACCTCTTTGCTTTCGTACTCCCGCATGCACGCCGGCACACAAAGGACCGCCTGGGGCACCTTGAAAGCACCAACCTGCTCAAGGACAGCTTCATGCCGTTCGCTGGCCGGACTATTGAAGTTAGCTGCATCCGCGCAAATCAGGGCCCCAATACAAATGCCACGATGCAGGACCGGCTTGTCCCAGCCGCCCTCGTACGGCCTGTAGTTTCCCGATCCGTCCTTGCGCTCCTTCAGTGACAGGAGTTGGCAAACACGTCCGTCAATCAGGTAAGCAGAACTGTACCCCGGTTCGCCGACAGCGCCCTCTTCAACCAATCCGACTACAAGCGCGATCCTAAAATCGACCGATATTTGTACAAGCGATTCCTTAATGAACTGATCCCGGGAACGGCTATGACTCCAATAGCCGTTTCGAATATTGAATGCCTCGGGTGCCACGATGAGAGAGTCACTAACATCGTCTTCCTGTGACGCCTCCGCTAAGGAATCGCGTAGCGATCCTGGCGGGTCAGACTGGTCATATCCGCCATAATGAAAGAAACCGACCTTCCGCAGCATCGTTGCCATTTCGTTGCCCATTCTATTCATCAAGTTGTCCGAACTCATGCAACAATCCGCGCCATCGTGCGCACAGCTTCCGAGTGGCAAACGGTCCCGCCACAACCGGGCTCCACGGATCGAGCGTCACACGGACAGGTGTCAGACTGGATGCAGCGTGGCCTGCGGCCAGATCCCCCGCCGCCTCGAAACCCAGCTATGAATGCAGACGCTGGGGCGTGCGCGCATAAGAGTCAATGAGCCACTGAACGTTCGGCAGATAGTCCGGTGATGCCAGTCCAGTGGCGTGAGTCAGCTCTACCCATGAGAGGGTTTTCGCTGTCGGCCCCAGATCCGGCCAGGACGGATTCTCCGGCCACCATGGAGGATGGTCTAGGGACTCGATGTGGATGTCCCGCCTTTGCACCTCAATAACCTCCCAGACATTGGCGATGAGATCGATGCTCCTGATCCTATTCGCTAATGTCTCGGTCATGAATATCGCAATCTCGTGTTGGTCTAGACTTCCAAGTGTGGGAATAGTGGAGCTGGGCTCCAGCTCGCCGCCCAGGAAGATGTGCTCCACAACTTGCGCGTCAAAATAGTTCTTGAGATCATACATCGGCCTCTCGCGCGTGCCTACGTAGAGGCGAATGCCAAATTTCGGCCCACCATGCCCGCACATGCAAGTGTCCTCGCCTGCAATGGAGAGCTGCGGCCCGTGGAAACCCGTCCCCCGACGGCGAAACTCAAACAGCACGCGGAATGGCGCCAGTTCACATGGTTCAGATGGGCGATCCAGGGTGATGACCGCCTGAAGCCAGATCAGCGGGCTCGGCCTGTCTGCAAAGAACTCGATACGCTCCAGCGAGCGGTCAATGTCCGTGAATTTCCGTGCAATGAGTCTGTGAAGGTCGTCGCCGAATTCTGTAGAAAACGTCGCTTGCTCCTCATCGGACATTTTGATTCCGAGATACTGGTGTCTGAAAGCAAAGCCGGACGCAGTGTCTAAGGCCAGTCTCATGCGCTCGCGACAGAAGATTTCTACTGCAAGGTTGCCCTTGGTCGAAGCGTCATTTTCCAAGACCCCTATCTCGGTAGGCGCCAAGTCAATATTGGTGAAGAATACGAACAGGCCCAAGTCCGGCTTGTGCTTCAGAGCTGAACGCAAATCGGCGTGAAACTTCTTCGTGACCTGGCGCCTCTGAGCGTCTGAATCGTTTGCTCCGTTGACGAATGCAACTGCGCCAAATGCAAGAAGGCGGTTCTCAAACAGTGCCTCAGGGTCTCTCCCCTGGTCAGGACCGCCCCTGGGGCGCCGAGGCTTGATTTCCGAAAAGCGCCGATCCAAAGACAACAGTGCAGCGCAGAGACGCTCACGGTCCTCCTGGTTTGAATCAAGTCCGAACCTCAGACGTTCGTCTGTCAGCCGTGGAGTGGTCACTTCACGTTACCTCAAACACAGATCTTAGCGCGTTCTGGGCTTTTGGCGGGCTCCGGATCCTTGCGCGGCAACTGCCCAGCCCGCTTCTGGTTCGAGGAACGGCAGCGGCGCGGGCACCTCGAACAGGCAGCGGGCGCCCAGCCAAGTGTGCCCCATTCGCCAAGCGCGGCCGGACGGGACGGACCGGTCGGTCTGAAGGCCCAGCTTGCCCAGTAGTCGGCAAACCCGACAACTGTCCAGGCCTGCGTGGTCCCAATGAAACACCGACGACGGCCTTAGTCCTCCATCTTCGGCCCTTGTTTAGCAGTGGCGCAAGCAGTGGCTCTGCTCTCCCTCAACCAGCAGACCCCCGCTTGAGCGCCTCCCGGACCCGCGCCGGCGTCATCGGCAACTGGAGCAGCCGGGCGCCCCCCGCCCACCACCGCAGTGACCCCAAACAGACGGTAATGAGGGAGAGGTATTGCACCATGACTGTTGTACCCGGCGTCGTCATCCCCGAAGCCGAGATCGCCGAGATCTGCCGCCGCTACCAAGTGAAGGAGTTGTCCGTGTTCGGGTCCGCGGCGCGCGGCGAAATGGGTCCGGACAGTGATGTTGACCTGCTGGTTGAGTTCCTGCCCGAGGCCAGAGTGGATCTCTTGCAGCACTTCGCTGCGGAACACGAGTTCTCAGCCTTGCTTGGCCGAAAGGTCGATGTGGTCTTCAAGCGAGCACTTCGAAGTGCCCTGCGGGGAGGGGTGCTTTCCCAAGCCCGCCTGATCTATGCGGCGTGAGCGGCTTTACCTTGAAGACATCCTGACGGCCGCAGACACCATTGCCGAGTTCGTTCACGGGCAGGAGTTGGGAGCGTTCGAAGCGAACGACCTGCTGCGGAGCACCGTCGCCCACCAGTTGACGATCATCGGCGAGGCGGTCGCGCACCTTTCGTCAGAGCTTCGTGAACGCTATCCCGACGTTCCGTGGACGGACATCAAGGGTGTCCGGGACATAATAGTCCACCACTATTTCGGAATTGACTGGGAAGAGGTCTGACTACGGCGCCCCCCGCTCCCTGGCGGTCGCGGCTCAGTAGCGGCACGGAGGGAAACAGGGGGAATGGGTTACGGTCCCGGTTTCAGGAGGCGGCGGGCGCGGGCGGGGTTGAAGACGCCGCAGGAGCAGAAGCGCTGGAGGCAGGCGGCGGCCTGCTCGGGGGTACGGCGGCCCTCGCGGACCCAGTCGAGCATCTTGGCGGCCAGCGCGTGGCTGATCATGCCGTGGCCGCACATGGTGGTCAGCATCAGGACCGGGGAGGCGGGCAGCCTATCGGTCTTCCCCTCGAAGCCGAGCGAGTAGCCGATGCTGTGGCGGGGGCAGCCGGCGGCGTGGCAGCACTGGTCGGCGCCGTCGGTCGAAGTGGAGATGTTGACCGAGAGGCCGAGATCGGCGCGCTTGAGGGCCTTGAGAAAATCCTCGGCGGCCTGGCGGTTGTCGAAGACGGCGGCGACGGTGGTGGCCGTATCGACGCCGTCGATGACGGACTGAAAGTCGGGCGCCGAGTCGCGCTTCCAGTGGGCCAGCGGGGTGAGCCGGTCGCTGGGCCGCAGCGCGGCGCCGTGGACGCCGTCGCCGATGTTGACGGGGTTGAAAGCTAGCGCGATCTCGAGGAACCGCTTGAGCTTCGGCGCCGAGCCCTGGTCGTTCTTGCCGCGGCAGGGAATGGCAAACACCACGTAGTCGTCGTAGAAGCTGGCGGCGTCGCCCGAGCGGTGCAGGGTGTTGGTCATGATGTTACTCCGGCGCGGCCGAGTCCGGCGTTGGTCTTGGCGCGCTCCAGCTTGTAACCCAGGCGCTCCAAAACCGGCGCGACAACGTTTTCCTCCCCGCCGGCCGAGCAGCGGGTGCTGACGCCGAGCGAGACGACGGTGTCGATCTGCTCCTCCACTTCCCAGACCAGGCGGATGATCTCCTCGACGCGCGCGACCGGGACCTTGATCTCGACGATGGCGGAGAGGATCTTCTCGGCCAGGATGTCCTCGCGGATCATGCCGCGGGAGACGTCGGTCATGAGCGAAGTCACCGGGTTGCGCTTTTCGAAGGCGGCGCCGGCGGCGGCCAGGGCGCGGGTCATGCGGTCAATCTCGTGGAAGCGGACGCCGACGCCGGGGCGGCCGAACTCGATGGTGAAACCGGCTTCGCCCACGCCCACGCGGCCGGTGATGTCGTTGGTCTTGACCTCCTCGGTGCCGCGGCCCTGCACGCCGGTGGATTCGTGGGGCACGCGCGGGTCGGAGAAAGCGCGGCGGACGACGCGGGGCCAGACGAGGTCCTCGGGGTCGAAGGCGGCGGTGGGGCAGACGTCGGGCTCGGGGTCGAAGCGGAGGCGGAAGAACTGGAAGACGCGGCGCAGGGCGCGGACCAGGGTGGGGTTGAGGTGCTCCTGGCTCATGCCGTTGACGCAGGCGTAACACTCGACGCACTCCTCGCGGTTGACGGCGGCGCGGCGGATGGCCGTGTCGATGTAGATGGCGCCCATCGGGCAGACGTAGGTGCAGTTGCCGCAGGCCACGCAGCGTCGGGTGCTGATTCTCACCGCGTCCCTCCCTGAGCGAAGATGCGCCTGGTGGCGTCGATGCGCGCGAACAGTGCGGCGGCCACCAGGCAGAGCGCCGCGGAGACGACGAAAGGCACTTCCCAGCCGTAACCCTTCACCAGATAGGCCAGCAGCGCCGGCGAAATCGCGCCTCCTATGTTACCGCACATGTTCATGACGGAGGAGACGGAGCCGGCGTAGTCGCCGCCGATGTCGAGCGGCACGGCCCAGGAGACGCCGACGGTGAGCTCGAGGGCGAAGACGGCCAGGCAGGTGTAGACCACACAGGCCTCGGGGCTGCGGGTGAAGGTGGCGGGCAGGATGCCGGCCGAGGCGAGCAGGAAACCGGTGACAGCCACCACGCGGCGCGCGCGGCGGAGGTTGCCGGTGCGCTTGACCCAGAGGTCGGAAGCCCAGCCGCCGGCGAGGTCGCCGAGGGTGCCGGCGAGAAGCGGGAGGCTGGCGTAGAGGCCCATGCGCTTGAGGTCGAGGCCGCGGTGGTCGTTGAGGTACTTGGGGAACCAGTCGAGGTAGACCGAGATGCACCAGGCGTAACAGAAGTACATCGCGGAGAGGGTCCAGAGAGTGGAACTGGAGAGGATGGCGCGCCAGGGTACGGCGCGGGCGGTGGGCGCACGCGGGCCGCCGAGGGAGGAGTGGATGAGCTCGCGTTCGGCGGCGTTGACGGAGCGGTGCTGGCCGGGGGTGTCGCGGTAGTAAGCGAACCAGACGGCGACCCAGACGAGGCCAAGTGCGCCGAAGACGACGAAGGGAGCGCGCCAGCCCCAGGCGGTCATGAGGAGGACCACCAGCGGGGGCGTGAGGGCCGCGCCGAGGCGCGAGCCGGCGTGGGTAATGCCCTGGGCGAAGCCGCGTTCGGAGGGCAGCATCCAGCGGGAAAGCGAGCGGGTGGCGATGGGGAAGGCGCCCGCCTCGCCGACACCGAAGAAGAAACGGAAGACGGACATCGAGGCGGCGCTCCAGGCCAGCGCGGTGAAGGAAGTGAAGAAGCTCCACCAGGTGACGATGAGGGACAGCGCGCGGCGGGGGCCAATGCGGTCGCCGAGCCAGCCGCCGGGAACCTGGAACAGGGCGTAGCCCCAGCGGAAGGCGCTCAGGATCCAGCCCATGGTGACGAGGGTGAAGCCAAATTCACGCTGGATGACAGGGACGGCCGAGGCGATGACCACGCGGTCGATGTAAGTGATCATGTAGACGGCGACGGTGAGGGCCAGGACGATGTGGCGGATGCGGGTGGGGCGAGGGTCAGGCACAGCCGGCCTGTCATTCTACAACAGGTGCTGGGGTCAGAGGGCGGCGAAAATCTCGGCCAGGGGGACGCTGATTTCGAGGTTGGTGGTGGGGAGCAGGCGCGCAAGGGAATGGCTCGCGCCGGAAATTAGTGAAAGCGTAGCCTGTCACCGAAATTCGGGTGCCCCTAAGATTCTCGTGTACTTTCGCCGATAGAGGGAAGTGTGAAGCCAGCGCCGGGCAGCCAAACCGCACTGGTGGCGGAGTGGGATCTTCAAAGGCGGGAAGCCTACGCGCAGCGGCCGGCGACGCTGCTGGTCGTCGACAACCACGAGATCAACCGCCGCATCCTGCGCTCGATGCTGAAGGCTGAGCCCTACCAGTTCCTGGAAGCCGGCAGGGGCGAGGAGGCGTTCGCCATTCTGGAGCGGGAGAAGGTGGACCTGCTGGTGGTGGACCTGATGATGCCCGGGATAGGCGGGCTGGACTTCTGCCGCCGCATGAAAGCGAGCCGGCAGACGCGGCTGACCCCCATCCTGGTGCTGACGAGCGTGCAGGGTGTGGAGGCCGAGGTAGCCGGCATCGAGTCGGGGGCCGACGAGTTCCTGCTGCGGCCGCTGAACCCGGCGGTGGTGCGCAGCCGCGTCGCGGCCATGTTGCGGCAGAAGGCGGCCATCGACTCGCTGGAAGAGGCCGAGGGGATCCTGTTCGCGCTGGCGCGGGCGATCGAGCAGCGGGACACCTGCACCGGCATGCACTGCGAGCGGCTGGCGGTGATCAGCGTGAGCCTGGGGCAGGCGCTGGGGCTGACGCAACTGGAACTGCTGGCTCTTTACCGCGGCGGGTTTCTCCACGACATCGGCAAGGTGAGCATCCCCGATGCGGTGCTGAACAAGGCGGGGAAACTTAACGAAGAAGAGTGGGCGGTCATGCGAAGCCACACCACCAAGGGGGAAGAGATCTGCCGGCCGCTGAAGACGCTGGCGCTGGTGCTGCCCATCATCCGCAGCCATCACGAGCGCTGGGACGGCTCGGGCTATCCGGACGGGCTGCGCGGCGAAGACATCCCGCTGCTGGCGCGCATCCTCCAGACGGCCGACATCTACGACGCGCTGACTTCCAAGCGGCCCTATAAGGACGCGCGGTCGCGCCAGGAAGCTCTAGCGATTCTGGATGAAGAGACCGGGCGCGGCTGGCGTGACCCGGCGCTGGTGGCCTTGTTCCACGACTTGATCGAGGGCAAGACCGCCTTGCCGGCGGAGGCGTGCCTGAACCTGGCGCCCGACGCGGTCCGCGACTCGCTGGAGAGACTGCGGCTGGTGCTGCTGAAGTAGTCCGCCACCACGCGGCTGCGGGCGGGCATACAATGGGTTGGCCATGCTCGCAAAGACCGTCTCCTCCCTCCTCCTGTTCGCCGCCGTGGCCGCGCCGCAGGCCGAATCCGAACGCACGCGCTGGTTCCGCGAGGCCAAGTTCGGCATGTTCATCCACTGGGGCCCGTACGCCGTCATCGGGCGCCACGAGTGGGCGCGCCACCGCTTCCAGATACCCCAGGCCGAATACGACCAGTACGCGCGCCGCTTCAACCCGGTGAAGTTCAACGCCGACGCCTGGGCGGACCTGGCCCGCAACGCCGGGGTGCGCTACATCGTGATCACCTCGAAGCACCACGACGGCTTCAGCATCTACCGCAGCAAGGTCAGCGACTACGACATGGAGATCACGCCTCACAAGGGCGATCCGCTGAAGATGCTGGCCGAGGCCTCGAAGCGCAAGGGGATGCGGCTGGGCTTTTACCACTCCATCATGGACTGGCACCATCCCGATTACACGCCCAAGCGGGCGTGGGAGGTGGCCAACCCGAAGGAGGGCGGCAACCTGGACCGCTACATCCGCGGCTTCATGATGCCGCAGATCCGCGAGCTGCTGACGGAGTTCGGCGAGGTGGCCATGATCTGGTTCGACGGCGAGTGGGAGCACACCAACCAGGAGCAGCACGCCGACGAGGTTTACGAGTTCATCCGCAAGCTCCAGCCGAACACGCTGATCAACGACCGCATCTTCAAGCGCGAGCCGGGCAACCGCGCCGACTTCGGCACGCCGGAGCAGTTCGTGCCGGCCACGGGAATGAAGGACCCTTCCGGCAGGCCGATCCTGTGGGAGTCGTGCGTCACCATCAACATGGATAGCTGGGGCTACAACAAGTACGAGACGGAGTTTAAGACGGAGCGGGACCTGATCCGCATGCTGATCGAGGTGGTCAGCAAGGGCGGGAACCTGCTGCTGAACGTGGGCCCCAAGCCGGACGGGACGATTCAGGACGAGTTCGTGACGCGGCTGAACGCGATGGGGCGCTGGCTGAGGGTCAACGGCGAGGCCATTTACGAAACGACCGCGAGCCCGTTTGCGCGGCTGCCGTTCTTCGGGCGGGCCACCGCCAAGGGAAACACGGTGTATTTGCACGTGTTCCAGTGGCCGCGGGACGGGCAGTTGCGCGTGCCGGGGCTCAAGAACAAAGTGGTTTCGGCCGCGCTGGTGGCCGACCGCGCGGCGCGGCTGAAAGTGCGGCGCGAGGGCGACGATGCGATCGTCACGCTGCCGGCGGAGGCCCCGGACGAGATCGCCAGCGTGGTGGCGCTCACGCTAGACGGGCCGCCGGCGACGGCGCCCTTCGTCATCCGGCCCGGGGCGGACGGTGCGTTCCGGCTGGGCGTCGAGTCGTGCGAGATCGAGACCCGCTTCGAGCAGCGCGCCAAGAAGGAGAACGCGCTGGGCCACGTGTTCCTGACGCGGTGGGTGCGCCCGGACGACATCCCCACGTGGACGATCGCGGCGCCGCAGGCGGGGCGGTACCAGGTCGAGATCGCTTACGCCTCCGGGCGCGGCGGCGAAGGCGCCGAGTTCGCGGTGGCGGCCGGCGCGAGCCAGGTGAAAGGCAAGGTGGCGAACACCCAGGGCGACTGGGTGTTCAAGAGCTTTGCCCTCGGCGAGATTGATCTCGCCGCCGGCGAACAGACGGTGCAGGTCAGGGCCTCCCCGCGCGGCGGCCTCAGCGCCATGAACCTGGAGCGAGTGGTGCTGGCGCCGGTCGGGCGCTGAGGGTCCTGAGGGCTCCACCCCTGAGGACTATGCGAGCTCCGTAAGGGAGAACACAGGAACCTTGTGGTACTTCTTGGGCTGGGGCTGCTTCTGGATGATCTCATCAACCAACGTGGCCACCCGCTCCTCCAGCCAGACTTCCCCGCATTGCCGGCAGACCAGGGCCGGTACGTTCTCGAATTCGTAGAGCTCGTCGCCCCAGGGCTGCGTGTAGGTAATAGTTCTTGATTCCAGTGTTCCGCCACATTGGGCGCACTTCGTGGGCATACGCTTTCCTCCCTTCTCCGCGTCCACGGGTCGATCCAGAGGTTTGGGTCGTACCGGTGAACAGTGACGATGTGGGCGAAATGGCCGTCAAAAGCGCAGGACACATAGACCGGCTCGCCGCGGATGTGTGCCATGAACAGGGCCTTTGGGAACGGTTGAGCGTTGGAGTATTCTTCTATCAGGTCTCCCGCAACCACGATGTCCTTGATCTCGTTCATTGACACGTTGCGTTGGCCTGCCCTCTGCTTGGCATGCCGGCTAATGAGGTAGCGCCCCTCCTACAGAGCCCTTCGCAGTGCGGCGATGTCAACTTGACGTATGCCCTCGTCACGGCGCCGCTGCTACCGCTGACAAAGAGAAGGATAGCATCTCGCACCGTGGCCTGGGATGGCCTTGAGCTTTAGTGCCGTGGACCTGACGCGGGTGGTGCTGGCGCCGGTGCGGTGGTAGGGGGCGGGCGTGCCCGACCCCTACCGCGGGGATCGTGACCCGTTGTAGGGGCGAGGCAGGTCGGGGGCCTGCCCTACGTCTTCGCCAGCTCGCCGGCGTGCTTCTGGATCTTGGCGATGGCCGCGGCGATGTGCTCCATGTCGCGGCGGGCGGTGAGCAGCATGGTCTGGGTGAACCAGACGGCCTCGTCGCAGAGCTGATCGTTGGCCGGGCACTGGTTGCGCTCCTCCCACTGGGCCAGCCGCTCGGGTGAGCACACCGCTTTGTAGGCGCGCGACTGAAGCACGCGCTTGAGGAACGGCTCCTTGTTGAGGGGCCGGTAGCCGTCCGAGGCGGGCACGCCCTCGGCCCGCAGCGCCTTGAGGAAGCGCGCCCGAGAGAGACCGGCGAACTGCTCCTTCTTGTAGCGGAGCATGTAAAGGTGCCAGGCGTTGCGGGTGCAGCCGTCGTACATCCGCGCCGGCTGAATGCCCGGAATCTCCCGCAACATGCTGGTGAGGTAGGCCGCGTTCTGGTCGCGCGTTTTCGATTGCTCTTCCAGGCGCGTCATCTGGGCCATCAGCAGCGCCGCCTGGAACTCGGTCATGCGCAGGTTGGCGCCGCTGGTCTTGTAGCTGAAGTCGTAGCTATCGACCTTGCGGCCGCGGCTGTTGTTGTGGAAGGCGTAGCAACGCTCGATCAAGTCATCGCTGGCCGAGAGGATGGCCCCGCCCTCGCCGGAGTTGAGGTTCTTGGAGTTCTGGAAACTGAAGCAGCCGGTGTCGCCGAGCGAGCCGAGCTTGCGCCCGCGCCACTCGCCGAGGTGGGCCTGGCAGGCGTCTTCGATCACAGGGATCTTGCGCCTGGCGGCGAGGGGCAGGATGGCGTCCAGATCGGCGGCCGAACCACCGATGTGAACGGGGATGATGGCCGTGGTGCGATCGGTGATGGCCGCCTCGATCTTGCGGGGGTCGATCTGGAAGGTCTCCGGGGCGGTGTCCACGAAGACAGGGACGGCGTGCATCAGCAGCACCACGTTGATGGTGGCGATGAAGGTGTACGGGGGCACGATCACCTCGTCGCCCGGCGCGATGCCGAGGGCGGCGAGCGAAGTGAACAGCGCGCTGGTGCCGTTGGCGGTAGCCAGGCAGTACCTGGCGCCGGTTAGCCTGGCGTAGGCCTCCTCGAAGCGATCCACCTGCTTGCCCCAGCCGCGATACCACCTCCCACTGCGCAGCACCTCCAGGATGGCGCGGTCCTCCTCGGGGCCGGTCTTCGGCCAGCCAGGGAAGGGCTCCGTACGCACGGGCTTGCCTCCCAGCAGGGCCGGCTTCTCGTTCGCGGCGATCTTGACCGGCCCGGCCAGTGCCGCGCCGCTAGTGGCAGCGGCGCCCAGGAAATTCCGACGACTCAAACGACTGCGCATGGCTCTCACCTCGCTAATAAGAATGTTACTCTCATTGAGGGAGTAATGGGGAGATGCCAGCCGTGCTCACCGCCATCGAGCAGGAGGTGATCGCCTGCGCACGGTGCCCGCGCCTGCGGGCCTACTGCGCGCAAGTAGCGGCGGCGAAGCGCCGGGCGTACCGCGAGTGGGAGTACTGGGGCCGTCCGGTGGCGGCCTTCGGCGATGCGGCGGCGCGCCTGCTCATCATCGGATTGGCTCCGGCGGCCCACGGGGCCAACCGCACCGGGCGGATATTCACCGGCGACCGCTCGGGCGACTTCCTCTACCGCGCGCTGCACCAGGCCGGCTTCGCCTCGCAGCCCGAGAGCCGCTCGCGCGACGACGGCCTGGCGCTCGGCGACACGCTGATCACGGCGGCGGTGCGCTGCGCTCCGCCGAAGAACAAGCCGCTGCGGGAGGAGATCCGCAACTGCCGCCGCTACCTGGAGCGGGAGCTGGATGCGCTCGGCAACCTGCGCGTGGTGGTGGCGCTGGGCAGGGTGGCTTTCGACGTGTATCTCTCGATCCTGCGCGACCGCGGCCTGGTCCGCTCGCGGGCCGCCTTCGTGTTCGCCCATAACCGCGAGCACCACACCGGGCCGGGCCAGCCGCTGCTGGTCAGCTCGTATCACCCCAGCCAGCAGAACACTTCGACCGGGAGGTTGACAGAGAGAATGCTCCGAGACGTTTTCATGCGCGCGCGGCGCCGCCTGGAGGCGGCATCCCTATGAGCAGCCCAGCACACATGACGGCCATTGTCACCTCGCGGCGCGACATCGCTTCCGACCTCTGGATCGTGCGCATCCGGCCCGAGGAGCCGATCGGCTTTCGCGCCGGCCAGTACGTGACTATCGGCCTCGCCGCCAGCCCGCGGATGATCGAGCGGCCGTACTCGCTCGCTTCCGCGCCGCTGGAGCCGGAGCTGGAGTTCTTTCTGGAGCGGGTGACGGGCGGGCAGCTTTCGCCGCAGCTTTACGACATTCCGGTGGGCGGGCAGGTGTTCATGCGCCGGGTGGCCAAGGGGCGGTTCGTCTTCGACGACGAGAGCGGGCGCCGGAACCATTTCATGGTGGCCACCGTTACCGGCGTGGCGCCTTATGTGAGCTCGCTGCGGCAGATGATCGCCCGCGCCGAGCCGGTCCCCTACCGCATCGCGCTGATACACGCCGCCAGCGTGCCCGATGAGCTCGGCTACGCCGAGGAGTTGTCGGCGTTCGCGCGCGAGCACCCGTGGCTGACATATGTCCCAACCGTCAGCCGCCCGTGGCTGGTTCCGGACTGGGACAGCGAGCGCGGCCGGGCCGAAGACGTCGCTCGCAAATACCTGGACCAGCTCGGATTCACCGCGGCCGACACGACCGCCTATGTGTGCGGCAACCCGAACATGGTAGCCAACGTCAAGGGGATCCTCTACCGCGCCGGGTTCGCGAAGACCTCGGTGCGGGAGGAGCTTTACTGGGTGGCGGAGAAGTAGGGCGCCCGTTGATCCGCGCCGGGGCCTGCGGCGTTCTGGTTCACCGCACCGGAAGCTTCACCTCCGGCCCGTTGATCCAGGCCACGCTGAGGCCCAGGGTCGCCAGACCCGCCGCCGTGCCTTCGGGAACCACGAAGTCCACGCGGTAGACGTTGTTCATCGTCGGCCAGCCGATCTTGTTCACCACCCGTGCCTCGCGCCCGTTTACCGACACTTCCACGGGTGAGTTGACCTCGTGCAGCTTGCCCTCCTCGTAAGGCGGGAACGGCTTGCCGGGATCGAGGTTCGGTCTGACCGGGCCAAGGCCCGAGACACTCATGATCAGCCGCTCGCCGGCCCGTGCGGGCTTATCGGCGGTAACCCGCGAGAAGTCATCCCCATGGAAGATGGCCGGGCCGGTGGGAAGCGTAACGATCTCGGGCCAAGTCATCGGGATCAGGTGAAGGATCAAACGGATTGAGCCGCCTCCATGTGTTCGCCGGTTGGCAGGATCCTCGACCATTGACGCCCCACGGGCCGAAGCCCTTCCGTACGCCAATTGCCCTCGTACGCCTAGGAACGCTCCGGTCCCGCCAACGATTGCAATGTTCTGCGAGGAGGCGGCGGTCGGGGCTCCCGGTGGGGCAGTTCCTCCCGCAAAGCCGCTCGCCACGATAGTTCCAATTGGAGTTCCGTCGGCGTCCTGAATCTCCAGATGGGGATCGAATATGTCGGAACGGTTGACGTCGGAGATAGCCCGCCCCGGGGTTGCCGTAGTTGTCAGTCTGACAATTGTAGCTCGGCTGGCATAGACCCCCTTGGCTGGCTTGCCGTTGACTGCCACGACGTCAGCGAAAAATATCCAGGGCATGAAAACTCTGAAGGTCGTAGGGACAATGCTTGCAGAGCTTCCCAGCCCGGAAGGATCCGCAACATCCCAGGAATACAGGACACCGTTCGCGGTTTCAATGTCCAGCATGGTCACCGGCGGCGCCTGGGCCACGAGCGTGACCGAGCAGGCCGCCAAAACACAAGCGATTCTCCAGTTCATGGTCCGTTCCTCCTGGGCCGGCGACCGGCCCCACTATGTATTCCGTCGCGCCAGAGCCTGAGCCGGTGCGAGAGAGCAGGCGGAATTACCGCCGCAGCAAGAAACCGTGCTGCACCTGATCCTTATCTTTGTAGTAGCCGACGATGAGGCCCTCGTCGTTGATCCCTCTGGCCTCGGTCGAGACCGCGCCGGGGAAATCGATCGGAATGTAGGCGCCGCGGCTGAAGAGGAAACCGCGGAGCACGGTCTCACCGGTCCTTTGGTAATGCCCGACGATCTCCCCTCGGGCGTTTATGTTGAACCCGCAGCTCATGGAGTTGCTTTCCCCGGGAGGGAACTCGAAAATGGTCGAGTTTGTCTTGGTTAGCAGGAAGCCCTTCATCCGGTCACCGTAGGCCTGGACATGTCCGACGATGTCGCCCTGGGAGCTGATCCCGAACGGCCCGCCACTGTAATCACCCTCTACGATTCCGTCAAATACGAGGAAAACGTCTCCCCGCACCAGGAAACCACGGTGCCGCCCCTCGCTGTCAGTGAATTCGCCTATGATCTCGCCGGCATCACTGATCCCTCCGAAGGTGGCGCCCGTTGAGCCCTTGGGCTCGTAGGTGAAGCACCTGCCTCCTAACTCACCCATATAAAAAGGGTAAGATCTTGCGGCGCCGTCCAGGTAGTAGCCGACAATCTCAAGGTTGTTGTTCATCCCCAAGGTACGGGTATGTTTAGCGCCCTCGCAGTCAAACGAGGCCCACTTGCCGCCCCTGCTGAGCAGAAAGCCGTGAACAGTCCCGGACTGATCCTCGTACTCGCCCGCAATGTCGCCATAGCGGGTAATGCCCTTGGGCCGCGTGGCCTTCGCCCCGGGGTAATCGATGGTGGTGAAGGTTTGCCCGAACGAGCGCGGAGTCACGGTCAGCCAGAGGCCGGCCGCGATCAGGCCCGCGAGGCGCCAACGGTTCTTCAGCGGTTTCATTTCTGGTACCCATCCTCCTTCATTGCCGGGGCCGGAACCGCGGAGTACAATCGGAGTGGGCTCCGAGTCTCCCTGGCGGCTCCGCCCGCTTCAGAGGGTAGCGGAAGCCCGCCTGGGAGTCGTGCAAGAAAAGCGAATTTTTCCGAGGAATTCCGAAAGTCGCGAAAATGCCGGTTCCCCAGCCAGCCAGGCGCGTCTACGAGTTCGGACCTTTCCGTTTGGATCCCGGCGCCCGGCTGCTGCGCAAAGAGGGGCAGGTTGTCCCGTTGAGCGCCAAGGGGTTCGACATCCTGCTGGTGCTGGTCGAGAATGCCGGCAAGCCGGTGGAGAAGGAGGCGCTGATCCGGGCGGTGTGGCCGGACACGTTTGTGGAGGAGAGCAACCTCACCCACCACATGGCCGTGCTGCGGAAGGCGCTGGGCGAGGCTCCGGCCGGACGGGCTTACATCGAGACACTCTCCAAGCGAGGCTACCAGTTCGTCGGGCGCGTAAGCGTGGGCTGGCAGGAAAGCTCTGCCGACAGGGATTTGGCCGTTTCTCCCGCGCCCCAGGTGGTGGCGGCACAACCCGCCACTGCCCGCCGGCGGAGGCTCGCGGCGGCCGTAGCCCTGGTGCTCGCCGGCGCGGTCTTTGCGGCGCTGGCCTCCTATCTGATTCTGCGGCCCGGGGGAGAAACCTCCCTCAAGAACATCACCTTCGCCCAGCTCACCGATCAGCCCGGCCAGGAGCTGTATCCCAGCCTTTCCCCGGACGGCAACGCCTTCGTCTATGCAAGTCGCGCCGGCGGCAATTGGGACA
>JBBTDS010000069.1:0-29474 GCA_038060875.1 Acidobacteriota bacterium | reverse complement strand
GGGTGCCGCCGTTGAAAACAAAGGACAATGTGCCGCGAACTGCGAAAGTCAGGCTGGAGGAGCTGACGCTGGTGACCGCGGACGCGGCCGTGCGCAAGTACGACGTGGCCACCGTCAACGCCGTGCGGTAATCTACCGGGCAGGCCCCCGAGAGGCGGGAACGCCTGTCCCACCAGGTCACTGTGCTAGACTAAGCGGTTTCGAAGGGTCACTTTCTCCGCGATGTCCGAGCAGATGATTCTCCAGGGCAAGCTTGTCGGCATAGAGGACTTTCTGCTTGCGCCGGCGGCCGAAGACGAGTGCGCCCTGGCCGGCGGCGGCGAGCAGCACCTGCTGGCGGGGCGCTCGCACTGGATCGCGCTGCTGGCCGAAGTGATTCCGCGCGCGCTGCTGGCCGAGTTCGGCCTGCCGCGGGTGCTGCTGGGTTCCAGCGGCGGCGGCCAGTTCCTGCTGGTCCTTCCCGGCGACTCCTGCGGGCCGGCCGGCGAGTTCCTGGGCGCAGCGGCGCAGGGCATCGAAACCATGAGCCGCGGCCACCTGAAACTGACCTGGGCGTTCACCGAGAACCTCGGCGATTGGAGCGTGGTTCGCCGGCGGCTGGCGGAGGACTTGCAGCACCGGCTGGCGGCGCTGGCGGTGCCGGGCGGCGAGCTTTTCGAACCCTTCCCGTGCCCCTCGCACGCCGACGGCTATTTCCCCGGCCTGGCCCGCCAATTGTGGGAGGCCGAGACCGTCGGCTGGAGTCCCGACTCGCCCGCCCGGCTCGCGCTGGGCGCCAGCAAGCACACCTGGGGGTTGATCCCCAATCGCGCACCGGACACCGTCACCGTGGCGCGCCACATGGCGCCCAGCGACGACGGCCAAAGTCCGGCCGATCTGCCCGCGCTGGCCGCCCGCGCCCAGGGCCGCGCCCTGTGGGGTGTGCTGCGCGGCGACGCCGACAACTTCCGCATCCGGCTGCGGCGCGCCCAGACCATCGAGGAGTACGTTCAGCTCTCGGTGCTCTACAAGCAGTTCTTCGCCGGCGAACTGGAGGTGCTCTGCTCGCAGCCCGAGTTCTGGCGCAAGGTCACCATCCTGTATTCGGGCGGCGACGATTTCGCCGCCTACGGCGCCTGGGACGCGCTCATCCCGCTGGCTCGCGAGATGCAGCGCCTCTTTCACCGCTTCAGCGAAGAGAACCTGAGGGAGTTCCCGGGTCCGGAAGGCAAGACCATCTCGATGGCGCTGGCGCTGGCGCCAGACCCGGCGGCCGCGCTGGCTTCGGTCTTTCAGGAGGCGGGCCGGCTGCTGGAGCTGGCCAAGGCCGCCGACAAGGACTGCATCTACCTGCTTGGCCGCACGCTGGAGTGGAGACAGCTCGCCGATGCGGCCGAGCTCAAGGAGACGCTGGCGCGGATGGTCGGCGAGTTCGGCTCCTCGCGGCAGGTCCTCAACGAGCTGAGCCGCTTCTACCGCAAAGGGGACCTCGCCTGGGGTCAGGGCGGGGAACATTTCGAGAAGCCCTGGCGCTTCCAGCGGCGGCTCAACCGCGTGCTGGCCGGGGCCAGGGATCGCGAGGTCCACAAGCTGCGCGCCCACCTCGCCAATGAGATGATGGGGAGGGGCGCCGCCCAGGTGAAGCTGCGACCGGCCGGGCTGGTGGCGCTGGAGTGGACGAGACTTATCACCGAGGTTTAGTCATGGCAATGGAAGTTCAGCAGGAGACGAGGAACCGCGAGGGGCGCGGCCCGCGCGAAAACCGCGGCCCGCGCGAGGGCGGTCCGCGTGAGGGCGGCGGGCGGCCCCCGGATCGCGGGAGGCCGGAGGGGCCGCTGGAAATCGACCTGGAGAAGTTGATCGGCGACAGCCTCTACCTGGACAACCAGGCCCACGGCGTTGTCAGCCGCATGCGCGACATGGACTCCGGCACCAAGAGCCAGCTCCGGCGGCTGTACAATGCGGTGCGCCGCGCCTGCCGCGCCCCCGAGAACGAGCGCCAGCACCAGTTCGTCATGCTGCGGGCGCGGCTGGCCTACACTATCGCCCGCCACTCGCTGCGGAGCCTCGACACGCTGGAGCGGCTGCTGCTCCAGGTCACCCGCAGGAACGATCCGCGCGGCTACGAGCGGTTCCGGGACCTGTTCGAAGCCATTGTCGCCTACAACGAATAACGAGGAAGCATGAGCGCGCATACCGCCGAAACCGAACTGAGATTCATTGGCAAGCTGATTGTAGAGGGCGAGCTCAATTGCGAGACCGGGCTGCACATTGGCGCCGGCAAAGGCTCGCTGGAGATTGGCGGGGCGGACAATCCGGTGGTCAAGGACGCCTTCGGCCGGCCCTACGTCCCAGGCAGCACGCTGCGCGGCAAGCTGCGCTCGCTGCTGGAGCAGACGTCGGGGCTGGCCGTGCCCGCCGAGCTGGTGTACCTGTCCAAGCGCAAAGGGCAGGAGGTCCGTATCCATCAAAGCGACCGGCCCGACGACGAGATCTGCCTGCTGTTCGGCCGCAACCCCGGCCGCATGGAGCGCGTCTCGGGCGAGGGGCTGGAGAGCAGCCAGGCTACGCCGGCCCGCCTCACCGTCTACGACGCTCCGCTCGATCCCGAGAGCATCACGCCGCAGATGCGCGAGAATCTCGACGACGAGCTGACCGAGGTCAAGAGCGAGAACGCCATCGACCGCATCACCTCCCAGGCCAATCCGCGCACGCTGGAGCGGGTGCCGGCCGGCGCGCGCTTCCGGGTGCGGCTGGTGCTCGACGTGCTCTGCGAGGAGGACAAGAGCCTGCTGGCGCGGCTGGTGGAGGGCCTGCGGCTGTTGGAAGACGACGCCCTGGGCGGCGGCGGTTCCCGCGGCAGCGGCCGTATCCGCCTCGGCAACCTGAGGCTCACCTGGCGCGGCAGCCGCTTTTACAGCGCCGGTGCGCCGGAGGGGGAACTGCTGGCCAAAGCCGACCTGAACGCGGTACAAGCGCTGGTCCTTCAAGACGGCTTTTCGGAGAAGCTCGAAGCCTAGAGATGCCGCCCGCCTTCGTTGTTCGCTTCCGGCCCAACGGGCCGTGGCGCCTGGGGACGGACACCGGCGCCCGCGGCGTGGTGGACTTCGTATGCCACAGCGACACTTTGTTCTCAGCCGTCACCGGCGCGATGGCGCGGCTCGGCGCGCTGGAGGAGTGGCTGGAAGCCACCGCCCGCCATCCGCGGAGCGCGGCAGTGCGGCTGAGTTCCTGCTTTCCGTACCTGGAGGACGTGCACTTCGTGGCCCCGCCGCGGACGCTCTGGCCGCCGCCGCCGTCGGCCAGGATCCGCTGGCAGGGCGCGCGCTTCGTGCCGCTGGCGCTGGTGGCCGACCTGCTGACCGACAAGCCGCCGCGCGAGCAGGAGTGGCTGTTGGACGGGCCGAGCGAGTGCCTGATTCCCGCCGGTCTTCGCTCCGCGGCCCCCGGGCCTTTCCGGCCGGGCCTGCGGTCGCATGCGGCCGTGGACCGGCTGAGCGGCAACACGGAGGTGCATCGCACTGCGTGCCTGGAGTTTGCCGAAGGGGCCGGACTGTGGGCAGTGGCCGCCTTTGCCGATGAGGCAGCCTGGGCGCGCTGGTCCGAGCCGCTCCGTGCGGCGTTGCGCCTGCTGGCCGACAGCGGCATCGGCGGCGAGCGGTCGCTGGGCTGGGGCCGCTCCGCGACGCCCGAGTTTATCGATGGCGAATTGCCGGGCCTGCTGATGGCTGTCCCCGAGGCGCCGACGGCTTCGGCCAATGGCGGGCCGGCCGAAGCGGCCTATTGGCTGCTCTCGCTGTTTGTGCCCGCTGCCGACGACTCGATCGACTGGCAACGCGGCAGCTACTCGCTGGTGACGCGCGGCGGCCGGGTCGAAAGCGCGGCCGGTTGGGGCCAGCCGAAGAAGCTGCTGCGCATGGTGAGCGAGGGCTCGGTGCTCTACGCTGGCGCCCGGCTCCGGGGGACGGCGCCCGACGTGGCTCCCGACGGCTTCCCGCACCCCGTTTTCCGTTCCGGCCTCGCGCTGGCCATCGCCATCCATCGCGCTCCTGCCGCCGAGCGCGTCACGGGGGCCGCATGAGATACCGCCTTACTTGCCTGACGCCGTTGCTGGTCGGCGACGGCCAGAGGCTCTCTCCGATCGACTACATGGTCTGGAAGGACCAGGTGAATGTGCTCGACCAGCGGCGCATCTTCCGGCTGCTGGCCAAGGGGCCGCGACTGGAGGGCTACCTGGCGCAACTGAAGAGGGCCGACAAGCTCGATTTCGCATCCTGGGGCGGCTTCGCGCAGAACTTCGCCGACCGCCGCATCCCCTTCGAGCACCCATCGTCGGCGGCCCACTGGGAGCGGGCCCGCGGCGACAGCCTGCACATCCCTACCTTCGCGGCCGGCCTTGCCGGTCCCTTCCTGCCGGGGAGCGCCATCAAGGGGGCGCTGCGCACCGGCATGCTGTTCCACCGCTGGAAAGACGGCGGTCCCCGGCGCCTGCCCGCCGCCGAGGGAGAGCGGCCGTCCAGGTATCCCGGGGAGGCGCCCGAGGAAGAGGCGCTTGGCTGGTCCGGCGTCAGCGTGATGCGGGCCGTCGGCGTATCGGACTCGGAACCGGTGGCCACTGCCTCGCTGAGGATCTATCTGCTGCGAGTGTCCACGCTGGTGTCGCGCGCCCCGGGCCGGTTTGAACTTGGCTGGAAGCAGGCGCCGCGCGGCACGGTGGACGGCCCGCGTCCGGAGGAGGGGAACCCGCTGTTTGCCGAGATGGCTGCGCCGGGATCGGTCTTCGAGGGAACCTGGCGCGACAACGCGTTCCTGGCTCAGCCCGAGATCCTGCGCTCGCTGCACTGGCGAGAGCCCGTGAACCGGGCCCGCGTGTTGGATGCCGCCAACCAGTACGCCGCGCGCCTGCTGGCCATCCAGAAGCAATACGCGGCCTGGGCCGGCCTGCCGCTGGTCGAGCGCAGCGTCGAACAGATTGCATCCCAGTTGCCCGCGTCCGGCAGCAACGCCTGCCTGCTCTCGATGGGTTGGGCCGGCGGGCTGCTGACCAAGAGCGGCTGGCTGGAGACCGACAGCGACGCCTACCGCCAGTTCTTCTCCGAGGTGCCGCTCTATGGCCGGGCAATCAAGTCCGGCCTGCCGTTCCCCAAGACCCGCCGCATCGTTTTCCTCGCCAACCAGCCGGCCACGCTGCCCGGCTGGGCGCGGCTGGAAGTGGTGGGGTGAACGACCACTCCGGGGTGACGCGCCCCGTTTGCGGGCGCAGCACCCAGCCGCGGCGGGTAGCCGCTCAGTTGGGCCGCTCCAGCCGCGCGAGCCACTCCTCATCCATCTCCACGTGCTTGATGCTGTAGCGCCGGAACGTGTAAGTGACGTGGATTCGCCCGTCCGAGTCCTGGATCACGCTGGGGTAGGAGTACTCGCCGGGGTTGGCTTCCAGCACCAGCGGCTGCTCCCAGCTCTGGCCGCCGTCGAGTGACAGCGCCATGCTCAGCGGAGTCCTGGCCGTCTCGCTGTCGTTGAATACCAGGACGAGATGCCCGTTGGAGAGGCGCGTCATGGCGATCCCGGCGTCTGGGTTCTTCAGCGCGGACGGCGCGGCGGGACTCCAGGTCATCCCGCCATCATGCGACTCGCTCTGCATGATCCGCGGCCGCCGCCGCATCAGCGCCAGCAGGGAGCCAT
This sequence comes from Acidobacteriota bacterium, assembly GCA_038060875.1. Classification (GTDB taxonomy): domain Bacteria; phylum Acidobacteriota; class Terriglobia; order Bryobacterales; family Bryobacteraceae; genus JBBTDS01. The sequence goes on along the minus strand of JBBTDS010000069.1, from coordinate 23,813 downwards.
CCGGGCGCTGCGCCACCGTGGGCTGGCCGCCGCCGGCAATGAGGATCGAGCGCACCCACGTCTCGCCGTAATCGGCTGTCCTGAGCGTGTACGAGCCGCCGCGCTCGCCCATGGGCAGCAGCAGCGCTCCGTCCGGCAGCAGGACCGGCACGTTGCGCGGCAGCCCGCGGGCGTCGGCGGGCATCGGGCGGTCTTGGGTCCAGCTCACACCGTGGTCTTCGGAGGTACGGTACATCAGCCGGGTCTCACCCCAGCCGCCGCCGCGGCGCACCGGCCGGCTGCCTTCCATGCGCGCCCAGACGATCCAGATCCGGTCCCGACCGTCACGGAACACGACGGCGTTGCCGGGCGGCTGGAGTGAGTCGCGAATAAGGGCTTGCGGCGGGTCCCAGGCCCGCGCGCCCTTCTTGCGGCGTGCGAGGAACAAAGTCTGATCGTCGGAGGACTCGTAGCTCCCGCCGTACCAGACGGCCAGCAGATCGCCGTTGGCCGCCTTCGCAATGGTGGAGGCGTGGTGTGCCGGCGCATCCGGTATCTTCTCGAAGATCAGCTCCGAAGAGAACCACACCGAGCCGAAGCGGTCTTCGAAAGTGCGCGGCGGCCCGGGCCTGCCGATCGGCGTCCCTTCGGCGGGCACGTGGCTGGGATCAACCGGTTTCCCGGCCGCCAGCTTCGCAACGGCGCCGGCCAGCCCTTCGACTGACCCGCGGTAGACCAGCGTGCCCTGACGGTCCAGCAGGTACGCTTCGGGCGTGACCTCCGCGCCGAATTCCTTGGCCGCCTGCCCGCCGGGGTCCCGGTACACCGGAAAGACCAGGCCGAGGTGCTGCGCGAAGCGGCGCACCTCCGCGCCGCTCTCGGCGGCGTTGGGGAAGACGCCCACCAGCAGCACACCGCCCAGCCGGTGCTGCTGGTTGATGCGCGCCAGCGTTGCCGCCGCGCGCTGGCTGGCGTCGCACCGGGCCGAGAGGAAGACCACCGCTGTGGCCAGCCGCTCGCCGTAGTTGGCCATCGTGAGCCGGCGGCCGTCGAGCGTCGTCAGATCCAGCGGCCCGGCCTTTTCGCCCAGTTCGGCGGGGTAGGCCACGCCGGCGCAGAAAAGCAGCCACAGGATCACACGCATTTCGATCACTCCTTCATGCACAAACAGGATCAGTCGAACCTCAGCGGCCGATTTCGATCACCTTGATCTTCTGCGGGCCAAGCTCCTCGGTGCGGATCACTGTTCCGCTGACGGCGCCCAGCGAGACGGCGCCCTCCGGCGTCAATTCCCAGAGGCGGTACCGGCCGCCCTCCAGCCGGTACTGGGCCGGATCGATCTTGTAGGAAAAAGAAACGGGCGTCTCCACATAATTGGCAAGGAACACCCCCAAGTGGCCATCCTCGCTGCGCCACAGGCGAGCCTCGGCGGAGGGAACCGTGCCCCGGTGCTTGGTCTGCCAACCGAAGTAGTCTTCGGTGAAGGTCGGCACCGTGTTCGCCGGCTCCACCGGGCCCAGCAACTGTCCGTAAGTGACGAACTTCTTGGCCGCGATCCGGTACTTGCCGCACAGGCGAAAGTAAGCCGCCTTGCCGGCATGCACTGGCCGGAAAAGCCCGAAATCGATCCAGCCGTTCTGGCGTCCGTCGATGAAGGCCTGGCCCTGGGCGAAGTTGAAGAACCGGTCGCTCTTGGTGTAATCGCAGGGACTACCGAAAAACAGGGTGTAGCCGGAGTACACCACCTGCATCAGGGGGATCTCCCAATCGGTGGGTTCTGCCCAGGTCAGGTTTGCATCCAGAAGGTCGAAGAAGACCTCGTCGGCCCCCTCGGAGGTGATCACCGCCTGGCGGCCGCCGCGGTGGGAGACGCCGCGCACTTTGCGCAGCAGCTCGCGGTTGCCATCCACCCAGTAGCGTCCTCCGCCGAGCGGATGCCCGTGACGCTTGTGGAAGCACAACTCATGGCGCATGGCCGAAATCTGGTCGATGTAGACCCCGTTCACCCCTTGTGATTTGAACAACTCGTCCACCAGCTTGGAAACCGTGTCCTGCCACACGGCCTGCGTCGGACACATCGACAGCAGTCGCCCGGCAGCGTCGGAATAGAAATGCATGCGGTATCCGCCCGCCTCGTCCACGATGGCATGCGGTGCGAACCGGGAGAAGTCGGGGATGTTCATGTCGGCGCTGGTGCCGTTGATATAGGGCATGACCAGCAGCCCGGCATCGACCAGTTGCCGGACCCGTTCGCTGAAGCCGGGCTTGGCCGGCAAGAAGTGAGGATACTGCTGGTCGAATGCGGTCTGGTGCCAGTTGTACCAATGAATCGCCATAGGCACGTCCATCCTCTTCCCGGCTTCCAGGAACGGGGCGTTCATCTGCGACGGAGCACCCTCCGCCTTGTCCCAGAGCCAGCCGTCGCGCACCCACAAGCCCACGTCCTTGATGATGTCGGCCATCTCGGGCCGCTGCGAGATACGGCCGGCCGAGGCCCACTTCTGTTCGAGCGCCCAGGGACGGTAGCGCTGGGCGGCCTCCAGCCAGCCGCCCTGGTAGACCCCAAGGGCCACCGGGTAGTAGTCGGGGTAATCCGATCCGGCGACGCCCATGTTCTCCACGTAGTGCACCATCGCCAGCCGTTCTCCGGGCTCGACGATGAAATCCTTTGCCCGCCCCTCCGAGTCCATGCTGGCGAAATACACGGCGTCCTTGTCGCGGTTAAGCGACAGGAACTGCATCGGCCAGTTGCCGGAGGGATACCGACCTTCGATCTTCTCCGTCCAGCGCTTCAGCAAGTGGCCCCCACTGCCGAAGGTCGGCCGGGCGATGTCGTAGGCGCCCGAGGCGGGGAAACCGTTCACCAGCGGATAAGCCACTGACCACAGGCCCCAGTAGTCGCTGCGGTTCTCCACGAAGATGCGCCAGCGGGCGACGCCGCTCGCGGCCGGCAGATCCACCGCCACGTGAACGGTGACGACACCGTCCTCCAACCACCAGCGCAAATCGTTCCACTCCATCCACGCGCGCTGGCCGCCGCCGGGCAGCTCTTCGATCCGGGCGGAATTGCACGGCTTGTAGTTGTTGGTGATTCGCCGTACGAGCGTTCCCTTGCCGAAGGCCACCTCCCACAACAGGTGCTTGCCTGAAACGGGCCGGATGTGATCAGTGCCGCTGCGGCGGTCGATCATCGCCGAGAGACCCATGCCTTGGGGCTCGAATTCGAACCGCACGTGATCGTTGGCTAGCACAAGGCCCTTGGACGGATCCACGGGCTGCGCCGCCGGCCGCGCGAACAAGAGACTTCCGCAAAGCGTCATTGCAGCCAGACAGCCTGTTCTCATACCACGTCCCCACGCGTCATCGTGACCAGTTTGCCCTGGTATGGGAGATTCAGCAAGCGGGCATCCGGGTTGAACAGATCGTGGAGGCGGTGGACGAGCCGGTCGCTGGCCAGGTCCGCCAACCGCGGCGGACAGGGGAGCGGCTCGGACCGGGCTGCTCGTGGGGCCAGTGTCCCGGCCGTTCCCAGTCTCAGCAATGTTCGACGGTTGAGCCTCACGGGTGTGCCTTGTTATTCAGGGGTCAGCTTTAGCACCTTCAGCTCGTGGGCGCCGAAACTCACCGCGAGGCCGTTTTCCAGCGCTGCCGCATCCGCCACCACAGGTTCCGGCTTCTCCCCGAAAAGGTTGACGACCGTGTAGCGCCGCCCAGGCGCCGCCATTCCGGGGCGCAGCCGGAACGTGCCGCTGCCGAGCTCGGCCCGTTGGCGCAGCAGGGTCACGTAGAGCCGGCCGCCCGTTGCGCGGTTGAGCGTGGCGAGCACTCCGGGAGCCGCCGTCACGGGGCGCTCCACCCGCATCCATTCCATCAGCTTCAACAGGATCTCGGTTCCCTTTGCGGAGGGCCACTCCTGCTCTTCGGTCACGCGCATCACCTGGCCCTTGCCGCAGGACCAGGTTTCCAAGGGCCCCGCCGCCTGCTTGGGTCGGCGCAGACGCTCCAGCAGTGGGTAGTCGGGGCGCCCCTCCTCCAGCGCGTAGCGCCCGGAGCGCGGCAGCAGCGCCAGCCGCCCGCCGCGTTCCACCCAGGCTGCCAGCCGCTCGATCACGCGCCGCTCGAGCACTTCCGAGTTGGCGTCCAGCAGGGCTGGATAGCGGTCCAGACCCTTCAGCGGCGACATGTCCGAGTGCCAGTCCAGCGAGTACTGGTGCTCTTGCAGCACGGGAATCATCGCCAGCGTGGGATTGATGTAGTGCCGGGCGGGGATGTGGGAGAGGATCGAACGGTAGGAGATCAGGCCGGCCACCGGCGCCCGGACCGGCTCGGTCTCGGTCATCTCCAGGAACACCCGGCGCGTGCGGATGAACTCCGCCAGGCTGGGCGCGTTCTTCTGCCAGTCGGACGCCGCCCCCGCTCGCGCCCCGCCCATGGCCGCCCCTTCCGGCGTCGGCGCCATCTTCTCCCAGTTGCCGACCAACTGGTAGGCGCGCGCGCCGTGCGCGAAGGCGTGAAAGAACAAGCGCCGGAAGTCCGGCGCCGGCGGCGGCACCTGCCAGGCTTCGACCATCAGCGGCACGCCGTAGCTGCGCACTATGCCCGCGCCGATCTCGGCCGGCACGGGATCCTCGAAGCAGGTGATGTCCAGCGCGCCGCCGTATTTCTTGAGCAGCCGGAGGCCGATGTCGTAGACGCTCAACTGGTGGGCCGAATGGTGGAGCGAGCCGCCGTAGTACATGATCAGCGGGCGGTCGTCGAAGGTTCGCACCGTGCGGTCCATGTCGTCGAACATCCGCTCGGCCGACCACAGCCGGTAGTCCTGGAAGTCGTGCCAGGCCGGCGTCACATTCAGTGCGCCGAACACGGGCTTGGGCTGAGTGACTTCTTCCCAGCTCTTGTAAGCCGTGCCATACCGCTTGCTCAGGTCGGCCAGCGAGTACTTCCGCACTTGTGACAGATACTCGCGGTACTTCACCTGAGAGAACTTTGAGTAATCGTAAATGGTCTCGGTCCCCCCCCACATGCCCCAGTAGAAGGAATCGTTGTATCCGTAGAAGAACTGCCAGGCCAGGATCGAGCGGTTGCCGCGGTATCGCCGCACCAGCGCTTCGATCAGGCGCAGGTAAGAACGGCGCGATTCGGGCCCCCAGTAGGACGGGGCGCGGGACTTCCAGCCCGAATAGCCAAAGTGGGTGCGGCCCTCCTGGTCGAGCATGCTCTCGCCGGCCAGCCACTTGGGAACCTGCTCATCGAAGAAGCGCAGCGTGATGGTGACCGGCAGGCCGACGGCGGCGGCGTTTTCGAGGGCAGCGTCCAGCGTCGAGAAGTCATAGCGGCCGGGCTGGGGCTCCAGCGTTGCCCACAACGGCCGCAGGTCGATGAAGTTGGCCTCGGTTCGCCGGGCTGACTCGAAATGCCGGCGCTCGGTAAGGCTGAAGCCGTCCTCCGGGCCGCCGATCTCCACGCCGAAGAGGCGAAGACCGGCCGCCCGCCGGCGGGCCTCAGCGGTGGTGCGAGCGTCGGCGGCCAGGCCGCCGGTGACGGCCACAGCCAGCAACAGCGCGACGTAGGTGATGGTCTGCTTCATGGGGATTATCCTCGCAGTGACGTGGCCAGAGGAAAGACGCATGGGGCGCGCACGCCGCTCAAAGCTCCAGTTTGGCTTCGTACCGCTCGTTGCGCCGCATCATCTCCCCCCAACTCACTACCCGGCCCTCGTAGGCCGCGGTGCGGCCCAGGATCGCCGTCAGGTTGCTCTCCACGCTTTCGGGGACGTTGTTGACGTACTGGCCGCTGGCGATGCTGGCAATGAAAGCTCGCACGTTGGCGATGGTGCCGCCCCGCTGGGTGTCGTCCTCCTCCGCGCCTTTCCACGGATTGTCGCCGGTGATCTGAACCAGGCCGCCATAATGGGAATCCACTGTGCCGGTGGGGCCGTATAGGCGTACGCACAGGTCCCGGTAGCCCTTGGTGAATTCGGCCGAGCTGAAATCCACCTTGACGCCGCCCGGATACCAGTAGATCACGACGAAATGGTCCCAGCAATCTCCCCAGCCCGGCCGGGCCTTTTGCCCGCCCGTGCCGCAAGCTTTTTCGGGCCGGGCGCCGAGATACCAATTGGCGGCGTCGATCACGTGGATGTCGCGCTCGATCATCACGTCGCCGGAGAGGGCCCGGTCGAAATACCAGTTGCGGAGCCGGGCCTCCCCGGGCGACATGCCGGGACGATCGCGGCGGGAAAGGTGTGAAGCATGGTAGTAGACATGCCCGAGCACCGGCGGGCCGATGTCGCCGCGCCGCACCCTGGCTACCGCCTCTTGAAACGCGGGTCGGGCGCGGATCTGGAAGTCCACAAAGAGGCTGACGCGGCCCCGCGCCTTCTCGCCGGCGGCCAGTATCCGCAGTGAGCCCGGCACATCCACAGCCACCGGCTTGGCCAGGTAGACGTGCTTGCCAGCCTCGACCGCCGCCTCGACCATTTCGGGGAAGAAGCAGGGCGGCGTCTGGAGTACAACCGCGTCGAGCCGGGAGCTGATCAATTCGCGCCAGGCCGCCAGGCCCAGATAAGTGCGCGCCGACTCCAGCTTCAGCTTCCTCTGTGCGTTCTCAAGCTGGTCGCGGAAGACGTCGCAGAGGGCGACAATTCGGGCGCCGGCGTATTCGGCGAACAGAGGGGCGATCCACGTTCCGCGGTTACCGCACCCAACAAGGCCAACCTCTACCGACGAATTGGCCTGCGTGCCGAAGACGGTCTCGGGTTTCAGCAGCAGGACGCCGGCGGCAGCGGCGGAGGAGCGCAGCAGCTCGCGCCGGCCGCTATTGCGGCTGCCTGGGTTCATCAGTTTCCTGCCTTTCCACCGCGTGTGGCGGTCCAGTCACGATAAAGCCGCTCGAGCATTTCCGGCGAGGCCTCGCCCGTGAAGGTGATCACTGCGTAACGCAAGCGCAGTGGCGCGCCCGCTTCGATCCGGAACGACTCATGCCAGGTCGGCGCCGCGCTGAGGTAGCTGAAGGTCTTGCCCGCAGCCGCATAGAACGGGGTGGGATGGCGCGGGTTGTTCGGGTGGTCGAAGATGGCCGCGCCGCCGAAGCTGCCGACTTCCAGCGGACCGTGGAAGGCGCACCACCGGGCCCGTTCCCCGTTCACCTTGGCCGTGCCGGCAGTGCCGTTGGAATTGAGCGCGCTGCCGCGGTTCATGCTGTAGACGAAGCGCATTCCCAGGCCATTGTACTCGGCCTTTACGGGGCGGTCGGCGTGGTCGGCCTGGAGCTTCACCGGCCGGCCCGCGGTGCGCAGTTCGCTCTCCCACTCCAGCCGGAGAAACTCGCGGGTCGGGGCGCGCGCCTGCAGGCTGCGCCGCTCCAGCAGCAGCGTTTCTCCCGCGCCGATCCAGTGGTTGATGGCGACCAGCTCCGCCTCGCCGAACTTCTCGAAGCTTTGGTGCACGATCCGCCCCTTCACGCCCGGGTCGGTTTCACCCCAGAAATCGTAGCCGTTTACGTTCGTCCAGGCCAGCATCAAGCCGCGGTGGTGGATGTGATCGGCCGTGCCGTCGAGCGTGAGGGGCAGGCCGTTGGGCGCATAGAGCGGATGCACGTAAGTCTTGGGCCGGGCCGGCGAGTATCGGTAGTCGAACAGGGGCTGGTCGCCGTACAGGAACGAGACGCTCTCGCCCTTGGCGTCAAGCAGGCGGACGGCCTGGCGCTGTAGGAAGCCAACCGGAGCGAGCAGGAACGCGCGTCGCGTGCTCATGACGATGGGAAAGGAGGCCCGCCTGGTGGTGGGCCTCCGCGGGGTTGACAGCGCCCGGCGGGCGCCACGGTACACTTCAGAAAACCACCTTCATCCCCAACTGGAACACCCGGCCCGCGTTGACGCCGGTCACCTGGCCGAAAGCGGCCGAGCCCAGAGCGGTGTTGATCCCGTTGTAGGAGGGATGGTTGAAGAAGTTGAAGCTCTCGCACCGGAACTGCACGTTGACTCGCTCGCGGATGCGGGTATTCTTGGCGATCATGATGTCCCAGTTGTTTGTGCCGGGACCGACCAGGATGTTGCGGCCGGCGTTGCCGAACGTCCACGCGGCCGGCCGCGCGAAAGCGCCCGTGTTGAAGAACCGCCGCAGCGTCTTCTCGCTCTTGGGGATGGCGGCCCTGCCGACCACGTCAGGGCGGGCGGCGATCTGGTTGGGGGCACCTGTCAGGCCCGGATTGAAGTGACGGCCGGAGTTGAAGACGGCGGTAGCGCTGATCTGCCAGCCCTTCAGGACATAGCCGGGCAACCCGCGCATTCCCTTGAAGAAGGGCAGCTCGTAGATGGAGTGGATGACCAGCACGTGACGGCGGTCGTCCTCGTTATAGCCTCGCTCGGCGCGAATGTCGAGGGGATTCTGAGGCCCGTCCCAGCGGTCATGCGCGTCTCCGATGGCCTTGGCCACAGTGTAGGAGGCATTGAACAGCAAGCCGTCCTTGAAGCGGCGGCTCACCCGCACCTGGAGCGAGTTGTAGCTGGAGGAGGAGGAGGGTTCGGCGCTGTACAGACTATCAAGGCCACGGTACGGCAAATAGGGACGCAGATCCCTGCCAGCCAGTTCCTTCATCCGCTCGGGGGGCAAAAAGTTGAGCGGCCGGCCCCGGCTGTTGTGGCTGCTCTGGTTGCCCACATAGCCGACGTCGGCTATGATCTGGCCGGGCAGTTCGCGCTGGACCGAGAAGTGCCAGTTCACCACGGAGGGATTCTTGTACTTCAGGTCCAGCACCCGGAAACTCTGCGGGAAAAGCAACAGCGCCACCGGCACACCCCGAGCCGGATCGTCCAGGGGGCCGTTGGTGATGGTGATTGTAGGCGTGGCAAAGGGCGGAAAATCCCCCATTCCTAGGAAAATCGCTTCCATGTCGGAGCGGCCTTGCACCAGGGCGATTCCTCCGCGGATTGCCAGTTTCCCGGTGCTGAACGGATCCCAGGAGAACCCCAGCCGCGGGCCGAAACCGCCCTTTAGCGTTTCCGAGTAGCCTCGCGGCAAGCCGCGGAACAGCCGCTCCACCTCCCGATCACCAACCTGGGGCACCCGGCCGCGGGCCGCGTCGGTGAAGCCGTCCCCAGGGAGCACAACGCCGTTGTAGAGGTCTCCGGTACCCGGGACAATGGTCCCGTTCGGGTTCATTTGAGGCGCTTTGGCCGGATCGTAGTACTTCGGGTGCCAGGCCGCTATGGAGTTGTACGCGTGGTAGTACGGCGGCCAGATCGAGTACCGTGTCCCGTATTCCACCGTCAGGTTCGGCAGCATTTTCCAACTGTCCTGGGCGTAAAGCTCGTAGTTCTGGTAACGGTAGGCGTTGTAAGGGGCGGTTCCGGCCTCGCTGTAAGAGTCGAAATTGCCCAGCAGCAGGTCGGCCAAGCCGTTGCCGCTGGTGCGGGGGTTGCTGGGCGAGGCGTTGAACGAGAAGCTGCCGCTGTCGTTGGCCCGCGAGTACCGATTGTGGCCGCCGTGCTCGAAGTATACGCCGAACTTCAGGCTGTGCCGGCCCACGATCTTGGAAAAGTTGTTCCGCCAGTGGTAGCTGGGAGAGCCGCTCCCGAACGGAGCCAGAGCAACGCCCAGAAAGGAAAGTCCGGATACATCGACCCGCGACGGTATCATGTTTCCAACATTGCCCGGGATCGCCTCCCGGAAGGTGATGCCATAGCGCTCGCGGGTAGCGAATTCCGGGTAAGCGGTGGAGGGCATCCGGATTCCGGAATAACCCACTGAAAACTCGTTGATGGTGGAGGGATTCACAATGGTCTGGAGCGTGAACTGGCCGTTGTAAGCCGGGTTGCGCCTACGCCAACCCTGAATCGGTATCGTGCCGGCAAAGACGCCGAAGGGATCTGCCTCGTCCTGCAAGTCGTAGATAACGCGCAGGCTGGCATTCCATTTCGGGGTGGGAACAAAATCGAGACGCGCGATGTTCGAGGACCGATTAGTCCGCGAAGTGATGCCGGTGATATGGTTGCCCCCAGGCCCGCCGAAGTTGGGCAGCGGATAAATGCCGGCGATGGCCCGGCCGTTGGAGCTGATCCGAGCCGCTGAGATGATGTTGCCCGGGAAGGGCGCTTTGGTGTCGGGATCGATGGGGGTTCGCATCACGGACCCGCTGAAGTTGCCCGCGCGCTCTTCGGCAGTGGGAACGATGCCCACACGCAGGGCTGGGCTGCGAACCCTGCGGAACTCCTGGCCCACGAAGAAGAACAGCTTGTCCTTGTTGCTGTTAAACTTCCCCGGAATGTAAACTGGCCCGCCCACCGTCCATCCGTAGTTGTTGAAGCGATAGGGGCTCTTTCTGGCGCCCTCGAAGGCGGACCGCGCGCGCAGCTTGTCGTTGCGAACGAACTCGAACACGGTCCCGTGGAAGTCGCGGGTGCCGCGTTTGGTGACGGCGTTCATCTGCACCCCAACGCTCCGGCCGTATTCGGGCGCATAGGCGCTGGTGGAGACCTTGAATTCTTCCAGGAAATCCGGCCCGATGTTGTTGGAGTACAAGATGAGGGTGTGGTTCATCATGTTGCTCAGGCCGTCCACGGTCATATAGTTGAAGTGCTTGCGCAACCCCATCAGGAACCACCCGCCGGCGCTGTAGCTGGTTCCCCGGTCCTCGATGATGCCGTTTCTCGAGATCATGCCCGGCAGCAGGAGAGTGAGGCTCATCACGTTCCGGCCCGGAATCGCGATCTCGGTAAGCTGCTTGTCCGTGAGGACCCGGCTCACCTCGCCCGTCCCCAGTTCCACCTGTTCCAGGGCGGCGGAAACCTGGACGGATTCCGTGACCGCCCCCACCTCCAGGGTGACGTCCACTACGATCCTGGTGGCCGAATCCAGCCCGATGCCGGTCTTGGTGTACTTTTTGAAGCCGGCCGCCTCGACCGAAATCTGGTATTGCCCCATGGGCAGATCGGGAAAAATGTAAAAACCTGAGTTATCGGTCTTGGTGCTGCGTTTCATAGCCACAGCCGGCGCCTCCAGGGTGACGGCGGCGCCTGGGACCACCGCCTCGCTGGCATCGCGTACGAAGCCGGAAACCTGGCTGCGGAAGTACTGCGCCGTGCAGGGCAGCGACCCCACACACAGCCACACGGTCAAAAACGCGAATACACTTCTCATGGACAACCTCCCAGGGGCAGGCAAACGTAGACCTCCCGTTCCAATGATGGCCCCCTGCGGGCAGGTTGCAAGTGGTTTTACTGTTACAAAACGGTATAATTGGTCGTGGCGGGTCGCTGCTGTGGCGTCCAGAACCCTTCAGCCCGAGGAGAAACGGGCCGCGCTGCGGCGGCTGTTGGCCTATCCTCCGATCACCGAGAGCCAGGCGCTATCCAACTTCCTGGAGTTTGTGGCCGAAAAAGCCATCGACGGAGACGCCCAGCATCTCAAGGAATACGTCATCGCGACCCAGGTCTTCAAAAAGCCCGTCGGCTTCGACCCCCGTCTGGACCCGATCGTGAGGGTCCACGCTCGCCGTCTGCGCGAGCGTATGGAGGAGTATTACCGCGGCCGCGGCCTGAAGGACCCGGTTCGCATCGTCATCCCCAAGGGGAGCTACTTCCCCCAGTTCGTGTCCTCGCGGCCCGGCCGCCGCATCTGGCTTCGAGTTTGGCACTGGCTTCCCGCGGCCCTGATCGTGGTCGTGGTGGTCCAGGCCGCCTTGCTGCTATGGCCTCGATCGGCTCCCAGTCATGCCCGGCGCATGCTTTCCGACAGCCCGCTCCTGGCGCCCTTTCTGGCCAGCCCCCACCGCACCGTCATCACCTTCAGCAACGATCTCTTCCTCAAGGACAACGACGGCAACATGTTCCGGCTCAAGTCGGACGAAAAGCTCGACCTCCTCGGCCGCATCCAGACCAATCCCCGCGATCTGCTGCTGTCGCCCAAGGTGGCGGCCTCCGGCCGGCTGTACTTCGATGCCGATTATTCCGGCACTGGCGAGGCAGTCTGCATCTTCCTGCTCACTCGCTACTTCACCGAGCGCGGGAAGGCACTGGAGGTGAGGGCTTCCAGCCTCTTCAATCCGCAGGAACTGTGGGAAAGCAACGTGATCTTCCTCGGCTCGCCCCGCGAGAACATCATCCTCAGCAAGATGGTCCCTTCGCTGGATTTCCGCTTCGTGCGCCGCCTGAACCCGGCCGGCCGGCCGTTCCTGGCCATCGAGAATCTCCGCCCGCGGGCGGGAGAGAGCGCACTATACGAGGCCCGGCTGAATCCGACCACGGGGAATCCCCAGGAGGTTCACGCCGTAATCAGCTTCTGGCACGGCCTGGCGGCGGATTCCCACTCCCTGGTGCTGGCCGGTGAGAGCACCGCCGGCACCCAGGCCGCCTGCGAATACCTGGTGGGAGCCCAGCCGCGCGGCGGTCTGCCGGCCGGCCTGCGAGATTCCAGCCGTCTGCCGGCCGCCTACCAGATCCTGCTGAAAACCCGCATTCAGGATTTCGCCCCTACTCACACCCAATACGTCACCCACCACGAACAAACCACCGCCCAACAAATGGTAAGATGACTAGAGTTGTGCCGAAGCGGACAACACTGAGCGCTCGAACTGCATGTATAACGCTTTTTTCGGCTTCAAAGAGAGCCCGTTCAACCTGACTCCCGATCCGGCTTTTCTTTACCGCAGCCGGCAGCATGAAGAGGCGCTGGCCAATCTGATTTACGGTGTGCAGAGCCGTAAAGGTTTCGTGGTGCTGACCGGCGAAGTCGGCACCGGCAAGACCACCATGCTGGAGTGCCTGCGGGACTTCCTGGCGGCGCACCGCATCGAGTTCGCCTTCCTGTTCAACTCCCGCCTCTCGGTGGAGCAGTTTTTCGATCTGATCGCCTATGATCTGGGCTTGCGCTGCACGCGCACCTCGAAGACGGAGGTCCTCATCGCGCTCAACCAGCTTCTGCTGCACAACACCGGCGAGGGCCGCACCACCGCGCTGATCATCGACGAAGCGCACAACCTGGAGTGGGACGTGCTGGAGGAAGTGCGGCTGCTGGGCAACCTCGAGAACCGGCGCGGCAAGCTGCTCCAGATAGTGCTGGCCGGACAGCCGGAGCTGGACCACAAGCTCGACGCGCCCAGCCTGCGCCAGCTCAAGCAGCGGGTCGTCCTGCGCTGCACGCTGCGGCCGTTCTCGGAGGCGGAGACCTTCGACTACGTCGCCACCCGCCTGGCCCGGGTGGGCATGAACGAGCAGACGGTCTTCCCGCCCGAGTTGCTCGCCGAGGTTCACGTCCGCTCGCAGGGCATACCGCGCGTGATCAACGCCCTTTGTGATAACCTCCTGTTGACCGCCTTCGCGATGGAGAGCAAGGCAGCCTCGCTGGACATGCTGGAGGAAGTCTGCGAAGATATGCGGCTGGAGTGGCCCGGCCGCCGGGTTTCTGTTTCGCGCTCGCGCTATGCGGAGGATTCCCGGCGCGAGCCGCCATATTACGGGCCCCGGGACTAGCCCGCGGGCCGGAGGTCAAATCGTGTCGGAGAACAATGCACTCAATTTGGTCAACCGCAGAGACTTTGTGAAGGTGGGGACGGGTCTCGGCCTGGCCGGCCGGGCCCTGGCCACCCGGTCCGGGCAGGCCTCGGGCCGCGTGATCGGCGCCAACGACCGCGTCAACATCGGCGTCATCGGGTGTGGCGGCCGTGGCACTTACGTCGGCCGGACCTTTGCCAAGGTCGGCGAGACCAACCCCACCCAGGTGGTGGCTGTTTGTGACGTTTACCAGAAGCGCGTCAACCAGAACACCGCGTTCCACAAGTGCGAAGGATACCTGGACTATCGCCAGGTGATCAGCCGAAAGGAAATTGACGCGGTCATCATCGCCACCCCGGATCACTGGCACGCCAGGATGGCGTTGGAGGCCATGGACCAGGGCAAGGACGTCTACCTCGAGAAGCCGATGTGCCACACCATCGAGGAGGTCAGGCAACTGATCGACAAGGTGCGGGCGACTAAGCGGATCCTGCAAGTGGGTTCCCAGACGACCTCGGCCGATCAGTGGTGGAAGGCTAAGAAGGCCATCGCCGACGGGGCCATCGGCGAGATGATCATGAGCCAGGGATCTTACCACCGCAACTCCAGCGAGGGCGAATGGAACTGGAAGATCGACCCCGATGCCGGCCCGGACAAGGCCGGCGATAATTACATCGACTGGAAGATGTGGCTGGGCCCGGCGCCGAAGCGTCCCTTTGACGCCGACCGGTTCTTCCGCTTCCGCAAGTACTGGAATTACTCCGGCGGCACCGCCACCGACCTGTTCTTCCACGTGGCCGCGCCGCTGAACATCTGCTGGAGCCAGCCGCAGTTCCCCTACAAGGTGATGGCCGGCGGCGGCAACTACATCTTCAAGGACGGGCGCGACGCGCCCGACACCTTCCACCTCATTGCCGAGTACGCCAAGGGCCACTCGGTGGTGCTCAGCTCGTCGATGGCCAACTCGCAGCACATTCCCGGCCTGATTCGCGGCCACTTTGGCACGCTGATCATGGTCGAGCACGGGCGCTTCGAAGGGGCCACCGAATACATCACCCTGCGCCCCGAACGGCGAGTGACCGACGACGCTTACAAGGCGAAGTTCGGCGCCGAGGACGTCAAGATCCCGGTGGATAAGAAGGATGCGATGACGACCCACGTCAACAACTTCCTGGAGTCGGTGCGCACGCGCCAGAAACCGACCCTCGATGTCGAGACGGCCGCCTGCGCCCAGGTGCTGATCACCATGGCTGTGCAGAGCTACCGCGAGGGCCGCATCCTGTACTTCGACGAGAAGGCGTTCAAGGTCGTCCCCAAGGCGCCGCGTTAAGCGGGACAGCCTGCGTGTTTCCTGTTTTGCGAACAGGGAAACACGCAGGCTGTCCCCGGGCGAGGCATGCCTCGCCCCTGAGTCCCACGCCCCCGGCAGTTGATGTATCATGAATGGCCGTAGTGTGCAATTGCATAGGGGGTGGGTCATGAAGAAACGCTTCGCAGTACTGCTATTTGTTGCCTGCGGCCTCGCGTGGACGCAGGAATTCCGCGCCACTGTCCTGGGGCAGGTGACTGACCCGACGGGCGCCGCCATTCCGAACGCCTCGGTCAAGGCGACCAAGGAAGACACCAACGTCAGCCGCGAGACGGTCACTACCACGGAAGGCATCTACACGGTGGTGGGACTGGATCCTGGCCGGTACACGGTCACCGTCACCGCGCCGGGCTTCGTGAGCGTTCGTCGCGAAGGCATCGTCTTGCAGGTGGCGGAAAAGCTGAACCTGCCGATCCGGTTGGAGGTCGGGCAAGTGCGCGAGCAGGTCACCGTGATCGGCGAGCAGGAGCTGATCCAGACGACCAGCGCCTCGCGCGGGCTGGTCTTCGACCCCATCAAAATGGAGGAGATCCCGCTCAACGGCCGCCAGGCCTACATGCTGCTGCGCCTCTCGCCCGGGGTGATGTTCTCCCAGCGGCAGTTCGGCTCGTCCGGCTACTCGGGCACCCGCGCCTGGGACGTCAACGGCAATTTCACCATGAACGGCGGCCGCACCGGCAGCAATCAGTTTCTGCTCAACGGCGCGCCGATCTCCACCAACGGCACCTTCAATGTGTCGCCCAACGTCGAGGCGGTCCAGGAAATGAAGATCATGGTGAACACCTACGATGCCCAGTACGGGCGCTCGGGCGGCGGCCACGTCAACACCACCCTGCGCTCGGGCACCAACGAGTGGCACGGCTCGGTGTTCGACTTCTGGCGCAACCGCATCCTCGACGCCAACACCCGGCAGAACAACGCCGGCGGCCAGAAGCGCGGCTTCCGCAACCAGCACCAGTACGGCGGCATCGTCGGCGGCCCCGTCCGCCGCGACAAGGACTTCATCTTCTTCAGCTTTGAGGGCTGGCAGGAGCGCACGCCGTTCCCGTCGGTGACCACGGTGCCGCCGATGGAGCTTCGCGGCGGCAACTTCAACTTCATCCCCGCCGGTGAGCGCGCCCCCATCCTGGTCTACGACCAATCGACCTCGGTGCCCTGCACCACTCCGGGCGTGAGCTGCATCTCCGGTGGCGTCTACGTGCGCCAGCCGTTCCCCGGCAACGTGATCCCGGCGAGCCGTATCAGCGTGGTCGGCCGCAACCTCGTCAACCTCTATCCGGCCCCGAACTTCAACCCCACCAGTCTCTCGCAGAATTTCCTGCGGCCGGACAACGTGGGCAAGTACCGCTATGAGCAGCCCATCGCCCGCTGGGACCACGTCATCGGCGACAACGACCGCATGTCGACCATGTTCACCTTCCAGGACGGCAGCGAGTTCCGCAACTCGAACGGTTTCGACCCGCCCGCCCAGAACGGCAACATGCCGGGCACCGTCCGCCGCGACATCAACGGGGTGCTTTCCTACGACCGCATGCTCTCACCCACCAAGCTGATGCACTTGCAGGCCAGCTACAACCGCTTCGTCGAGAACTTCCCCAACGTCTCGGATCCGAGTTTCACCTGGGACAAGCTGGGCATCAAGAATATCCCGCTGGTGCCCACCTACCCCACCAAGCTGCCCCCCAACGTTTCGGTGAGCGGCTACTCCGGCATCCTCGGCAGCCAGTATCTCAACGAGAGTTCCCGCCAGCAGCTCAATTTCCAGGCCAACCTCTCGCAAACCACCGGCCGGCACAGCATGAAGTACGGTTTTGAGTGGGCGCAGTTGATCCATCACAACCGGTCGGCGGGCAACGCCAGCGGCGCCTGGAGCTTCGACACCGTCTGGAGCCGGCAGCACTCGGGGCGGCGCCAGCCCAGCCCGCTGGACGGCAACGGGGTGGCCGACCTGCTGCTGGGGCACATGAACAGCGCCAACATTCCGTTCAACGACAGCAACCTCCGCCGCCAGCCGTACGTCGGCTGGTTTTTCCAGGATGACTGGAAGGTCTCCACCAAGCTGACGCTGAACCTGGGCCTCCGCTACGACATCCAGTTCCCGATGTACGAAATCAACAACCGTATGGTGAACGGCTTCGACTTTTCGACCGCCAGCCCGGTCAGTGACCAGGCGCTGGCCAAGTGGCGCCAGACCTACGCCACCACCGCCAACTATCCCAAGCCGCCGGACGCCATCCGGGGCGGCATTCTCTACGCCGGGGTGGGCGGCTGGCCGCGCACCAGTAATGACTTCGACCTCTCCAACATCCAGCCCCGCATAGGAGTGGCTTACAGCTTTCTGCCCAAGACGGTCATGCGCGGCGGCTTCGGCATCTTCTACCGCACCGCCGTGCTGGGGACCACCGCCACCGGCTTCAGCCAGAACACCGACTACGTCAACTCGATCAACGGCGGCCTCACCCACATTGCCGGGGTGAGCGGCCGCTATTCGCTCGAGGACCCATTCCCGGACGGCCTCATCCCGCCCATGGGCTCCAGCCAGGGCCTGCTCACCAACGTCGGCACCAGCGTAAGCTTCATGGGGCGCAGGGTCTTCCTGCCGCGCACCTACCAGTGGTCCTACACCCTGGAGCGCGAGTTGCCCTTCAACCAGGTCCTGGAGGCCTCCTACGTCGGCAGCCTGACGGTGAAGGAGTCGATGAGCATCAACCTTTCCGATGCCACCCGGCAAGACTACGAGATGGCCATCGCCAACCCGAACTACTTCCAGCAGACGGTGCCCAATCCCTGGTACGGGATCGCCCCCCCGAACACGACCCTGGGCGCCTCGAACGTCGTCTCCCGCCAGAACCTGCTGCGCCGCATCCCGCAGTTCACCGGCGTCACCCAGAGCGGCCTGCCCTGGGGCCGCGCCTGGTACCACGGCCTCCAGGTGCGTTACGAGAAGCGCATGATGGGCGCCTCCTCCCGCGGCGGCGCCATGACCTGGGTGCTGGCCTACACCTGGTCCAAGGCAATGGAGAACAGCCTCCGGCAGAATCAGACCTTCGAGTGGATGCCGCTCATCCACCAGGTGGCCTCCCAGGACCGCACACACAACCTGGCCTTCGCCGGCATCTGGGACCTCCCCTTCGGCAAGGGCCGCGCTCTGGCCAACGACTTGGGGCGCGTGGGCGAGACGCTGCTCGGCGGCTGGCGCGCCAACGCCAACCTGATCTACCAGACTGGCGTGCCGCTGGGCGCCTGGACCGGCTGGGAGTTCCTGTGCGGGGACCCGCTGGCGGTCCAGCGCACCGAGATGCAGTGGTTCAACCGCGATCGCAACTGCTACCGCCAGTTGACCCCGTTCCAGTTCACCCAACTGCCCTCCCGGTTCCACCAGCTCCGCAGCCACGCCGCGCCGCAGCTTGACGTGATGCTCTCCAAGCGCTTCCGCATCCGGGAGCGCTACGAACTGGAGTTCCGCGGCGAGTCCTTCAACGTTTCCAACACCCCGCTGCGCGGCGATCCGCCGTCGGGCAACCCCTCCGACGCCCAGTTCGGCGTCCTGCCGGTGCAGCAGATGAACTTCTCGCGCAACATTCAGCTCGGCGCGCGCGTGCGGTTTTAAGGGGGACAGCCTGCGTGTTTCCTGTTTTGAGAACAGGGAAACACGCAGGCTGTCCCCTGGGTATAATCTACCAATGAACTCAACCGCTATCGTTGCCGCTACCCTGCTGGGCTGCGCCTCCGTCTCGGCCCAGGTGTTCACCTTCACGCCGGAGCAGATGACCAAATACACGGCCAAGAATCCCTTCGGCCGTTTTGAAGACGGGCGTCCCAAGGTTCCCAACGAGTTGCTGGAGAAATTCAAGGGCCTCAGCTCGGAAGAGATCTGGACAGTGCTGCCGGGCGGCGGCTACCCCAACCAGTACGAGGGCAACTGGCAGATCCTGCACCCAGGCAAGAAGCTGGTCGGGCGCGCGGTGACCGCGCAGTTCATGCCCACGCGCCCCGACGTCGCCGAGGTGTCGGACGCAGAAGGCAGAACGCGGTTCGGCGGCCGCGCCGGCAACCAGCGGGTCATCGACCTGTTGCAGCCCGGCGACGTGATCGTGGTGGACCTGTTCGGCAAGCTCGACGGCGGGACCTTCGTCGGCGACAACCTGGCCACCTACATCGCCACCATCGCCAAGACCGGCATGGTCATCGACGGCGGCGTGCGCGACCTGGAAGGCATCTTCCCGCTGGACATGGCCGCCTACTTCCGCGGCGTGCATCCGTCGGCGATCCGCAACGTGATGCTGACCGGCTACAACGTGCCCATCCGCATCGGCAACGCCACGGTGATGCCGGGCGACGTCGTCTTCGGCGACCGCGAAGGCGTCTCGTTCGTTCCGCCCCACCTGGTGGAGAAGGTGTTGGCGCGCGCCGAGGACACGCACATCCACGACGAGTGGACCCAGGAGAAGCTCAAGACGGGCAAGTACAAGTCCAGCGAGATCTACGGCAGTCCCACCGACCCGGCGCTCAAACAGGAATACGAAGAGTACCGCAAGAAGAGGATGGCGGAGCGGAAGCCGTGACGCGGGGTTCGCTGTTGGGCGAGCTCGTCGCCGAGTTTCTCGGCACCATGGTCCTGCTCATGTTCGGCAACGGCGTCTGCGCCATGGTGGTGCTGTTCGGCCACGGAGTGCCGGGCGAGGTCGTTCACGGCGGCTGGACCAGCATCACGCTGGGCTGGGGCCTGGGTGTGACCATGGGCGTTTACGTGGCCGGCCGGATCAGCGGGGCGCACCTGAATCCGGCCGTCACGCTGGCGCTG
The DNA here is from genome assembly GCA_038060875.1 of Acidobacteriota bacterium. Classification (GTDB taxonomy): domain Bacteria; phylum Acidobacteriota; class Terriglobia; order Bryobacterales; family Bryobacteraceae; genus JBBTDS01. Next base: position 4,172 of record JBBTDS010000069.1, on the reverse strand, counting down.
GCGGTGTTCCGCGGCTTCCCCTGGCGCAAGCTCCTGCCTTACAGTCTGGCGCAGACCGCCGGGGCGTTCCTGGGCGCGGCGCTGGTCTTCTCCAACTACCGGCTGATGTTTCTGAAGGCCGACCCGCAACTGGAGCGCACCGCCGGGATCTTCACCACTTTCCCGGCGCTGCCAGGAGCCCCCGCCGCCGGGTTCCTCGACCAGGTGCTCGGCACCGCGCTGCTGTTGCTGCTGGTCTTGGCCATCACCGACGAGCGGAACCAGGCGCCGGGCGCGAACCTTACGCCCCTGCTGATCGGGCTGGTGGTGGTGGCCATCGGCGTGTCGTTCGGCGCGCTGCACGGTTATGCCATCAACCCGGCGCGCGACCTCGGCCCGCGCCTGCTGACGGTGCTGGCGGGCTTCAAGAACAACGGCCTGACCGACGGGACACACGTCTGGTGGGTGCCGATCGCCGGCCCGCTGCTCGGCGGAGTTCTGGGCGCCTGGCTTTACGAGGCCGGTATCCGGCGCTTTCTGCCGGAACGAGTGGGGTGATTGCGCTATACTGAAAGTTCCGCTGGACCTCCGCGAAAGACAGGGGGGCGCCCATGTTTCTCAGCGTTCAAGAGTTGCAGTTGCGGAAGGTCCGGTTTCAGGAGACCTTCCGGCCAGGGGTGATCGAGTACCTCGATGACCGGCTGCGGCAGGCGACTCCGCTGGAAGTGGGCGGCACGGTGGAGTTGAGCCCGGCCACGATGGAGATCCGGGTCCGGGGACACCTCAGCGTGCGCCTGGAAGCAGACTGCGACCGCTGCCTGGAGACGGCGGGCTTCCCGGTCGAAACCGATTTCGATCTGGTCTACCGCCCGATGAGCCGGACGCTGGCCGATGACGTCATCCTCGCCGAGGACGAGAGCGAAGTGGGTTTTTACCAGGGCGGGGGATTGGAACTGCTGGATCTGCTGCGGGAGCAGGTTGTGCTGGCCCTGCCGATGCAGCGGGTCTGCCGTGAGGACTGCCAGGGGATCTGCCCGGTGTGCGGGCAGAACCGGAACCTGGCCGCCTGCGATTGCCACCCGCACCTGGCCGATGACCGCTGGGCGGGGCTGCGCACCCTGTAAGCCGGGCGCCGCGCACAGCAAGGATCCGATTTTGCTCTAATAAAGGAACTGTCATGCCTAATCCGAAACGAAGACATTCGCAAGCCCGGCGTGGCAAGCGTCGCGCGCACGATGCGCTGCGCGCATCCGGGCTCTCGGAATGCCCGAACTGCCATGAGCCGAAACTGCCTCACCGCGTCTGCCCTCATTGCGGCCAGTACAAGGGCAGGGAAATCATCGAGGTGGCGCCTGAGTAGCACCGTGTCCCGGCCATGGTGACCATAGCTGTGGATGCAATGGGCGGCGACCAGGCGCCCAGAGCCGAGGTGGAAGGCGCGATCCGCGCGGCCAGGAGCCTGGGAGTGCAAGTGCTCCTGGTGGGCCGCGAGGACCTGCTGAAGAAGGAACTCGCCGAGTACGACACGGCCCGCGACCTGCCAATCCGCATCGTCCATGCCACTGAGCAGGTGACGATGGAGGACAGCGTAGCCCAGGCGGTGCGGCTCAAGCGCGACAGCTCAATCCGGGTGGCGTCCCGCCTGGTGCGCGACGGCCTGGCCCAGGGCATGGTGTCGGCCGGCAACACCGGCGCGGTGATGGCCACCGCCAAGACGGTACAGGGCGTCGTGCCCGGCGTGGACCGGCCCGCGCTGGCTTCCGCTTTCCCTACGCTGAAGGGCGTGCCCGCCGTGATGATCGATGTCGGCGCCAACGTGGACTCTAACCCGCGGATGCTGGCCCAATTCGCCATGATGGGCGACATATACTCGCGGGTCATCTTCCGCACGCAGCGGCCGCGGGTCGGCCTGCTGTCAATCGGCGAGGAGGAGCACAAGGGCAACGAGCTGACCCGCAACGCCGCCCCGTTGCTGAAGAGCCTGCCGCTGAACTTCATCGGCAACGTCGAGGGGGGCGACCTTTACACCGGCGGCGTCGACGTGATCGTCTGCGACGGCTTCATCGGCAACGTCGCCCTCAAGGTGAGCGAGGGTTTGGTGGAGATGATCAAGCACCTGCTCCAGGCCTCGCTCCAGGCGACCATCACCCGCCAAATCGGCTACGTGCTCTCGCGCACGGCGTTCATCGATTTCAAGAAGCGCGTGGACTACTCGGAGTACGGCGGCGCGCCCCTGCTCGGGGTCAAAGGCGTTTGTGTCATCTGCCACGGGCGGTCCAACGCCAACGCGATCAAGAACGCGATCCGCGTGGCGGCCGAGTTCGCCAGCGCCCGCATCAACCACATGCTGGAAAGCGAACTGCGCGCCTGGTCGGCCAGCGCGGTTCCGGTCTGCAAGTAGTGAGACGAACCCGAGTTTTCGCCGCCGCACTGCTGCTGGCGAGCGCCTGTCTGGCCCAGCGCTTGAATCCAGTGAAGTGGTCGCTGGCGGTCGAGCCCGCCACCGTCCCGCCGGGCTCCCGCGTGCTGGCCCGGTTGACGGCCACGATGGATCCCGGCTGGCACCTCTACTCGCTCACCACGCCGCGCCCGCCGATCGCCACTACCCTCCAGCTTGCCCCTCAGCCGGCTATCCAGAGCTTCAAAGTCTACCAGCCACGGCCCGCCCGAAAGTTAGACCCAAACTTTAAGACCGAGACCGAAACCTTTGAAAAAGAAGTAACTTTCTTGCTGGAGATCCAGCTCGCAACGGATGCACCGGCAGGGGTTATAGATCTGACCGTCCAGCCCCGCTTCCAGGCCTGTGACGACCGGCAATGCCTGCCGCCACGGCGGGTCTCGGTGACCTCCAGCTTGACGGTGGACCCCGCCGCGCGTGCAGCAGCAGTGGTGATCCCGGCGGGTTACAGTGAGGCCGCTCCTCCGCCTTCCTCGTCTTCCCCGACTTCCTCGACTCCCTCTTCCCAGGGCCTCGTCGTATTCCTGGTTGTGGCCTTCGGCTTCGGCTTGGCTGCCATCTTCACGCCCTGCGTGTTCCCGATGATCCCGATCACGGTTTCCTTCTTCCTGAACAAGCCGGCCGCTTCGCGCGGCCGCACCGTCGGGGAGGCAGTGCTGTTTTCCGCCGGCATCGTGATCCTGTTCACCGCGCTGGGGCTGATCGCCACCGCCGCGCTCGGGCCGTTCGGTGTCGTGCAGCTCGGCTCGAATCCATGGGTGAACGGCTTCATCGCCCTGGTGTTTTTTGCCTTCGGCCTGAGCCTGCTCGGAGCGTTTGAGATCACGATTCCTTCGAGCGTGCTGACCCGCCTGGACCGCGCCTCGCAGGGCGGCGGGGTGTTTGGCACGCTGCTGATGGGCCTCACGTTTTCGCTGACGGCTTTTGCCTGCGTCGGGCCTTTTGTGGGGACGCTGCTGGCGGCTTCGGTGCAGCAGGGCGGACCGCGACCCGCACTCGGGATGGCGGCTTTCGCCGGCGGGCTGGCCTCACCGTTCTTCTTCCTGGCGCTGTTCCCCGCCTGGCTCAAGCGCATGCCCAGGAGCGGCGGGTGGCTGGAACGGGTCAAGGTGGTAATGGGCTTCCTGATCTTGGCGGCCATGTTCAAGTACCTGAGCGCGGTGGACCAGGTGCTTCAGTGGAACGTCCTGACGCGGGAGCGCTTTCTGGCCGCGTGGATCGTGCTGATCGCCATGGCGGGCTTGTACCTGTTGGGGCTGCTGCGGCTGGCCGGAGTGAAGCCCGACGAGCCGGTGGGCCTCGTGCGGTTGCTCATCGGAGCGTTGCTGCTCGTGTTTGCGATCAGTCTCGTTCCCGGGATGTTCGGCGCCCGGCTGGGCGAGTTGGACGCCTTCGTGCCCGCCGCCCAGGGTCCTGGACTCCTCAGCGGCGCCGCCGGCGGCGATGGCGGGCAATGGATGAAGAACCAGTACCGCGAGGCGCTGGCCAAGGCCCGCGAAGAGGGCAGGGCGGTGCTGGTCAGCTTCACCGGCTACGCCTGCACGAACTGCCACTGGATGAAGGCGAACATGTTCACCCGGCCGGAGATCGCGGCCGCGATGAAGGACTTCGTGCTGCTGGAACTCTACACTGACGGCGCCGACGCGGCGTCGGAGGAGAACCAGAAGCTCCAGGAGAGCCGGTTCCAGACGGTGGCCATCCCCTACTACGCCATCCTCTCCGCTGACGAGAAAGT
>JBBTDS010000068.1:0-1581 GCA_038060875.1 Acidobacteriota bacterium | reverse complement strand
CTCGGTCGGGATGCCGCGGCGGCCCACCAGCGGGTTGGGCAGACTCGACAGCGGCACGTCGCCCACCATGTTGTTGAGGCTCTTGAAGTTGGTGCGGTTGAGCAGGTTGAAGCCCTCGGCGATGAACTCCAGGCTCGGCCGCTCGCCGCCGCCCAGCTTGAAGGTCCGGGCCAGCCGCAGGTCGAGCGTGAAGAGGTTTGGTCCCTTGCCGATGTTGCGCCCGGCATACAGCGGGCGGTGGGTGTTGGAGTGGCGGTCGCCGAGGCTGTCCACCCCGGTGAGCACGTTGAACGGCCGGAAGGAACTGGCGATCGCAACCGGCGAGAGCGTGAAGCCGCCGAACAGGTTCTCGGCCGCGCCGCGCCCGCGCCCCGGCGTCAGCGGAGACGTCAGCACCGCATGCATCACCAGGCGGTGCGCCTGGTGGAAGGCGGAAAGCGACCGCTCGGCGCGCGCGTTGAGCTGGTCATTGGGCTGGAAGTCGGTGTTGAAGTCGGTCACCTCGTCCATCGCCTTGCTCCAGGTGTAATTCGCATTGAAGGCGACGTTGCGGCTGAAGCGCTTGGACACCTGGAGAATCCCCGCGTGGTAGAAGGAGTTGGCGGTCGATTCGAAGATGTTGCGCTGCGAGATCAGCGGGTTGTAGAAGCCGAAGATCGGCGCCCCGTCCGGCCGCCGCCCGGCGTAATTCAGGTTGCGGTCCAGGATGCGGACCAGGTGCGCCCCGCGGTTGAAGTTGTAACCCGCCGAGAAAGCGAGCGTGCCCACCGCCCGCTCGATCTCGAAGCTCGCCTGCTGCGCGTAGGGGTTCACAAAGTCGTCCACGATGCCGAAGACCACCGACAGCGGCGCCGTCGTGGACGGCCGCAGGCCGAACTGGGCCAGGTCCTCCAGCACGATCGAACGCCGGCCGATCACTCCCTGCGCCATGAGCGTCTGGTAGACATCGCTCGCGGTGAGCGGCCGCCCGGTCCGGGGGTGGTTGAGTCCGGGGATGCCGGTGAGCGTCACGAACGTCTGGGCGATCTGCTTGCCCGCAAGCGTATCGGCCACGTTGGCCACCTGGAGGTTGATCTGCGAGTAGTAGAGTCCGTAACCGCCGCGCACGACCGTCTTACCCTCGCGGCCCGGCGTCCAGGCGAAGCCGAAGCGGCCCGCCAGGTTGTTGGGGTCGGTGCCCACCGGCTGGCGATTGGCTTCCAGCTCATAGCGCGCGCCGAGGCTCAGCGTCAGGTTGGGCCGCACCCGCCAGGAATCCTGGAGGAAGAAGTTGTAGCGCTTGGTCCAGCCTATCCAGTTCGGATCGCCGAAGCCCTGCTGGTAGAACTCGGGCAGGCCCAGGTTGAACGATTCGAGCGCGGTGAGCGGGGCCGAGAGGTTGGGGATCAGCCGCGCCTGGCCCGCCGCCGCCAGCGTCTGGCCGAGCGTGGTGGCGAAGTTGGGGTCGCCGGTGATGCTGTTGAGCACCAAGGCCAGCGGGACGCGCCCGCCGAAGCTGAAGCGCCCGCTGAAGAAGGTCTCCGAGCGCACCGTGTCCCGCACCGGGTTGATGTCGGCGCCGAACTTCACGTCGTGCCGGCT
>JBBTDS010000067.1:0-12047 GCA_038060875.1 Acidobacteriota bacterium | reverse complement strand
GCGTCATACAGTTGAATCAGGAGGGAAGGAATGCCGGAGAGGACCACGCTCGACCAGCAACCGCGAAGCCCTCGGCCCGACAAGTCGGGCCTGACAAGTCGGGAGACTTATCCTACTGGGGTACAATAACGGTGGATGGCTAATAAGAACTCCTTCGGCGCCGGCGCCACCCTGCGCGTGGGCGAGCGCCAGTACCAGATTTATTCCCTCAACGCACTCGAAAGATCCGGATTCACCAACGTCTCGCGGCTGCCGTACTCGATGAAAGTGCTGCTGGAGAACCTGCTCCGGCACGAGGACGGCCGCACGGTCACCGCCGGCCACGTCGAACAGGTCGCGAAATGGTCCGGCGGCGGCGCGCCGGCCGAGATCAGCTTCATGCCGGCCCGCGTGCTGCTCCAGGACTTCACCGGCGTCCCCTGCGTGGTCGATTTCGCCGCCATGCGCGACGCGCTGAAGAAGATGGGCCACGACCCGCGGCTGGCCAACCCGCTCATCCCGGCCGACCTGGTCATCGACCACTCGGTGCAGGTAGACTACTTCGGCTCGCCCGGCGCCTTTCAGTCGAACGCCCGGATGGAGTACGCGCGCAACGGCGAGCGCTACGGGTTCCTGCGCTGGGGCCAGTCGGCCTTCCGCAACCTGCGCGTGGTGCCGCCCGACACCGGCATCGTGCACCAGGTGAACCTGGAGTACCTGGCCTCGGTGGTCTTCACCGGCCAGCGTCACGGCGCCGCCACGGCGTACCCGGATACGCTGGTCGGCACCGACTCGCACACGGTCATGATTAACGGCCTGGGCGTGGTCGGCTGGGGCGTGGGCGGCATCGAGGCCGAGGCCTGCATGCTGGGCCAGCCCATCACGATGCTCATCCCGCCGGTGGTCGGCTTCCGGCTCTCGGGGCGGCTGCCGGCCGGCGCCACCGCCACCGACGCGGTGCTGACCGTCACCCAGATGCTGCGCAAGAAGGGCGTGGTCGGCAAGTTCGTCGAGTTCTTCGGACCCGGCGTGAGCGCGCTGCCGGCCGCCGACCGCGCCGTCATCGCCAACATGGCGCCCGAATACGGCGCCACCATCGGCCTCTTCCCGGTCGATGCCGAGACGATCAAGTACCTGCGCCTCACCAGCCGCCCGCCGGAGCTGATCGCGCTGGTCGAAGCTTACACCAAGGAACAGGGGCTTTACCGCACCGACGCCGCGCCCGAGCCGGTCTTCACCGACACCATCGAGCTCGACCTCGGCACGGTCGTGCCTTCGCTGGCCGGCCCCAAGCGGCCGCAGGACCGCATCGCCCTGCCCGACGTGAAGAAGAACTTCCTCGACTCGCTGGCCGCCCCGCCGAAGGAAGTCCCGATCAGCCTCAACGGCGCCGCGGTCGCGGTGCGCGACGGTTCGGTGGTGATCGCCGCCATTACGAGCTGCACCAACACCTCGAATCCGTCGGTAATGATCGGCGCCGGCCTGCTGGCGAAGAAGGCCGTCGAGCGGGGGCTGCGCGCCCAGCCGTGGGTGAAGACGAGCCTGGCGCCGGGTTCCAAAGTCGTCACCGACTACCTGCGCGATGCCGGCGTGATGCCGTACCTGGAGCAACTGGGCTTCCACCTGGTCGGCTATGGTTGCACCACCTGCATCGGCAACAGCGGTCCGCTGCCCGAACCCGTTGCCGAGGCGGTGCAGCAAGAGAAGCTGGTGGTGGCCGCGGTGCTCAGCGGCAACCGCAACTTCGAGGGCCGCGTGCATTCGCAGGTCCGCGCCAACTACCTGGCCTCGCCGCCGCTGGTGGTCGCCTACGCGCTGGCCGGGCGCGTGGATATCGACCTGGCCACCGAGCCGCTCGGAACCGATCGCGCCGGCGCGCCCGTCTACCTGCGCGACGTCTGGCCGTCGCCGGAGGAAGTCGAGCAGGCGGTCGAGAAGTCGGTGCGCTCCGAAATGTTCCAGAAGGAGTACGCCGAGGTCTTCCGCGGCGACGAGCAGTGGAGCGCGATGAGCGTGCCCGCCGGAGACCTCTACCAGTGGGACGAGCAGTCCACCTACATCAAGCGGCCGCCCTATTTCGACGAGATTTCCGAGGCCGGCGCGGCGGTGGGTGACCTGCGCGGCCTGCGCGCTCTGGCCGTGCTCGGCGACTCGATTACCACCGACCACATCTCGCCGGCCGGCTCGATCTCTCCAGCCAGCCCGGCGGGCCAGTACCTGATCTCGCTCGGCGTCGAGCCCAGGGACTTCAATTCCTACGGCGCCCGCCGCGGCAACCACGAAGTCATGATTCGCGGCACGCTGGCCAGCGTGCGCCTGAAGAACCAGCTCGCGCCGGGGACCGAGGGCGGCTGGAGCGTGCACCTGCCCGACGGCGAGCGCATGTCGATCTACGACGCGGCCATGAAGTACCAGCGCGAAGGCGTGCCGCTGGTCATTATCGCCGGCAAGGAGTACGGCTCCGGCTCCTCGCGCGACTGGGCGGCCAAGGGCGTGCGGCTGCTCGGCGTGCGCGCGGTCATCGCCGAGAGCTTCGAGCGCATCCACCGCTCGAACCTGGTGGGGATGGGCGTGCTGCCGTTGGAGTTCCTCGCCGGCGAGAACCGCGAGACGCTGGGCCTCACCGGCGCGGAGACCTACTACATCGAGGGCGTCGCCGAGGCGCTGGCCGGCTCGCGCCGCGCCCGCGTGCGGGCGGCCGCGCGCGTCTTCGACGTCACCGTGAGAGTGGACACGCCGCAGGAGGCCGAGTACTACCGCCACGGCGGCATCCTGCCTTACATGCTCAGCCAGCTCGCCGGCCAGGCGGCCGGGGCGTGAGCGGGGGCGGCGGGGGCGTGAGCGGGGGTGTGAGCGGGGGCGGCCTTCACGAATAGCTGCCGATCTCTTCGGCCAACGGCGCCAGCAACTCCAGCTTCCACGGTTCCACGCGCGGGGCCACCGAGCAGGCTGTGCTGAGGATGTAGCCGCCGCCGGGCTTTCCGATGCGCAGCGGTCGTGCGGCCTCGGCCAGCACTTCCTCCCTGGTCCTGTATTCCAGCAGCGCCACGGAGTTCATGTTGCCCTTGAAGAACAGGCGATCTCCGAAATCGCGCTTGGCGGCCGCGAGGTCGCAGTTGCCGAGCGGCGGGGGGTCCAGCGTGTCGATGCCGCAGGCGCCGCTCTCGGCCAGCAGATCGATGCGGTCGCCGATGCGGCCACAGGTGTGAGTGTAGACCAGGCAGCCGGCGGCGAGCAGGGCCTGGTTGACGCGGCGCTCGTAAGGGACCACGAACTCACGGTACATGGGGCGGGACAGGAACGGGGCGGCCACGAAGGCGGACGACTGGTCGAGGGCATCGGCGCCGCGCGCGGCCAGCTCCAGGCCCCAGGCGATAGTGTTCCCGGCCAGCCGATCCAGGATGGCGTGCACCTTGCCGGGGTCGGTGACGAAGGCCATCAGGGCGGCCTCGTAGCCAAACAGTTCGAAGAAGTGGGTCAGCGGCGAGTAGATCGAACCGTGGATGGAGAGGTCCTGACCCGCGCGTTGCTTCACCAGGTCGAAGGCGCGGAACAGATACTCCGGCATGGCGCCGAGCCTCAGCAAGCCGGGGTCAGGCTTGCCGGGCACGTCCTGGACGTGAAAAAGAACGTTCCAGGTGTAACCCAGGTATTGGTCCACGCGGTCCAGGCCGCGATCGGGATCGAAGGCCGCGAAATCGGCGCGGGCCGGTTTCGCGGTGTCGGCGGGATAGTGGTGCGGCATGTCGTCCCAGGGCATGAAGGTGCGGTCGCCGTTGCGCCAGGTCAGCCATTCGCCATCCTGGCCGGCGCTAATGGAGGCCACGTTGTCGAGGTAATTGGGCGGCCGGCCCGGCAACACCACCAGGATGCCGTCGAACCCGTAGCGCCGCGCCAGCCTGACGCTGGCGTCGGCAAAGGCCTCGGTTTCATACCAGATCTCGTGCGGCTTGTAGCCCGCGTTGAGATTGTAGTGGCCGATGGAGAGCTGGCACATCACCGGCACGCGGTCCGGCTCGCGGTGCCGCATGGTCAAGGCGATCCGTTCGCGTCCAGTCACTGACTACTTCTTAGGGTAGCCGATCGTCTGCGAGAGGGTGATCCGCTGGTCCGGGCGCAGCTTCATGGCCTTGGCCAGGGCCGCGCGGTCAACCAGCGCTCGCACCTCGCGCACGAACGGCTGAGTGCCTGTGAGGCCGCGGCTGTTCGGCGCTGGCGAGAAGGGAAGGAACCCCGAAGGTCAGGGTTTCGCTCAGAGGAGCCTTGAAGGGCGCCGCCGTCAGTCGCAAGGAAGTTGAGCAAGCCAAGCGTTCCCTGTTCGCGGCCCGGCGTAAATGACCTATGTGACGGACACGCATCCTTCTCCTCTGGTACCTGGCGGAGGATCGAAGGCCGGGTGCAACCGCCAAGTCCGTTTTCGATGATGCGGAGAGGGGTGAGGCGACCGTTGTCGTGCCTGCCATCGTGCTGGCGGAGTCCCGGGGCGGAGCTACTTCTTCGGGTAGCCGATGGTCTGCGCCAGCGTGACCCGCTGGTCCGGCCGCAGCTTCATCGCTTTGGCCAGGGCCGCGCGGTCAACCAGCGCCCGTACCACGACCGACAGCCCCTCCGAGGCGCAGTAGAGGTAGACGTTCTGCGCGATGAAGCCGGTGTGCGCGCCCGCGTAGAGGAGCTTGTCTTCCGCCGAGCTGTCTTTCATCTTCGCCTGGTCCGACACGTAGATCAGGTTGAGCGGCGCCTCGCGCACGAACGGCTGAGTGCCGGTGGCGCCGCGGACATCCTCGGCCACGACCGGCAGGAGCGCGTGCGCCTTGGCGTCGTAGACGTAGAGGCCGTCGGCGGTCGCCGCGTAGATGTCGATGTCCTGGACGTTGCGGGCCGATGGGGCGGTGCGGTGGCCATCGGGACGGTTTATGCCGAAGCCGGCCCAGAGCAGGCTGGAGAGGACCTGCAAGGGGAGTTTCTCCGGGCTGAAGTCGCGCGCGGACTTGCGCTCCTTGAGCGCCTGCATCAAGGGCTTGCCGCCCTCGGCCTGCGGCTTAGGCAGCGGGATGGGTTTGAGGTTCTGGGCCAGAGCGGCCGCGGCCGCGGCGAGCAACAGAGCCAATGCGAGATAAACGGACCTTTTGTTCATGCTTAGAATTGTACGCGACCCGGCAGGCCTTCAACCCGGGGACAGACGGAACGTTTCCGGATTATTGGGGAACGTTCCGTCTGTCCCTGGATTTCCGGTAAGCGGCGAGCAGCTCGGCGCGGGCCTGTTCGGTGAGCGGGGCCGGCAGCTCGACCGGGCGGTGTTCGCGGCACAGGGCGATGGTCCGCCTCAGGCTCTCCAGGAACTCGATGCAGGGCGGGCAGCCTTCCAGGTGGGCGGCGATCTCCTCGCAGGTTTCCTCCGGCAGCTCGGCGTCCAGGTACTCGGAGAGCAGCGCGAAAACCTGCTTGCAGTTCCCGGCATGATGATGGGCTTCCGGTTCCATGGCGTCGCTCAGTTGGGTTGGGCCGAGCGCAGGTACCAATCCAGCTTCTGCCGGATGGCCAGCCGCGCCCGGTGCAGCCGGGTCTTGACAACCTCCTCGCTCACCCCCAGCACCTCGGCGGTCTCCAGCGTCGATAGCCCTTCAATGTCACGCAGCAGCAGCACCGTCTTGTAGATCTCCGGCAGCTCGCCGAGCGCCTCGTGAACCACGCGGTGCACCTCGGCCCGCAGCGCCTCGTCCTCGGGCAGCGCCGACCAGTCGGCGATCTCGAGCTTGCGCTGGCCGCCGTCCTGGGCCGCTGCCGGCATCAACTCGTCGAGCGACAGCTCCTGCGTGGGCGCAAAGACGCTCTTGCGCCGCTTCATGAAGCAGGCGTTGCGGGCGATGCGGAACACCCACGGCCGCACCCGCTCCGGCTCCCGGAGCTGGTCGAACTTCTCGAAGACCTTCAGCAGCGTGTCCTGGGCCACTTCCTCGGCGTCCTCGTAATGCCCGCACACCATGAGGCTGTACTGAAAGATCTTAGAGCGGAACACGTGGACGAACCGGTCAAACGCCTCCGGCTTGCCGGCCACCAGATCGCGGGCCAGCGCGACCTCTTCGCTGGGTTCGGCAACCGCCATCCTTGCCTGTCATTGTAGCGGAAGGGAAAACCGGGGGGCCGCCCCCGCCCCGGCTTGTCACGGCCCTGGCAAAACCCGCATCCTACTGGACAGGCAAGTCCGTGGAGAATCCATGCGCCACCCACTAGCTGTTTTCCTTCTCGGCGCGCCCCTGTGGGCGCAGAACCCGCTGTCCCTTCAGGAGGCCGTCCGGCTGGCGCTCGGCCAGCACCCGGCGGTCGAGGCGAGCCACAACGGCGTCGAGGCCGCCGGCACGCGCATCCAGGCGGCCCGCGGCGGCTACCTGCCGAAGGTGAACTACTCGGAAGGCTTCCAGCGGACCAACAATCCGGTCTACGTCTTCGGCTCGCTGCTCACCCAGCACCAGTTCAACGAGCGCAACTTCGCCATCGGGCCGCTGAACCGCCCCGACTTCCTCAACAACTTCCAGTCCCAGCTTTCGCTGGACCAGGTGGTCTACGACGCCGGCCAGACCAGGCAGGCGGTGCGGTCGGCGGAGCTGGGGCGGAGCCTGGCGAGCGAGGACGAGCGGCGCACCCGCATGGAGGTGATCGCCAACGTGGTGCGCACCTACCATGGCGCGGTGCTGGCCGCCGAGGCGCTGAAGGTGGCCGATGAGTCGGTCCGCTCGGCCGAGGCCGATGCGGAGCGGGCCGAGGCCATCCGCCGCGCCGGTATGTCCACCGACGCGGACGTGCTCTCCATCCGCGTGCACCTGGCGGCGATGAAGGAGCAGCAGATCCGGCGCCGGGCCGATCTGGACGTGGCCCGCGCCGCGCTCAACGAGGCGCTGGGACTGCCGCTCCCCACCGAGCACGAGCTGACGACGCCGCTGACGGCGGCGGCGCTCAAAGACCTGCCGCTGGAGGAGCGGGAGAAGACCAGCCTCAAGGAGCGTCCGGAGCTGCGCCAGGCCGGGCTGGCCGTCAGCCTGGCCGAGACGCAGGGCGCTTCGGCCCGGGCCTCGCGTCTGCCGCAGGTCGTCTTCCACGGCGTGTTTGAAGCGGACCGCCAGCGCTTCATCAACCGCGGCGGCGCCAACTGGCTCGCCGCCGTCTCGCTGCGCTGGAGCCTCTTCAACGGCTTCAGCGACAAGGCCCGCGTCGAGGAGGCCGAGTACGGCCTGCGGCGCGCGCGGGCCCAGCGGAACCAGGCCGAATCCCATGTTCGCCTGCACGTGCGCAAGGCCCACGCGGACCTGCGGGCCGCGCAGGAACGCATCGCGGTGGCGCAGGCGGCGGTCGCCATGGCCGAGGAAAGCCTGCGCATCACCAAGAACCGTTACGAGAACGGCCTCAGCAACGTGACCGACCTGCTGCGCAACGAGACCGCGGTGCTCGAATCGAGGAACCGGCGCCTGGCCGCCGTCTACGACCAGCGGCTGGCCGCCACCAACCTGGCCTTGGCCACGGGCACGCTTAATTCGGATTCGGAGGTTCTGAACTGATGAAACCGCTCCCCGCCCACAGGGCACCCGGTCGCGGCTCAGCAGAAATTCTGCTCGCGCTGGCTACCTTGTTCCTGATCGGCTGCGGCAAGGCGCCTGAGCGCCAAATCGAAACCAAGTCCGCGCCGGTCGCGGTGAAGGCGATCGCGGTATCGCCCGCCGAATGGCCGGTCACTTACGAGGCCACCGGGACGGTGCGGGCGCGGACCGCGGCCGTGATCTCCAGCAAGGTGATGGGCTATGTGCGCGAGGTCACCGTGCGCGCCGGCGACCGCGTCCGCCAGGGCCAGTTGCTGGTGCGGTTGGACGCCCGCGACCTGGAGGCCGCGTGGCGCCAGGCGCAGGCGGCGCTCAACGAGGCGCGCAGCGCCGTGCCCGAGGCCGACAACGCCGTTGCCGCCGCCCGGGCCAGCCTCGACCTGGCCCAGGTGACCCACCGCCGCCTCGAGGACCTGTTCCAGAAGAAGTCGGTCTCCAACCAGGAGTTCGACGAGGCCTCGGCCAAGCTCAAGCTGGCCCAGGCCAACCTGGCGATGGCCGAGGCCAGGCGCAAGCAGCTCGCCGCGAAGATCGAGCAGGCCCAGGAGGCGGTGAATGCCGCCGACATCATGCGGGGTTACGCCGAGATCGCCGCGCCGTTCGCCGGCGCCGTGACCGACAAGGCGGTCGAGCCCGGCAGCCTGGCGGTGCCGGGCCAGCCGCTGCTCACCCTCGAGCGCGAGGGCGCCTTCCGGCTGGAGGCGGCGGTAGAGGAGTCGCGGCTCGGCGCGATTCGCCTCGGGCAAGCGGCCACCATAAGGCTGGAGGCGCTGGACCGCACACTTGACGGCCGTGTTTCCGAGATCGTGCCGGCGGTGGATGCGGCCGCGCGCTCGTTCCTGGTGAAGATCGACCTGCCGCCGCTCGAGCAGTTGCGCTCAGGCGTGTTTGGCCGCGCGCTGTTCGCCGTCGGCCGCCGCAAGGTGCTGGCGGTCCCGCAAGCCGCGGTGGTGGAGCGCGGGCAACTGGTCTCGGTCCTGGTCGCCGAAGAGGGCCAGGCGAGGGCGCGGCTGGTTACGCTGGGCGAGCGCTCCGGCGACCAGGTGGAAGTGCTCTCGGGCCTGAACGCGGGCGACCGGGTGATCGTACCGGTCCCGGCGGCGCTGGCCAACGGCGCCAGGGTGGAGGCGCGGCCGTGAACGGTCAAACGCACCTGGGCCCGGCCGGCCGCTTCGCCCGCGCCTTCATCGACTCCAAGTTAACGCCGCTGTTCATCGTCGGCTCCCTCGCGCTGGGCGCCTTCGCCGTGCTCAAGCTGCCGCGCGAGGAGGAGCCGCAGATCATCGTGCCGATGATCGACATCTTCGTCGGCATGCCCGGCGCTTCGGCCCGCGAGGTCGAGGAGCGGGTCACCAAGCCGATGGAGAAGCTGCTCTGGGAGATCCCCGGAGTGGAGTACATCTACTCGACCTCCGGCCCCGGCGGGGCGATGGCGGTGGTGCGCTTCTACGTCGGCGAGGACGAGGAGGACTCGATCGTCAAGCTGAACCAGAAGATGTTCGCCAACTTCGACCTCATCCCGCCCGGCGCCAGCCAGCCGCTGATCAAGCCGCGCTCGATCGACGACGTGCCCATCCTGGCGCTGACGCTCTGGAGCAAGCGCTACGGCGCCTACGAGCTGCGCCGCGTGGCCGCGCAGGTGCACGACGCCATCAAGCAGGTGACCGACGTCTCGGCCGCGACCATCATCGGCGGCGAGCGCCGCGAGGTGCGCGTGACGCTGGACGAGGGCAAGCTGGCCGCCTACTCGATGTCGCCGTTGCAGGTCCACCAGGCGCTCGGCGCTTCCAACCGCCGCCTCGCTTCGGGGAGGTTCTCGAGCGCCAACCGCGAGTTCGTGCTGGAGACCGGCCAGTTCCTGCGCACCGCCGGCGACGTCGGCGACGTGGTCGCCGGGGTGGCCAACAACAAGCCGGTGTTCGTGCGCAACGTGGCCGTGGTGACCGACGGCGGCGAGGAACCCTCCCAATACGTGCAGTACGCCGAGCGCGGCGCTTTCCACCCGGCAGTCACTCTGGCCGTCTCCAAGCGCAAGGGCACCAACGCCATCGAGATCGCCGGGAACGTGCTCCGCCGCGTCGAGGCGCTCAAGGGCAGCGTGATCCCCTCCGATGTCGAGATGACCATCACGCGGCATTACGGCGAGACGGCCGCCGAGAAATCCAACGAGCTGCTGCTGCACATGATGATCGCGGTCGTCTCGGTCAGCCTGCTGATCGGCATCACCCTGGGCCGCCGCGAATCGCTGATCGTTTTCACCGCCATCCCGGTGACGCTGGCGCTCACGCTGACGGTCTTCTATCTCTACGGCTACACGCTGAACCGGATCACGCTGTTCGCGCTGATCTTCTCGATCGGCATCCTGGTGGACGACGCCATCGTGGTGGTGGAGAACATCGCCCGCCACGCGCGGCTGCCGGGCAATCGCGGCCGGCCGCTGACGGCGGTGGCCGTCGAAGCGGTCGATGAGGTCGGCAACCCCACCATCCTGGCCACGCTGGCGGTGATCGCCGCCATCCTGCCGATGGCCTTCGTCGGCGGACTGATGGGGCCGTACATGCGGCCCATCCCGGTGGGCGCCTCGGCGGCCATGATCTTTTCGCTGGTGGTGGCCTTCCTGGTCACGCCCTGGGCCGCCGTCCGCATCCTCAAGTTCAAAGAAGGGCACGCGCACGGCGAAGAGGAAGGCCGGCTGACCCGGCTCTACCGCTCCGTGATGGGGCCGCTGCTCCACAGGGCCGCGCTGCGCTGGGTCTTCCTGGGCGGCGTCACCTTCCTGCTTGTGGGCGCGATGGCGCTGGTCGCGATCGAGTTCGTCAAGGTGAAGATGCTGCCCTTCGACAACAAGAGCGAGTTCCAGGTGATCGTGGACATGCCGGAGGGCACGACGCTGGAGGAGACGGCGCGGGTGACGCGCGCGCTGGCCGACCGGGTGCTGGAGCAGCCCGAAGTAGTCAACGTGCAGACCTACGCCGGCACGGCTTCGCCCTACAACTTCAATGGCCTGGTGCGCCATTACTTCCTGCGCCGCGGCGCGAACGTGGCCGACATCCAGGTGAACCTGCTCTCGAAGCACGAGCGCGACCTCCAGAGCCACGACATCGCCAAGCAGGTTCGCAACCGGCTCGCGCCCATCGCCGCCCGGCACGGCGCGCGCATCAAGGTGGCCGAGGTGCCGCCCGGCCCGCCGGTGTTGCAGACGCTGGTGGCCGAGATCTACGGCCCGTCGCAGGAGGGCCAGCACCGCCTGGCTGGCCAGGTGCGGCAGATCTTCGAGAAGACCGACGGCGTGGTTGATGTCGATTGGTACGTCGAGGACGACCAGCCCAAGTACCAGTTGCATGTCGATAAGGAGAAGGCGGCGCTGCACGGCATCACCGAGGACGAGATCGCCCGCACCATGCGCATCGCCTCGGCCGGCGAGCCGGCCGGCCTGCTGCACGCCGAGGCCGAGAAGGAAGACGTGCCGATCACGCTGCGCCTGGACCGCGCCACGCGCTCCGACCTGGAGCGCATCCGCAACCTGAAGATCCGCGGGGTGCCGCTCGGCGAGCTCACGCGGGCGGAGAGCGCCATCGAGGACAAGAGCATCTACCACAAGAACCTGATGCCGGTCACCTATGTCACCGCCGACGTGGCCGGGGCGATGGAGAGCCCGGTGTACGCCATCCTGAAGCTCGGCCCGGAGATCGGGCGGATCAAGCTGCCCCAGGGCTACTCGGTCGAGCAGCACACCGCGCGCCAGCCGTTTGATGACGCCCGCTACGCGCTGAAGTGGGACGGCGAGTGGCACATCACTTATGAGGTGTTCCGCGACCTTGGCATCGCCTTCGCCGCCGTGCTGATCCTGATCTACGTGCTGGTGGTGGGCTGGTTCCAGTCGTTCCTGACGCCGCTGGTGATCATGGCCGCCATCCCGTTCTCGCTGGTGGGCATCCTGCCGGCGCACGGGCTGCTGAATGCCTTCTTCACCGCCACCTCGATGATCGGCTTCATCGCCGGGGCTGGCATCGTGGTGCGCAACTCGATCATCCTGGTGGACTTCATCGAGCTGCGGCTGAAGGAGGGCGTGCCGCTGGCGGAGGCGGTGGTCGATGCCGGCGCGGTGCGCTTCCGGCCCATGCTGCTGACCGCGGCCGCGGTGGTGGTCGGCTCGGCGGTGATCCTGTTCGACCCCATCTTCCAGGGCCTGGCCATCGCGCTGATGGCCGGCGAAATCGCCTCGCTGGGGCTCTCGCGCATGACCGTGCCGGTCGTCTACTACATCGTGAACCGCCGGCGGGTGCGGGTGGCTGAGTGAGGAGGTGGCGGTGCAGTAGAAGGAGCCGCGCAATATAATGATTCCCAGGCCGCGCGGAGCAGGCCTCAAAATGTTTCGGTACGTGTTGCTTTGGCTCACGTTCGCAATCACAGTCCAAGCTCAAACGGTCAAGACCTCCTCGGGCCTCGTCGCCGGAGCCGGCGGGGATATCCGGGTAA
>JBBTDS010000066.1:0-4431 GCA_038060875.1 Acidobacteriota bacterium | reverse complement strand
TAAGAATCTAAATTAGTGAAAGCGTAGCCTGTCACCGAATTAGAGCAGCGCTTCGCGCTTCTCGATGGTGAGTTTGTCGCCGCTGGTGATGTATTCGGCCTGCATGCGGATACGGGGCAGGGCGTCGCCGAGGAACTTGGCGGCGGCGTCGGTGCGGCCCGGATCCCGCTCGGCCTGGCTCAATAGAAGGTGGCCGGCCAGGCAGTCGCAGGCCAGGTCCATGAGCCGGCGCGAGACGTAGTCGGAGTAGTCGCGGTCGTTGAGACCCTTGAGGTAGGCCACGCAGTAAGCGAGCTTCTCGCGCGCCTCGCGGGCGAGCGAGGAGAGGCGGGCCAGCTCGGGACGGAAGTTCCGCTCGCCCAGCGCCGCCAGATACTGGCCGAGCACGCCGCTCATTATGCCGCCCGAAGCGCCAACCACCTGCAACTGGGTGGTGCCCTCGTAGATGGTGGTGATGCGAGCGTCGCGCCACAGTCGCTCGACGTTGAACTCGCGCATGAAACCGGCGCCGCCGTGGATCTGGATGGCGTCGTAGGCCGCCTGGACGGACATCTCGGAGGCGTAGGCTTTGGCCATCGGCGTCAGCACCGAGGCAAGGGCGGAGACCTCCTTCATCCGCGTGCGCTCGTGGCGCGCCTCGAGCACACGCCGCAGGTCCACCAACCGGCTGGCTTCGTAAGTGATCGCCCGCGCCGCCTGGATCATCGACTTCATCCGCGCCAGCATGTCGTAGACCTGCGGCATCTCGATGATCGCGCGGCGGAACTGCACGCGCTTGCGGGCGTACTTGCGCGCCTCCTCATAAGCGGCCTGCGCGATGCCGATTCCCTGGGCGGCCACCGCCACCCGCGCCCCGTTCATGAGCGACATGACGTAGCGGATCAGCCCCAGCCGGCGCTGCCCCACCAGCGCCGCCGGCACGCCGTTGAACTGAAGCTCGCAGGTGGGCGAGCCGTGGATGCCCAGCTTGTTCTCGATGCGGCGGACCACCAGCTCGGGGCACTTCTCGCAGAGGAACATGCTCAGCCCGCGGCCGTCCACCGTGCCTTCTTCCGACCGCGCCAGCACCAGGCTCACCTCGGCGCAGCCGTTGGTGATGAACCGCTTCACCCCGTGGAGCCGCCAGGCGCCGTCCGCCTGCTCGACCGCCTTGAGCCGCACCGCTTGCAGGTCCGATCCGGCGTCGGGCTCGGTGAGGATCATCGCCCCGGTCACCTCGCCGCGAGCGAACAGCGGCAGGTACTTGTCCTTGAGGTCATCGCCGGCGAACTCGCGAATGGTCTCGGCGATGTCCTGCAAGCCGTACAGGTTCATCAGGCTGGCATCGGCCTGCGAGATCATCTCGGTGGCCATCGTGTAAAGGACGCCGGGAAAGTTGAGCCCGCCGTAGCGGCGCGGCAGCGTGAGGCCGAGCACGTTCGCCTGCTTGAGGACCTCCAGCGCGCGGCGCGTCCCGGCCGCGTAGGTGACCTGGCCGTCGTGGAAGTGCGCGCCCTCGCGATCCACCTCCGGCGCCAGCGGCGCGATCTCCTTGGCCGCGATCTCGCCTACCAGCGAAAGGACGGCGCGGTAGCCTTCGCGCGCGTCGGCGTAGGAGGCCGGCGCATCGTCGTACTGGTTGGCCTGCGCGTAGCCGTCTTCGATCGCGGCGACGATCTCCTCCAGGTCCAGGTGATCGAAGTGCCACTGGATGTCGGGGTTCTCGGTAAAGAAGTTGTCCATGGGCGTCCCCTACAGCTTCCCCCGCAACGCCTTGATCAACCGCGGAATCGCCTCGCGCGCGTCGCCGACGATGCCGTAGTGGGCGACGCCGAAGATGGGCGCTTCCGGATCGATGTTGATGGCCAGGATCTTGGCCGATTCCTCCATCCCGGCGCGATGCTGGACGGCGCCGGAGATGCCGCAGGCGATGTAGAGCTTGGGCCGCACGGTTGTGCCGGTCTGGCCGACCTGGTGATCGGCGTGGATGAAGCCGGCGTCCACGGCGGCGCGCGAGCCGCCCACGGCCGCGCCCAGCACCCCGGCCAGCTCGTGGATCAGGCCGAAGTTCTCCTTCGAGCCCATGCCGTAGCCGCCGGCCACGATAGTGGCGGCCGCGCGCAGATCCACGCGGCGCGGGTGCGTCTTGCGCTCCAGTACACTCACCTTGACGTCTTCGGCGCACGGCATCACCGGCACCTCGAGGTAGGTCCCCGTGCGACCGTTGACCGGCTCGGGGATGCGCATCACGCCCTCGCGAACGGTGGCCATTTCGGGCAGATGCTCGGGGCTGACGATAGTAGCGATGATGTTGCCGCCCCAGGCGGGCCGGATCTGGAGCAGCTTGTGCTGGTAAACGCGGCCGCCGGATTCGTAAGAGCCGATCTGGAGGTCGGTGCAGTCGGCGGTGAGGCCGGTCTTGAGCGTCGAGGCCACTCGCGGGGCCAGGTCGCGCCCTAGCGGGGTCGCGCCGTAGATGACGATCTCCGGCTGCCGCTCGCGCACCAGATCGGCCAGCACGCGCGCGTAAGGCAGCGTGGTGTACTCGGCCAGACACTCGTGCTCGGCGCCATAGACGATGTCGGCGCCGTGCGCGAACAGCCGATCGGCCAGCCCGCGGATCTTCTGCCCGACCAGCACGGCCGCCAGCGGCACGCCGAGCGTCTGGGCCAGTTCCCTGCCCCGGCCCAGCAGCTCCAGCGCCACGTCGATGATTCTCCCGTCTTCGACTTCGGCGAAGACCCAGACTTCTCCGTGTTCGGGCATACCGCTAGACGAACGTCCTTTCCTCGATCAGCTCGGCGATCAGCTCCTTGACGCCGGCGTCAGTGGGCGGGAAAAAGCGCAGGTCGCGGCCCTTCAGCACCACGCTATCGACCTTCTTGACTTTGGTGGGCGAGCCGCCCAGACCGACGCGCGCGAGATCCGCCCCGATGTGCTCGACGCCCCAGCTTTCGATGAAGAGACCCTTGGTGCGCAGGTAATCCAGCGTCTCATCGACGGACTTGCCCCGCCGCTTCGCCTCGGCTTCGATCTCGAAGCCGGAGCGCGCGTGACGATACTTCAGCAGCAGCCTGGCATCCGGCCAGCGCGGGTGGTTGGCGGTGCGCGGGACTGTCATCAACAGCGGCAGGGAGGCCTCGACGATCTCCTCGCTGCGCCCCAGGTCGCGGCGCAGCCGGAGGCGGCCGTCGCCGCACTCCAGCACCTGCTCGACGTAGGTGACCTGCGGGATGCCGAGCTTCTCGGCCAACTGCGGCGGCACCTGCGCCGTGTCGCCGTCGATCGCCTGCCGGCCGCAGATCACCAGGTCGAAGGGCGACAGGTGCGTAGTGATGGCCTGGGCCAGCGTGTAGGAGGTGGCCAGCGTGTCGGCGCCGGCAAAGCGGCGGTCACTGAGAAGAATGACGCGGTCGGCGCCGCGGCACAGCGAGTCGCGCAGGATCTCGGCGGCCCGCGGCGGTCCCATGGTCATCACGATGACCTCGCCGCCGCAGCGCTCCTTAAGCTGGAGGCCCATCTCCAGCGCGTTCAGGTCCTCGGGATTGAAGATGGCCGCCAGCGCGGCCCGGTTCACCGTCCCGTCAGGCTTCATTACCTCGCCAGTGACGTTCTTGGTGTCCGGCACCTGCTTGCCGAGCACAATGATCCTCAAGGGCACGCTAGCTCCTTTGATTGACCTGCTGCGACGGGCAATGAGTCTCAACGTAGCAGATGCGGGACGGCTTCCGCAACGGGCGCGGGCCGCCGTGGTAATCTTTCCTTCATGAAGACAGCCAGCCGCTCCACAGTTTTATGGGCCCGCAAGGCCGCTTGTCTGGCGCGGGTTTTGTGCAGTCTGGTCCTGATTTCAGCGCCGGCAGCCGCCCAGTGGGAACAGGGTCCGGGTGAAGTCCCGTATGTCCCCACGCCCCCGGAGGTCGTCGAGGCGATGCTGAAGCTCGCCGGAGTCAAGAAGGGGGATACTGTGTACGACCTCGGCTGCGGGGACGGCCGGATCGTTATCATGGCCGCCCAGAAGTTCCACGCCCGCGGCGCCGGGGTCGACATAAACCCCGTGCGCATCAAGGAAGCGGAGGAGAATGCGCGCCAGGCCGGCGTATCCGGCCAGGTGCGTTTCATCGAGAAGAACCTCTTCGATGCCGACATTCATGACGCCACGGTGGTCACACTGTACCTCTTGTCGGATGTCAACCTGAGACTGCGCCCGAAGCTGCTCAGGGAGTTGAAGGTCGGGACTCGCATCGTCTCGCACAGTTTCAGCATGGGCGAATGGAAGCCCGACAAAGAGATCGAAGTGAACGGACGGAGCGTGTACCTCTGGATCGTGACCGAGAAAGCAAAGGCGAAGTTCGGCGGCCAAGCGGGCTCCGCGACGGCTCCGCAGCCCGGCGGGTAGGGGTCGGGCATGCCCGACCCTGCCGCGGCGACTCTCACCGAAATTCCTCGTCA
>JBBTDS010000065.1:0-1446 GCA_038060875.1 Acidobacteriota bacterium | reverse complement strand
ATGAGACAAGAATCTTCGCGCCGTGCAAAGAAGCGAAGATTTAGTAGTACAGCCGGCAGTCGCGTGGCAAAGCGGCGCGAGCTTCTACCGCAGCGGTTCCAGGCGCACACGCCTTCCAGCCGGCTTATCCTCCAGTCGAAGGCCCCTCCGGTGGGTTCGGATTCAAGGCCGCCGTTGAACAGCAGGTTCGGTTCCGGGTAAGCCCCGCCGCATGCGGTATCGCGCCTGGTCAACCTGTTGCGCCTCGAACGGCGCCTCGCCAGGATCGCACCACGGGTACGGTGACGCCAGATCCCGCCTCAGGGCTGTCTCGAGCCGGCCGAGCGCCGCCGCCGGAATTTCGGAGCCGATCGCCAGGCAAACGCTGAGGGTCACTAACAAGAGCCCGAGCAACAACCGGCGTCACTCCTGGAGTAGATGCTGCTTACTCAACAAAACAGAATAAGTGCTCTTTACAGGTTGATCAAGCTCAGTGCTGGTTCCGTCGCAAGACGGGGCCGCGCTTCAAGTGCCCGGTCTTCCCCCGACGGTTGCGGGGTGAGTCCCCCAGCTCAGGCTCCCGGGGACCGGCCGAGCCTTGGAAGCTGCCAGCCCGTGGCGAATCTCCTCGGTGGTCGTAGATCCCGCTCACGCCGTTCTTGCCGGTATATCACACTCACGGAAGCAGTAGTCAGATTGCGTCTGGTACCATGAGCCCATATGCAACTCACTATACGGCTGCTCCGTGAGACGGACGGCCGCTGGATAGCGGACGTTCCCGAGTTGCCCGGCGTGACAGTTTACGGCGCGAACCCTGAGGAAGCCACGGTGAAAGCCAAGGCTCTCGCCCTTGGTGTGATTGCCGAAGAAGTCGAGCATGGCGAGATGAAGCCCGCAGCCGACACGTTGCACTTCTCCGTTGCCGCATGAGCGAGTGGCCGGCGACCAAGGCCCGCCGCGTGCTTGCGGCGGGAGGATTTGTAGCGTTCTCGGCAGAAAAGTGGAGGCTTGGTAGCGCTAACGGGATTCGAACGCGCTAACCGCCAGTTCAGTCGAGTCCAACTCGGTCTAAGTCTATGCAAACACGTGCAACTGGTATCGCCGGGATGCTCAGGAACGCGCCACGAACCGCCGGCGTCACAGCGCGGTCACAGCGCGGTCTACGGTCCGAGGGGCGCGGGCGAGGCCGCCGCGCTTCGGAAATTGCCCCATCTAACCTCCGGGTGCCCGTGATCCATGCACGACCCGGCCAGTCGCCCGAAGGAACCACATCTCCGGGAAAGCGACAAACCGGCCAAGTGGCTCGGCTAGTTTCCGGTAACGCCGTTTGAACTTAGCCGCCTTCGGCGGCAGGCTCGCCACCGAGGTCCTTCAGTTTGTCAGGAGGATTGCTCTGCGGACCAGTGTGCAGTATCACTACTGTCCGGCTAACGAACAGGACCTCGCCCCGAACCTATTGATTCCACA
>JBBTDS010000064.1:1516-4634 GCA_038060875.1 Acidobacteriota bacterium | reverse complement strand
GCGCCTGGAAGCCTCGCTGGAGGCGGCCGGCAAGCTGGCCAACGGGCTGATCCAGGTGGCGGTGGTCAACGGCGAGGAGCGGCTCTACTCCCACAAGCTGGCCTGCCCGGAATGCGGCACGAGCGTGCCGGAACTGGAGCCGCGCTCGTTCTCCTTCAACAGCCCGTACGGCGCCTGCGAGACCTGCACGGGGCTGGGCAGCAAGTGGACCTTCGACCCGTCCAAAGTGATCGCCGACCCGGCCAAGCCTCTGCTGGACGGCGGCCTGGGGCCCGGCGCGGGCTCCACCTACATGGCCCACAGCCTGAGGGAAGCCGCCCGGCGGCTGCGCATCGACCTGGCGGCGCCCTTCGAGCAGTTGCCGGCGAAGGCGCAGTCGCTGCTCCTGGAGGGCGCGAGCGAGTTCCCGGGCATCCTGAGGCTGCTGGAGGAGACCTACACGGAATCCAGCGAGGGCTACCGGGATTGGCTGATGGACTACATGTCCCCCGCGCCGTGCCCGGCCTGCAACGGAAGGCGCCTGAAGCCCAGCAGCCTGGCGGTGCTGGTCCAGGGCCTCTCGATCGCGCAGTTCACCGCGCTGCCGGTGGCGCGGGCGCTGCCGCTGGCCGCAGGCTGGCGGTTCACCGAGCGGGAGATGCTGATCGCCGGGCGCATCCTGGAGGAGATCCGGCACCGGCTGGAGTTTCTGTCGGCGGTGGGGCTGGATTACATCGGCCTGGACCGCTCGGCGGCGACGCTCTCCGGCGGCGAGGCGCAGCGCATCCGGCTGGCCACCCAGATCGGCTCGCAGTTGCGCGGGGTGCTGTACGTGCTCGACGAGCCTTCCATCGGGCTGCACCCGCGCGACAACACCCGCCTGCTGGATACCTTGGTCCGGCTGCGCGACATGGGCAACACCGTGCTGGTGGTCGAGCACGACGCCGAGACCATCCGGCGGGCCGATTACGTGGTGGACCTGGGCCCCGGCGCCGGCCGGCTGGGCGGCGAGCTGGTCGCCTGCGGCCCGCCCCCGGTGGTGGCCCGCAACCCGGCCTCGCTCACCGGCCTGTACCTCGCGGGGGAACGCGAGATCGCTCTGCCCGCGCGGCGCCGTGGCGGCAACGGCACGAAGCTCGTCGTCCGCGGCGCGAGCCAGCACAACCTCAAGGACATCGACGTCGAGTTCCCGCTCGGCGTCTTCATGGTCATCACTGGGGTCTCCGGCAGCGGCAAATCGACGCTGGTCGCCGACATCGTCTACCGCGCGCTCATGCGGCGCCTCTACAAGTCGCGCGAGGATCCCGGCGCGCACGACTCTATCGAGGGCCTGGAGCACATCGACAAGGCGATCCAGATCGACCAGTCGCCGATCGGGCGCACCCCGCGCTCCAATCCGGCCACCTACACCGGCGTCTTCACGCCCATCCGCGATCTCTACGCGATGCTGCCCGAGTCCCGCGAGCGCGGCTACAGGCCGGGGCGCTTCAGCTTCAACGTCAAGGGCGGGCGCTGCGAGGCCTGCGAGGGCGACGGCCTGAAGCGCATCGAGATGAGCTTCCTGCCCGACGTCTACGTCACCTGCGACCTCTGCCGCGGCCGCCGCTACAACTACGAGACGCTCCAGGTCAAGTACAAGGGCTGCTCCATCGCCGACCTGCTGGAGGCGAGCGTCGAGGAGGCCGCCGGGGTGCTGGTCAACATCCCGGCCATCCAGTCCAAACTCCAGACGCTGATGGACGTGGGGCTCGGCTACATTCACCTCGGCCAGTCCTCGACCACGCTGTCGGGCGGCGAGGCGCAGCGCATCAAGCTGGCCCGCGAGCTCAGCCGGCGCCAGACCGGACGCACCTTCTACATCCTGGACGAACCCACTACCGGGCTGCACTTCGACGACGTGAAGAAACTGCTGGACGTGCTCCAGAGGCTGGTAGACTTGGGGAATACCGTGGTGGTGATCGAACACCAGCTCGACGTGATCAAGTCGGCCGACTGGGTCATAGACCTCGGCCCGGAAGGGGGCGAGGAGGGCGGCTACGTGGTCGCCGCCGGCACGCCGGAACAGGTGATGCGCAGCCGCAGGAGCTACACCGGCCAGGCGCTGGCCAAGGTCCTCGGCAACGAACGCCGCGGCGCGCCCCGGTCAACCGCATGAGCCGATACGACAAGCAGCCGCTGGATTTCGCGGCGCTGAAGACCATACCGATCCGCGCGCGCCGCAGCAAGGTCAGCGCCGAAGACTTCGCGCGACCCTACCAGAAGGGCGCGGGCGTGCGCGGCTGGCTGGAATCGCTGCCGCGCATCCTGGCCGGCGAATCTTTCCGCGCGGCGGTGGACGCGATCGCGGTCGCCCGCGAGGCCGGCAAGCCGGTGGTGTGGGGACTCGGCGGCCACGTCATCAAGTGCGGCCTGGCGCCGGTGCTGATAGACCTGATGGAGCGCGGCTGCGCGACCGCGTTCGCGATGAACGGCGCGGCCGCCATCCACGATTTCGAGATCGCCATCGCCGGCCGCACCAGCGAGGACGTCGAGGCGGTGCTGCCCGACGGGCGCTTCGGGACCGCGGAGGAGACGGGGCGCGAGATGAACCTGGCCATGCGCGAGGCCGAGGAGGACTCGGTCGGCATCGGCGAGGCGCTGGGGCGCCGGCTCACCCAGCTCGCCGATCCGCTTTACGCCGGCCAGAGCCTGCTGGTGGCCGCCTGGCGTGCCGCGGTCCCGGTCACGGTCCACGTGGCCATCGGGACCGACACGCCGCACGCGCACCCCGGCGCCGATCCGGCCGCCATCGGGCGGGCCACGCACCGCGACTTCCGGCTGTTCTGCACGCTGGTTACCGAGCTCGACCACGGCGGCGTGTATCTCAACGTGGGCTCGGCGGTCGTTCTCCCCGAGGTGTTCCTGAAGGCGGTTTCGGTGGTGCGCAACCTCGGCCATCGGCTGGAGAATTTCACTACCGTGAACCTCGACTTCCTGCAACACTACCGGCCCCGGGTCAACGTGGTCGAGCGGCCGCACGCCGGCGCCGGCGGGCGCGGCATCTCGCTCACCGGCCACCACGAGCTGATGGTGCCGCTGGTGGCCGCGGCCCTGATCGAGCGTGAAGGATGAGCACGCCCGAGCCGATCGCAGCGCCGCC
>JBBTDS010000064.1:0-1416 GCA_038060875.1 Acidobacteriota bacterium | reverse complement strand
CGCCGCCCCCGGAGCCCGAGCGGGACACCGCGGCCCCCCATCCGCCGCCGCCCCCCACCGGGCGCGACCCCGTCTGGGGTTCCCTCGACGTGCTCTCGATGGTGGCGCTCGCCCTGCCGGCGCTGGTGGCGGCCACGGCGCTGGTGCTGGGCGTCTCGATGGTTTTCGGAGCGCCCCGCTCGATGAAGGCGCCCCAGGTGCTGGCGGTGCAGTTCCTGTTCTGGGGGTTTTGGTTTCTGGCCCTTTGGGGGTTGATCCGCGGGAAACATCGCCGGCCGTTCTGGCGCTCGCTCGGCTGGGTGGCTTTGCGTGAGCGCTTCTGGAGGAGCGCGCTCGTGGGCGTGCTGACTGCGGGCGGCGTCATCGTTGCCGGCACGCTGCTGCGGCCGCCGCAGATCAAGATGCCCCTGCTGGAGCTGTTGCGCGATCCGGTATCGATATTCCTGGTGGGCTTCTTCGCCGTCACGCTCGGCCCGCTGTGCGAGGAGCTGGCCTTCCGCGGCTTCCTGCTGCCGTGGGCGATCCGCACCATCAGTGCGCCGCCGGCCATCGTGCTGACGGCGCTGCTGTTCGCGAGCCTGCACGGGCCCGAGTACGCGTGGTCGTGGCAGCACGTTCTGCTGATCACCTGCGCCGGAGCGGCCTTCGGCTGGATGCGCTACCGGACTGGTTCGACCGCCGCCGCCACCGTGATGCACGCGGCGTACAACATGGTGTTTTTCATTGCGCTGCTGGCGCAGCGGCAACAGCTATGATCGAGACCATTCAGTGGACCGAGGCCGGCGTGGTGATGATCGATCAGCGGCGGCTGCCGCGCGAGGAGGTGTACGTCACCTGCCGCGATTACCGCGAAGTGGCCGAGGCGATCCGGTCGATGGTGATCCGCGGGGCGCCGGCCATCGGCGTGGCGGCGGCCATGGGCGTGGCGCTCGGGGTGCTGCGGGAGGATTCGGCCGGCCTCGACGCCGAGTTTGACGAGATCGTGCGCACCCTGGCCGGCACGCGCCCCACCGCGGTCAACCTGTTCTGGGCGCTGGAGCGCATGAAGCGCGTGTACGCGGAAGTGCGCCACCGGCCGGTGGAGGAGATTCGCCGACGCCTGGTGGGGGAGGCTGTCGAGATCAAGCGCGAGGACATCGCCATCAACCGGGCCATCGGCCGGCACGGCGCGGCGCTCGTTCCCGACGGCAAGACGGTGCTCACCCACTGCAACGCCGGCGCGCTGGCCACCGCCGGCTACGGCACGGCGCTGGGCGTGGTCCGCGCCGCCGTCGCGGCCGGCAAGCGCATCGACGTGTTCGCCGGCGAGACGCGGCCGTTCCTGCAAGGCGCGCGGCTCACCGCCTGGGAGCTTCAGCAGGACGGCATCCCCACCACGCTGATCACCGACAACATGGCCGGGCACTTCCTGAAGTC
>JBBTDS010000063.1:38269-43581 GCA_038060875.1 Acidobacteriota bacterium | reverse complement strand
GAATTGGTGGGGCAGACCGGGATGCAGGCCCCGCAATCGATGCAGGTTTCCGGATCGATGAAAAGCTGCTTGGCCTGCTCATAATCGGCTTCATCCTTTTTCGGGTGGATGCAATCGACCGGGCAGGCCTCGATGCAGAGTTCATCCTTGGTGCAAGTGTCAACGATGACGTAAGCCATTAAACGTATAGTAGCAATTCAGGTTCCACTTCCCGTGGCGGGCGCCCCTAGGGGGATCCCCGGCGCCGGACGATCTCTGGTATGTTCAGAGTAGCAGGCTCAGATGGCATTTCAAGTTCAACCAGTTAGGCAGTTTCTGGTGCGGCCGGCGCTGCCTCCGGCGCTCGCCCGGATGTCAGATCTGGCCTACAACCTGCTGTGGAGCTGGGAGCCTGCGATCCGGACACTTTTCCGGCGACTGGACGCCGACCTCTGGCACGCCTGCGGCCACAACCCGGTGGCCATGCTGGGACGCGCCCCGCAGGCGACCCTGGAGCGGATGGCCGCCGATCCGCGCTATCTGGCGCTGTACCGGCGCGCCTGTGAGCATTATGACGCATACCTGCACAGGGCGCCTGCCCGCCGGGACCACCAGTTGGTGGCCTATTTTTCGATGGAATACGGCCTCAGCGAGTGCCTCCCCGTCTATTCCGGCGGCCTGGGGGTACTGGCGGGCGACTTCCTGAAAGCGTCCAGCGACGCGGATATCCCGCTGGTGGCGGTGGGCCTCCTCTACCAGACCGGCTACTTCCAGCAATACCTCAACCCCGACGGCTGGCAGCAGGAAAAGTTCACGGTCAACGACTTCTACCTGCTGCCGGTCCAGCCGGTGGAGGTGAACGGCGCCGAGCTCAGGGTCCAGGTGAACCTGCCCACCGGCCCGGTCTTCATCAAGGTCTGGAGGCTGGAGGTCGGGCGGGTGAAGCTGTATCTTCTGGACACCAATATCCCCGAGAACGAGCGGCCGGAACACCGGGAAATCACCGCCCAGCTTTATGGCGGCGACAACCACGTGCGGGTCAGGCAAGAAATCGTGCTGGGCGTGGGCGGCATCCGGGCGCTGAAGGCGCTGGGGCTGGAACCCACCGTCTTCCATATGAACGAAGGCCACTCGGCCTTTCTGGCACTGGAACGTATGCGCCTGCTGATGCTCGAGCACGGGCTCGGCTTCACCGCAGCCCTGGAAGCTTGCCGCGCCAACAACGTCTTCACCACCCACACCCCGGTGCCTGCCGGCATCGACGTCTTCGATCCCGGCCTGATGTGGGAATACTTCCAGGAGTACTGCCGCGAGACCGGCATCGGCTTCGAGCAGTTGATGGCGCTGGCCCGGCGCAACGCCGCGGACCCACACGAGCGGTTCACCATGGCCATCCTGGCCATCAAGACCTCCTCGCTGCGCAACGCCGTGAGCCGGCTGCACCGGGAGGTTTCGCAGGAGATGTGGCAGGACCTCTGGCCGCAGTTGCCGGTGTGGGAGATCCCGATCACGTCGATCACCAACGGCGTCCACCTGACGAGCTGGCTCAGCACCGAGCTCGCCACGCTCTATGAGCAGTACCTCCAGCCGGACTGGCGGGAGCGCCTCTCCGACCCTAACGCCTGGGAGCAGGTTGCGGAGATTCCGGACCAGGAGCTTTGGGAGGCCCGCCGGCGCTCCAAGCGCCGACTGGTCGCCTTTGTGCGTGACCGCCAGGTGGCCTTCGCCCGGGACCGCAAGGCCTCTTCGGCCGAATTACGCCGGGCGGCTGAAGTGCTGGATCCGGACGCCTTCACCATCGGTTTCGCCCGCCGTTTCGCCACCTACAAGCGCGCCACCCTGCTGTTCCGCGACGCCACCCGGCTGAAGCGGATCCTGTGCCACCCCGAGCGGCCGGTGCAGGTGGTGATCGCCGGCAAGGCGCACCCGAAGGACCACCCCGGCCGCGAGCTGATCCGCCACATCGTACAACTCTCGCGCGACCCCGACCTCGCCAAGCGCCTGGTCTTCCTGGAGGATTACGACATCCACGTGGCCCGCCACCTGGTGCAGGCCTGTGATCTCTGGCTGAACAATCCGCGGCGCGGCGAGGAGGCCTGCGGCACGAGCGGCATGAAGGCGGGCATCAACGGCGTGCTCAACCTCAGCGTCTTCGACGGCTGGTTCGACGAGGCCTACGAATACTCCGGCGGCTGGGCGATCGGCGACCGCATCCCCTATTCGGAGGACCAGGACGAGGCCCACGCCACCGCCATCTACTCGCTGCTGGAAAACGAGGTGGCGCCGGCCTTCTACGAGCGCGACCAGGGCGTGCCCCGCGAGTGGATGCGCCGCATGAAGCGCTCGCTCATGTACCTCAGCCCCCAGTTCAACTGCCGGCGAATGGTGGACGAGTACGCCTCGCAGCTCTACGGGCCCGCGCACGCGTTTTTCCAGGAAATGCGGGCCGACGATTTCGCCCTGGCCCGCCACAAGGCGCGCTGGAACGAGGAAGTCGCAAGAGTCTGGAGCAACGTCCGGTTCATGGAGATTGGCTCGCCGGTGGACGGCCCCGTTCTGAGCGGCCACCCGATTCCGGTGCGCGCCGTGGTCGAACTGGCCGGCCTTCAGCCCGACGACGTGCGCGTGGAGGTGGTGATGGGCCGGGTGGGCGTCAACGGGCAACTCGAAGACAGCGAGGTGATGCTGCTGCCGCCGGTGGAGCAGCGGGGCACCGAAGTGGTCTTTCAGAAAGAGATCGTTCCGCAGCAGACCGGCCGGGTGGGCTATGCGGTGCGCATCAGCCCCAATCACTACGGGGACCCGCTGAGGCGCCCGTGCGGCAACCTGCTGAAATGGGGCACGGGCGGAGGGCCCTGAGCGGCTACCAGCCGCGGCGGCGCGCTGCGCCCGCAAACGGGGCGCGTCACAGGCCACAGCAAACGGTCATGACGTTTGCTGGAGAGTTGCGACGCCGGTCGCAAGGCGAAGCGGAAAATTGTGCTGGCCGCAAGTTGGCGGCGGTTATGGGACTTGTAACCCCTAGGTCAAAATAGGGGCTGGATTCCGGTACCCGAACCGTGGTACATATGGATTTGACACGTCGGCGGGCTTGGAAGGCTGCTGCTTCCAGGCCGTGAGGCGTCCCGCAACCCCCCTGAGTTGCTCCTGACCGAGGTGGGCTTCCACCTACCCCCCGGCCAAACGGGTTTTCAAGTGCCCGGTTGGGGGCGCGCCGCCGCCGAACTCAGAGAAGGCTTCAACGAGTCGGAGATCCTCCATGGATGACGACCGAAAATACCGCCAGCGCGGCTATATGGATTCTGACCGCGGCTTCCGTGAGCCCGGCCGGATGCGAGACGAGGAACGGCGGCAGGGGCCGCGCCCGCCCATCGACGTGACCGGGCCCCGGCTGCCGCGGATGGTCCAGGCGGTCACGGCGGCGCGCTGTTACAGTTGCGCCACCGCCGTGCCGAACGGGACCGACTTCAAGGGCCTCTGTCCGAAGTGCGCGGTGGCATTACACTGCTGCAAGCAGTGCGCCCACTTCGAGCCGGCCACCCGCTTCCAGTGCCTGAAGCCGATCCCGGAGCGGATCGCGGTCAAGGACAAGGCCAACGAGTGCGCCTTGTTCGAGCCGCGGGTGACGGTGGCGCGCGATTCGGCCCCGCCCGGCGCGGCCATCACGGTCCCGAGCCCGGAGCCGCGCAGCGCCAACAATGCCCGGGCGGCCTTTGATAACCTGTTTAAGAAGTAGCCGGCCGCCCCGCCGCCACCGCCAACCCCATGCGCGTCGCCGAACTGTTCGAACCCCATCGCTTCCGCCTGGTCGAGAAGCCGGCCTCGGAGCCGGGACCTGGCGAAGTGCAGGTGCGGGTGGAAGCGGTGGGCGTCTGCGGCTCCGACCTGCACTACTTCGCCGAGGGCGGCGTCGGCGACACGCCGTGCGTCTACCCGATGGTGCTGGGACACGAGCCGGCCGGGGTGGTGACCAGAGTCGGGCCCGGTGTCTCCGGCTGGGCGCCGGGCGACCGGGCCGCGCTGGAGCCGGCCCTCTATTGCTACCACTGCGAATTCTGCCTGAGCGGCCGCCACAACGTCTGCGCCAACCTGCGCTTCTTCAGCACGCCGCAGGATCCGGGCTTCTTCCGCGACTATGTCAACCTGCCGGCGCATAATCTGCTGCCGCTTCCGGCTGACCTCAGTTGCCAGGAGGCCACGCTGTTCGAGCCGCTGGCGGTGGTGCTGCACTCGCTGACGCTGGCCGCGCCGCGGCCCGGCGAGCGGGCAGCGGTCTTCGGCGCCGGACCGATCGGCCTGATGACGATCGCGGTGCTGAAGCTCTGCGGCGCCGGGCGCGTCTGGGCGGTCGAGCCGATCGCCCACCGGCGGGAGCTGGCATTGCGGCTCGGCGCGGACGCGGCCATCGATCCGCTGGCGGTCGATCCGGTGCGCGAGATCCTCGGCGAGAGCGGCGGGCGCGGCGTCGATGCGGCCATCGACTGCGCCGCCCGCGGCCCCTCGATCAACCAGTGCCTGCACGTCACCCGCAGCGCCGGCCGCGTGGTCGTCACCGGCATCCCGGCCGAAGTCCAGGTGCCGCTGGAGTTCCACGTGATGCGCCGCAAGGAACTGGTCTTCTACAACGTGCGCCGCTCCAACCGCGAATCGGAGACGGCGCTGGAGCTGGTGCGCGAGCGCCGCCGCCTGTTCGCGCCGATGCTCACCCATGAGGTGCCGCTCGAAAAAGTCCAGCGCGGCTTCTCCATTCTGGAGAACTACGAGGACGGCGTCGGCAAGATGCTGATCCGGCTGCCGACCTAAGCGAACAACTCGCTCACCGGAACCGAGAATCCCGGCAGCAGTTCCGGCGCTTCGAGAACGTCGTTCTGCGTGAGAACGGAGGCGCTGGAGCGGCGGAACACGTGCACCTCGCGCGTCTTCGGGTAGACGACCCAGACGGCGTGAGCGCCGGCGGCGAGGTACTGCCGGACTTTCTCGGCCAGGTCCTGGGCGGACTCCCCGGGTGAGACGACCTCGACTGCCAGATCGGGCGCGCCTTCGATGTAGCGGTCCGGATCGATGTGGCAGACCCGCCCGGCCCGCAGGAAAGACACGTCGGGAGCCCGCAGCGTGGGTGGGTCGGACGAGAGCAGGTAGCCGGCTTCGAGGAGCACCAGACCCAGATCCCGGGTTTCAGCGAACCGGGAGAGTGCGCGATCGATAATACGTGCGGTCAGTGTGTGGCCCGACTTTGGCCAGGTCATGGAGATGAGTTCCCCTTCGTTGATCTCGTGCCGCAGCCCGTCGTCCGGAAGCCGCTCGAACTCGGCCAAGGTCAGCAGCGTCCTCGT